>JBDRTY010000001.1:308832-621838 GCA_039801085.1 candidate division WOR-3 bacterium | reverse complement strand
GTGCGGTGATCACCCACTCCGCATCAATGATAAACTCCGAACCCGGCACCGGCACTGGCCTGCGCCTGCCTGAAGCATCCGGTTCTCCCAGTTCGCACCGCACACATCGCAGGCCGGTCAACCGCCGTTCGCGGTGCATCAGCCCCACCGGCTGAACCAGAAACTCAAATCTGACCCCTTCCCGCTCCGCCTCCTCTATCTCCTCCGCTGCTGCCGGCATCTCGGAACGGGTCCGGCGATAGACAATCGTCACCTCCTGCGCCCCCAGCCGCTTTGCCACCCGGGCAGAATCGATTGCGGAGTCGCCGCCGCCGATCACCAGCACCCGACCATGCAGATTGCGCACCGCACCTTCATAAGATTCACGGAGAAACTTCAAACTGTCAACAATCCCCTCCAGCTCATCCTCAAACGGCAGACCCAGCCTGACGCTCTGCTGATGGCCCGGGGCAAAGAATACGGCAGCGAAGCCTTCGTCAAGAAGCTGGGCCGGATTTTCAATCCGGGTATTGAGCACCAGAGCAATTCCCAGATTGAGAATCGAATTGATCTCCTCCTCAATCACATTCCGCGGCAGGCGGAAGGGCGGAATTCCCCAGACCAGCATCCCGCCCGGCTTGTGCTGTGCTTCAAAGATGGTCACCTGATAACCGAGCCGGCGCAGATCACTGGCGGCGGTCAGACCGGCCGGACCGGCGCCAACGATTGCAACCCTTTCCCGCCGTCGCGGTGTTTCTGCCGGCAGCACCGCCGGTGCGGAACTGAGCGCATAATCGGCAATAAACCGCTTGAGCTGACGGATCGCCACCGGTTCATCAATCTCGTTCCGCCGGCACTCCGATTCACAGGGATGGGTGCAGACCCGGCCGCAGATGCCGGGCAGGGGATTTCTTTCCCGCACCACCGCCAGCGCCCGTTCAAAATTACCCCGGGCGATCAGTCCGACATACGCCTTGACATTAACACCGGCAGGACAGCCGACCCGGCAGGGCGAATCAGCAACCGGCTTTAATTGAAATTCGTCGTCAATGCCCTCAATTTTCAGTCCGACACCATCGGGAGGGATATTCAACAGTATGTTCAAATGCTCACTGCTGTTGCTCAAGCTGTGCCATCCCCTGCTGATAACCCTGCTCCAGCGCAGTCAGGTTCTTTTCCAGCACCCGTGCCGGCAGGGTGTCCTTGACCGCCTTGACCAGCGCCTCCTTCGGCACAACTCCGGTCACTGCACAGACAAAGCCCAGCATCACCATATTGGCGAACATCCGGTTACCCAGACTTTCTGCAATCCGGGTTGCCGGAATGGCAAACTCCCGCACCCGGCCCTCATGATTGTGCGGCTTGACCAGATTCTGTTCCAGAATCAGAATCCCGCCGTCCTTGAGCGTCGGCTCAAACTTCTCGTAAGCCTCCTGGGACATCGCCACCAGAATGTCGGGTGCGGTCAGATAGGGATAGAGAATCTTGGTCTCGGAGATGATCAACTGGGCGGAGCAGGCACCACCCCGTGCCTCCGGTCCGAAACTCTGAGTCAGGGTCGCATACTTGTTATCATAAAGGGTTGCCGCCTTGCCCAGGATCATCCCCATCATGATGATTCCCTGACCGCCGAAACCGGAAAGCTTAATCTCCTGCATCGTCCATCGGTCCTGAATACGGCACAAACGCCTCGCCCACACTCTGGCGCAGATACTCGTTCATCTTTTCCAGATAGGTCGGCTTCTGCTTGCGCACAAACCTGCCGACGACAATCGTACCACCGAGTTCAATCTCACACTCCCGGGTGTCAATATCATTTCTTACTACCGACTTCTCCCGGTAATACTTGACAATATCCAGCCCCGAGCCCAGCTGATTTCTCCTTCCGTATACCGTCGGACAGGGTGAAATCACCTCTACAAAACTGAACCCGGGATGCTCCAGTGCCTCCCGGAAGGCATCAGTCATCTGCCGGACATGAAGCACGGTCCAGCGGGCAACATAGGTGGCACCGCACGAATCCACCAGAAACGGCAGATTGAACGGATGCTCATAGGAGCCGAACGGTGCCGTGGTCAGCTTTGCCCCGGGCGGCGTTGTCGGACCGAACTGCCCGCCGGTCATCGCATAATTGAAGTTATTGACACAGATCACCGTCATATCCATATTCCGCCGGGCAGAATGAATCAGATGATTACCACCGATCGCCACGAGGTCACCGTCACCGGAAATCACCACCACCTTCAGTTTCGGATTTCCCAGCTTCAGTCCGGTAGCAAAGGGCAGTGCCCGGCCATGGGTGGTATGGAACGAATCCAGATTCACATAGCCGGCCGCCCGTCCGGTGCAGCCAATTCCCGAAACCACGGCAATATCCTGACGGGGGATGCCGCTTTCGCGCACTGCGGTCAGGAAGGAATTAAGCACAATTCCCAGCCCGCAGGTCGAACACCAGATATGCGGAATCCGGTCCACCCTTAACAGTTCATCCAGCGGATGATGTTCAACCTGCTCAATCATCTGGTGCACTCCATGATTGCCTCAAAAATATCCTTCGGGTCATGAACCCAGCCGCCGCAGTGCGGCACATGGCGGGTCCGGCACCTGCCGGCGACCACCCGCTCCAGCTCCAGATACACCTGCCCGAGATTGATCTCGGGCATCACCATCGCCTTCACCTGTGCTGCCAGCTCCCGGACCCGGCGCTCGGGAAAGGGCCAGACGGTGATCAGCCGCAGCATCCCTGCCCGGACTCCTCTTGCCCGTGCCTCCTCGATCGCCCGGAATGCCACGCGGGCGCTGATACCATAGGCGACCACCACCACCTCCGCATCCTCAATCTGATACTCATCCAGCATCACAATTTTATCCGCATTATCACGGATTTTATTTACCAGCCGGGTTACACACCAGTGCTGACATTCGGCATTGATTATCGGATAACCGCGCTCATCATGGGTCAGTCCGGTGATATGAATCCGGTAATCCTGACCCGCCCGCACCATTGGCGGCACACCGTCCGCATCGGGCTTGAACGGCCGGTAGGCATTCTTCGGACCGCGATACCAGCGTCGGGGAAACGGCTTGATTCGCTCCGGCTCCGGCACCGTCACCTTCTCGGTCATATGCCCGACACACTCATCCATCATAAACAGCACCGGCACCCGGTATTTTTCCGACAGATCAAAACAGGTAATTGTCAGATCAAAACACTCCTGGGGTGAAGATGGTGAGAGGGCAATGATCTCATAATCCCCATGCGAACCCCAGCGTGCCTGCATCATATCCTGCTGACCGGTAAGCGTTGGCAGACCGGTTGAGGGTCCGCCCCGCTGGACATCGACCACCACACAGGGCGTCTCGGTCATTGCCCCGAGTCCGATATTCTCCTGCATCAGCGAAAAACCCGGACCAGAAGTCACGGTCATCGCCTTGGTTCCCGCCCAGGCAGCACCCAGAATCGCTGCCATTGAGGCAAGCTCATCCTCCATCTGGATGAAGGTCCCGCCGACATAAGGAAACCGCTGGGCGATCCGCTCGGCGATCTCGGTGGAAGGGGTAATCGGATAGCCGGCGAAGAACCGGCAGCCGGCAGCAATTGCCCCTTCGGCGCAGGCGTAATCACCATCCCAGAAATGGACGCCGGTAAGAATCGCCCTATTTTCTCCCATCACCCGGCTCCTCAACTGGTGTCGTCCAGATGGCAAACTCACCGCAGATAATGGTGCACAACCCGCAGTTCACGCACCGCTCCGGATATTTGACGATTGGAGGATGATACCCCTTGCGGTTAAAATCGGTTGATGATTCCAGCACCTGTTTCGGACAGAAGGTGATACAGAACCCGCAGCCCTTGCACCGCTCAATCAGAATATGCACCTCGCCCCGCGGCGGTTTTTTCTCTTCTGCATCCAGTGGTTTACGCCAGAGCTTCATCTTCGGAATAGACTGAAATTATAAAACCGGCGGTCTGCAGGTCAAGGAAAAATCAGAATTTCGCGCCGCTCCGGTATGCTTGACTCCCGCCTGAATATCAGGAAATTAATCCATGCCCGCCTCACGACTCCGCATCTTCCTGGTGCTCACGCTGGGCATTCTTGCCGCCTCCTTTGCCTCAATCCTCATCCGTCTCACTCCGGCACCCGCGCTGGTAATCGCTGCCGGCAGAATGATTTTTGCCGCCACCCTGCTCACCCCGTTCTTCATTACCCGTCAGTTCCGGCGCCGGCAGGAGCTGACGCGCCCGAAACTGCTTTTGAGCCTGCTCGGCGGAATCTTCCTTGCCGCTCATTTCGGTTTCTGGATTGAATCGCTGAACCATACCTCGGTCGCCAGTTCAGTTGTACTCGTGGCAATGAACCCGTTATTTGTCGCCCTGCTTTCGCCTCTGCTGCTCAGGGAAAAACCGGATCTACGGCTCTATATTGCGGTCAGCCTCGGCCTCCTGGGAGCGCTGGTCATCAACCGGCCCGCGCTGAACTCTCCGGTAAACTTAACCGGCAATCTGCTGGCACTCGCCGGTGCGCTCTTTGCCGCCCTTTATGTCCTCATCGGCAGAAAACTGCGTCCAGGCCTCTCGCTTGTCGGCTATGTCTACCCGGTCTATCTCATCGCCGGAGTTATCCTCACCACGCTGGTACTGGCGCTGCGCTATCCGCTGACAAGTTACTCCGGCCGCACCTGGCTTTTCATTCTTCTGCTCGCTCTCGGTCCCCAGATCATTGGCCACACCAGTTTCAACTGGGCGCTCGCCTATCTCCCGGCACCGACAGTCGCGCTCTCGATCCTTGGGGAACCGGTGGGCACCATAATCCTTGCAATGCTCCTGCTCCATCAGTTTCCCTCAGTCTGGGAAATTTCCGGCGGACTGCTGATCCTCACTGCAATCTACATTGCCACCTCCAGTCTGAAGACTGAATAAAAAAAGCGGGGTGCAAAAAGCACCCCGCCCGGAATGAAAAACCGGTTATTCCATAATCAGGAACTTGGCACTGGTGCTGGCGCCCGCTCCCTGAACCTTCAGGAAGTAAATGCCTGCTGCCAGCGCCTTCGGCTTCCAGATTACCGTGCCGGTTCCGGCAGCAACCTCAAACCGTTCCTGACTCACCACTCTGCCGGTTGCGTCAATTACGGTCAGATCAAGATTTCCGCGCTGAGCGGCAAAGTAATGAATTGCGGTCCGGTTCCGGAAGGGATTCGGACTGATGACGAGTGGTCGGTCCGGCGTTGCCATGACATTCACCGGTTTCTCCTGAATGCCCAGGAGATTGGCGACATACCAGCGCTGACAGGTATCCACCGAACTCCAGAACCCGTTCACGCTCGTCGCACCGATTACACCGATTGCAACCCGCCAGACACCGCCCACCGGCAGATCGTTCGGTCCGGCAGAGACAAACACCGACCAGTCATAAGCCCGGTTTGAATTCCGCTGAACAATCGTGCCGTTAAGCATTCTGAACTTCTGGCCATCGGTAACACAGGAGTCAGGATAAACATAGATCGCATGATCCAGCGCGCCGATGTTCGCATACCGCTCCGGTTCCAGCAGCACAAAACCGGCGCTCGGATTCTCGCTTGAGGACTGCCGCATCAGTACCGCCCGGCGCACCGTGTCGGAAACAACGATATTGGTGGTCGATGAAGAACCGATATCAAAATCGCCCACAATACCGGCATACAGTCCGTTAATCGGCTGGGAGCCGTTATTGGTGAACTCCAGGGTCAGCACCGCCCAGTTGTCATAACCGGGATCGCTGTTCATGTACCACTGCTGACTGACCCGCAGACCCTTCGGCGTTGAGTGGCCGCCATCGGTCATGGTATTCATCCAGTGCTCATCTGCCGGTGCCGGCGGTGTTACCAGCCGGAAGCTGTCCGGTGTCTGCCAGTCGTGATTGGTCCCGGAATTAGCCGGCTGGGAATAGAAGTGGTCCACGAGGTAGGTCGGCGAATTACCCGCCATGATTGCACCGTAAAAGAGACAGGAGGCTGCGGTCTTCGGCACCCGGAACCCCTGTCCCAGATCCTGTGCCGGCGGTTCGTCATAGCCGATTGAACCGATCGCACAGACCGAAAGCAGGACCGAACCGGTGTCCAGGTCAATCACAAACTGACCGGGCATTGGCGGCTGTCCGACCTGCAGGCTGAAAGCATAGTTCCACTCATGCTGATAGTTATCCGAGCGCACCTTCAGCGAACAGACCACATAGGTCCCGGGCGTAATTCCTGAACCTGCCTGTGCCACAAAAGGATCAGACCGGTTATTGCGCAGTGAATCCTGCGGAATGTTGCCGTAACTGCTCGTGGAATCGGTAATCACAAACTGCGGATGGGTGGACTTCAGTCGGGCGGTCACATTCTCGGCGGTTGCATTGCCGGTATTGCGCAGGGTAACGATGATTTTCCCGGTTTCGCCCGGATCAAACCTGCCGTTGTTATTTCCGCCCGGAGGTGAATCAACTACCATATTGAACACATAGACCATATTGGGCTGGGGCGCACCACCACCGCCAACCGGTCTGGTCGTGGTATAGGGCAGAATCGGCGTATGCTGAACCCCGGATACTGAATGCTCGCAGTGCCCTTCAGAAACGGTAATCCGCATTGTTCCCGGAGTTCCGGCATTGACCGCCAGTGTCGCCACACCGCTCGCATCGGTCCGCTCTGCCACATACACATCCGGCTCCTTCCAGGCACACACCAGCGCCCCTTCAACCGGCCGCGTGCCCACCCGCACGGTCACATTCAGATTGTAGGGACCGAGTGGAATCGAATCGGGCAACTGCACTGTTGGTGTGGCAGGCATACCGGTCCAGACCGGCATTGACGGATCCCCGAGCACCAGATACATGTAGATGTTATCAGGATACGGACTTCCGGGCCAGTATTTTGCCACATAGGCATCAACCCCATAGCACTTGATATCTGCAAGATTATATGGGGTCGGACCGTAATTGCGCACTCCAGGCACGGTGATTGTCCAGGTATCACAGGTTGCCCGGACCAGCGTTGAGCAGATGCCGTGATTCGGATATGTATAGGATGCCTGAGTGGCACCGAATGTTCCGGCTGCACCGCCCGGATACTTGCGCATCCAGGCTTCTGCCAGACACTCGCTCTGATAGATGTCCCCGTTATTGCAGGCGACATTGTAAACCACCGGTGTCATATCACCATTATTCAGCGCATAGATATGGGAGTTATACCAGGAGCCTTCGGTTCCCCACTGCCACCATTCGGTATAGTCACCATGTCCCCGATAGGCGACAATCCCTCTGCCCTGATTCAGCGCATTGGTTACCGTGGTGTTACCGGTAAACTGACCCATGATCGTCTCCACCACGCTCGGGTTCCAGTAGGGCTTAGGCATGAAGTAAATCCCGCGCACACAACCCGAGTACTTGCCTGGATACTGCTCGGAATGAGCGGGCATAATCAGCTTGTCCAGCCAGTTATTGGTGCTCGGCGGGTTTTTCTCATATTTCAGAATCTTGGCAATCTGATTGTTCAGGTCAGTCACCGATGCCGGCGAAAGTCTGCCCAGCCCGACCTCCGGATAGTTGTCACCACCGGGCCAGGGTTCAAGATCAGTGTACCAGAAATCGCTTCTGCCTACACCGGAATAGGAGCCCATCGGAATTTCACCATATTCACCCACGAGCAGAACCCAGCGCAGGGTCTTCGGGTTGTTCCGGTTGTATTCTGCCCGGATTGAGTCCTTGATCTCCTGAGCGGTAAAACTGGCTTTGGTGATCTTCCGCACCTCATAACCCCGCTGTCTGACCCAGCCCAGCAGTGAGTCATTCAGATAAGTACAGGTATCATACCGCTGATGGCAGAATACCAGATAACGCACACCCGGGTTGTAGTCGGTCAGCGGCTGAACCGGCAGATACCGGAAGTTGTCAACATAACCGGCATAATGGGGCACCATCCAGTCCGCAACAAACCGCGGATAGCTTCCGCCATAATAGTCAACCTGCACCCGGATTGCGGTGGTCAGCTCCAGCTCACCGGTTGCAGGGTTAACCTTCACCGGATAGACCTGCAGATTTGCGACTGAAAGGTCACGCCAGACCCCGGTGTTGAGCAATGCGATATCAGCATCCGGATAGAACCGGTTCTGCTGATAGAATGTCCGGTCAATGACAAACGGACCGGGCTCCTGACCGTCAATCAGCGGCGGTTGCAGCGGGTAGACCCTGCCCACCTGATAGGTCCGGGTTTCCCGGTTCAGAATCCGGTAACTGACCTTTGCCCCGCTCGGAATCCCGAGCAGAACCGAAACCTTCGGCACCTGCGGTCTGCCCTCCTCCAGGACCGCCATCACCTCACCGGGCAGATTGACAACCGTAAACTCCTCACCGTCAACTGTGGTCCGGTCCAGCTCAACACCCGGCACCCGGACCTCAAACACGGTGCGGCTGACATTCTGCTCCACGATGGTGATTTCCGGCGGAGTTGCGACTGTTCCGGTCCCCAGCCACTCGGCGCCAAGCAGACCGGCGACTGCCGCTACAATCAAAACTGTTCTTTTTAACACTTGGAACCTCCTTTGAATAGAAATGACCGCGCCACGATTCTTTGTATGATGATTATTTTAACATTTTCACCCGACCGGTCAAATAAATTATTCGGTATCTGTCCCCATCTTGACCCCTGCCGATTACTGATTAAAATTTTTTATTGAGCAACAGATTACCATGGCGGCTCGGGATCGGTTTTGATGCCCATTGTCTGAAAAAAGGCAGAAAACTGATGCTCGGCGGAACTGAAATCCCCGCAGCTTACGGACTGGCAGGCCATTCTGATGCCGATGTCCTGCTTCATGCCCTGATTGACGGACTGCTCGGCGCCCTTGCCCTGCCGGATATCGGTCAGCTGTTTCCGGACACCGACCCGGCCTACCGCAATGCGGACAGCCGGCAACTGCTAAAGACCGTGCTTCGCATGGTCAGACAGAAAGGCTACCGGCTCCTCCAGCTGGACTCAATCCTCGTTACCGACAGAACGAAACTCGCACCCCACATTCCGGAAATCCGCCAGAACCTTGCCTGCCTGCTGAAAGTTCCGGAAAACTGCATCGGCATCAAGGCAAAGACCACCGAAGGCACCCGGCTGGCACTGCCGGAAAAAAGCATCAGTGCACTGGTAACAGTCCTGCTCGCTGCGGTAAAATGATTCCCTTATACGACGACATCAGATCCAGCCGCCGGCCCTGGGTCAACTACCTGCTGATTTCCGCCTGCAGTGCGGTCTGGCTCGCCCAGTTTACCCGTTCGCCGGAACAGTTTGATGCGATTATCCTCAAGTATGGGATGGTTCCGGTCCGGATCATTCAGGGGCAGGGGCTTCTCACCCTGCTCTCCTCCATGTTCATGCATGGCGGCTGGTTTCACTTCCTCGGCAATATGCTCTATCTCTGGATCTTCGGCGACAATGTTGAGGATGCCTTCGGCCATTTCTTCTATCTCATCGTCTATCTGGTTTCCGGGATTGCGGGCAGTCTCCTCCAAGTACTGATCTCTCCATATTCCCGGATTCCGACGATCGGCGCCTCAGGTGCCATCTCCGGCGTCATGGGTGCCTATTTTGTCCTTTTTCCCCGCGCCCGGGTCCTGACCCTGGTGCCCTTCTTCTTCTTTATGCGCCTGATTTACATCCCGGCGTCAATCCTGCTCGGTTTCTGGATTCTGTTCCAGCTCCTCTACGGCTGTTCCTCAGCACCGGGCACCGGTGGCGGTATCGCCTACTTTGTCCATATCGGTGGTTTCATTGCCGGGGTGCTGTTCGGACTGCTTATCCGGCGCCGGGTCCGGCGCACTTGGTATGAGATCTATTAGTTAAAAGGGCAGGCTACTCCCGCGCCTCTTCCTTTGCCCGCTTCGCCTCTTCAATAATCTTCTGGGCGATCTCGCGCGGCACCTCTTCGTAATGGTCAAACTCCATCGTGAAATAGCCTCTGCCCTGAGTCATGGAGCGCAGACTGTTGGAATACTTGTACATCTCCGCCAGCGGCACCTGGGCTTTGATCACCTGCAGACCGCCCTGTGCCTCCATCCCCATAATCCTGCCGCGCCGGGCATTCAGATCCCCCATCACATCACCGGTAAACCGGTCCGGGACAGTAATCTCCACATTCATGATCGGCTCCAGCAGCACCACTCCCGCCTTCTCGCACGCATTCTTGAACGCCAGTCCGGCAGCGATCTTGAAGGCGATGTCTGAAGAGTCAACCTCATGATAGGAACCATCATAGACCGTCGCCTTGATGTCCATCATCCGGTAACCCGCAAGCACCCCCTTCTCCATCGCCTCCACCACACCCTTCTCCACTGAGGGGATGAACTTGCCCGGAATTGCACCGCCGTAAATCTCATCCACAAACTGAAACCCGGTTCCGCGCGGCAGCGGTTCAATCCGCAGCCAGACATCACCATACTGCCCCCTGCCCCCGGTCTGCTTCTTGTGCTTACCCTGTGCCTCCGCCTTCTTCGTAATCGTCTCCCGGTAGGGAATCCTCGGCTTCACCAGCTCAACATTGACATCAAACCGGCGCTTCAGCCGGCCGACGATTACATCGAGGTGCAGCTCGCCCATGCCGTTGATCAGCTGCTGACCGAGCTCGGCATTGTACTCATAGGAGAAGGTCGGGTCCTCCTCATGGAGCCGTGCCAGCCCGTTCGAGACCCGCTCCTCGTCCCCCTTGCTCTGAGGCACGATCGCCACCGAGATTGAGGGCTTGGGAAACTCAATCGGTGCCAGCCGGACCGGCTCCTTCTTGTCTGCCAGTGTATCACCGGTATGGGTCTCCTTGAGCTTGACCAGCGCACCGATCATCCCGGTGGTCAGCCGGTTGATCTCACTCCGCTCCTTGCCCTTGACAATGTAAATCTGATTGATCTTCTCCTCGCGCTGGGTCGTGCCGTTGATCACCACCATCCCCGACTCCAGCTTCCCCCGGAAGATCCGGACATAATGCATATCGCCGATATGCGCCTCGGAGATGGTCTTGAACACCAGCGCGCACACCGGACCGTCCGGGTCCGGGCTGACCAGAATCTCCTCACCGGTCGCCGGTGCCTTGCCTTTGACCGGTGGCATCTCTGCCGGGCTGGGCAGCACATCGACCGCCAGCTCGAGAATCAGATCCACCCCGACCTGAGTCAGGGCATCACCACCGAGCAGCGGATAGACCGTCCCCGCCTTGATCCCCTTGCGCACCGCCTGCCGCATCTCATCAGGGGTTATCTCCTGCCCCTCGAGAAACTTCTCCATCAGCGTCTCATCCACCTCGGCTGCCGCCTCAATCAGTTTCTCCTTCCAGGCAGCGATCTCATCCTTCAGCTCCGCCGGCACCGGCACTTCCTTTCTCGTGCCATTCTCATACACATAAGCCTTGTCATTCAGCAGATCCACCGCACCCCTGAGCCCGGCTTCACTCCCGACCGGCAGATAGACCGGTGTCACCTTGGTGCCGAAGACCTTGCGCACCTCCTCCGCCACCACCGCAAACTTCGTATTCTCCTTAGTCAGCTTATTGATGAAGACGATCCGGGGCAGACCCGCCTCATCCAGCCTCCGCCACGCCATTTCGGTTCCGACCTCAACCCCGGAGGTGGCGTCAATCACCACCACCGCCGCATCAACCGCCCGCACCGCGGAAATCACATTACCGAAAAAGTCGGCATAACCCGGCGCATCGACGAGATTGATCAGCGTATTCCGGTACTCACCATAGCCCAGCGCCAGGTTGATACTGATCTTGCGGGCAATCTCATCCTCATCATAATCCAGGAGCGAACTCCCGGCATCAACCGAACCGAGCCGGTTATTCTGCTTCATCGTAAAAAGCAGTGACTCACAGATTGAGGTCTTGCCACAGCCGCCATGGCCGAAAAACCCGAGATTGCGGATTTCATTAACCTTATAATCTTTCACCATTTCCTCCTGAAAATAAAAAGCTTCCGATTTTAAGTTCTGAAGTATAATCCGGGATAAAAAAAGGTCAAGGAAAAATCGCCAACACTCCGAACCGGTGAAACGGGTTTGACCTGTGGTAAAGTGGAGGTATAATCTTTAATAAATCCAAGGAGGTAAATTTGAAATTAAGGCTGTGTTTGGGTATCGCAATCCTGCTCTTTGCCTTCGGCTTCGGAATGATCAGTCCGGAGCTGGAGCGGCATCTGAGCACCGCGGCGGCTGACCAGAAGCTGCCGGTCCACATCGTTCTGAAAAACCAGTATGACACCCGGCTGCTTTTCTCGCAGGTTGACGGTCTGAGCCGGCGGGAGCGCCGGGTGCGGGTGGCAGAGATTCTCGGCGAGTTTGCCCGGAGGGAGCAGTCCTCCATCCTGAGCTATCTCGAGGAGAAGGAGCAACAGGGCCTGGTCCGGGACATCCGCTCGATCTGGATTGTCAATGCGGTTGCCTGCGAGGCGACACCGGCGGTGATCCGGGAGCTTTCGCAGCGGGCAGATGTCCACTATGTCAACTATGATCTTGCCTGGTGTCCGGACCTGCTCGAGAAGCCGGGTGCGCCGGCAGAGCCGCAGTATGATGCGACCTGGGGTGTGCGCAAGATAAGGGCGCCTGAGGTCTGGGCACAGGGCTACACCGGCCAGGGTGTGGTCTGCGGGCACATTGATACCGGCTGTGACTACACCCATCCCGACCTGGCAGACCACATGTGGGAGGACCCCAACTACCCCTATCACGGCTGGAACTTTGAGGACAACAGCAACAACCCGATGGACCAGCAGGGGCATGGCACCCATACGGCAGGCACGGTTGCCAGTGATGGCACCTCGGGCACCCAGTGCGGGGTGGCGCCGGATGCCCGGATCATGGTCTGCCGGGTGCGGACGGTAGCGGACTCGGTGGCGGAGAGCCAGTGCTGGCAGGCGATGCAGTTTGTGGTCTCGCCCCCGCTCTCACCGGCAAATGGTGCGGACCTCTACACGATGTCCTTGGGCTGGATGCTTTCCTGGAACCCGCACCAGGCGACCTGGCGGCAGGTGGCGGACAATGTCAATGCGGCGGGTGTGATCCAGATCATCGCTGCCGGCAATGAGCGGGGACAGGCAACTCCGCCGAGTGCGCTCCGCTGTCCGGGCAATGTGCCGCCGCCCTGGTGGAACCCGCAGAACACCGGCACCGGTGCCCTATCCGGTGTGATCTCGATCGGTGCGACCGACTCAACCGATGCGATCGCCTACTTCTCCAGCCCCGGACCGGTCACCTGGCAGAATGTTGCTCCTTATAACGACTACCCCTATCCGCCCGGACTGACCAAGCCGGATGTGAGTGCGCCCGGGGTGGCGGTCATCTCCTGCCGGATCGGTGGCGGTTATCAGAGCATGGACGGCACCTCGATGGCGACTCCGCACACTGCGGGCACGGTCTGCCTGATGCTGCAGAAGAACCCGAACCTCACTCCGAGAATGGTGGACTCAATCCTTGAGGTGACCGCGGTCGACCTCGGACCTGGCGGCAAGGACAATGACTTCGGTGCGGGCAGAATTGATGCCTTTGCTGCGGTTAATGCGGTGCCGAGAGGACCTTATCTGAAGATGCTCCGGTTTGTCCTTGCCGACTCTTCGGGGAACACCGACGGCTATATTGACCCGGGCGAGAGCGCCAGCCTGCGCTTCTGGCTCAGAAACGACGGCAACGCCTTCTGTGCCAACACCCGCGGCATTCTCCGCTCCTTTGACTACCGGCTTCAGGTCACCGACTCCACCGGCTCCTGGGGCACAATCCCGCCTCAGGACAGCGCCTACAACCTTGCTGACCGCTTCTTTTTGACTGCGGACACCAGCCTGCGCGCCGGCATGCTTCTCCCCTGCACCCTTTATGTTACCGGCGAAAGTGCAGATTATGCCACCAGATTCGGCATTGAACTCCGGGTCGGCATGCCCGGACAGATAATCTTTGACCACGACACCAACAACTGCCGGCTGAGCGTCTCCTGCCTCGGTGCGCTCGGCTATCTGGCACCGGAAAGTGCCGGCTCCGGCTTCTGCTATCCCAAGACCGCCCCTTCAATCCTGCGCCACGCCTCACTTGCCTGGGGCACTGACACCCTCTATGTTGTTGACCGCTACTACACCAGACCGGTAACCGCACCGCCGGACACCGAATTTCTCCTTGTGGACAGCCTGCGCAACATCTACCCGCCCCAGAAAGGACATGAGCACTACCGCGCCTGGTTCTCGGACCGCAACCATCCCCGCTCCAAACTGCTCGTTGCCAGCCAGAACAGCTATGCGGACGGCACGCCCGGCTACCGCGACTTTGTTGTCATCGTCTACACAGTTCAGAACAACGGCTCCACCACCGTCTCCAGCTTCTACCCCGGGATCTTCGCCGACTTCACGGTTGACACCGCGGGCGACATCTGCGACCAGGACAGCCTGCGCCGCTTCATCTACATCACAAGCGCCCGTGACAGCGCACCGGTTGCCGGAATCAAGATTCTGGAACCCGACTCCGGCATCCACCTGACCGCAATTGACCCGGCGGTCTACTACGAACCCGACTCCGCATTCCGCGATGCCCAGAAATGGCGCTTCCTGAGCGGTCAGATCAGCCTCCCCCGCTCCACCCGGCCTGACAACTGGGCGCTCTGCGCCTCTGCCGGACCGTTCACCATCAACCCCTTCTCCGCAATCCGGTTTGCGGTCGCCTTTGTCGGCGGTAATACAATCGCATCTGCTTTGGTCAATGCGGACAGCGCCCAGCGCTGGTATCGCCACTACATCGGCACAGCAGAACCCCAGGACCGAACCGCACCGCTCAACTCCGCGCTCACCATCTCGCCCAACCCCTTCACCCGCAACCTCACCGTCCGGCTCAACCTGCCCGCTCCTGCACCGGTCCGGCTCACCCTCCACGACATTGCGGGCAGAACCATTGCCGAAATTCATCAGGGCACAGTCCTGCCGGGCAACAGTGAATACCACTGGTCCGCAAAAGGGCTGACACCGGGTGTCTACTTCATCCGGCTGAAGACACCGGGAATGAACTTAACCGAACGGGCAGTGCTTATCCGTTAGACCGAGCCTTATTCAGTAAGGGCTGGATCAGCGATGCTGACTCCAGCCCTTTTAATTTTGCCAAACCAGACCGGCACGGTGGGGGGAACTGCCCGGACGGTACCGGCAAAATTGCAATGCCCAATTTTCCTAACAATTTGCAAAACAGAAACTTAAAACAAAAACCTCCAACCCAACTCAACAAAAACTGTGAATTTCCCGGGTTTTTGGACTCTAATTATAAATACCGCAACTGCGATATAATAAAATCTTTGACATATAAAATCTCAGTTTTATGATTAAGGTAAAATATAATCCACAGGAGGATAAAATGAGAATTAGTGAACTGATGAGCAGGGTATACAATGGCGAAGTTGTAATTCCCGAATTTCAAAGAAGTTTCATCTGGGAACCTGAGGATATTAGGGAACTCCTGGTTTCGGTTATTGGTGGTTATCATATTGGTACCATGCTAGTTATAAGATTAAGCACAGAAGATTCTCCGTTTAGGCTCCGGCTGATTGAGGGGGTTAGAGAAGTAAATAATGATGCAAGAATCGCCACTACGGTTACTGTAATTTTAGACGGTCAACAGCGAACCACAGCATTGTTCTACGCTTTACATGGACCTGACCTGCCACTAAAAGGAAGAAAGAATCCTTATCGTTTCTACCTTGACTTGGGAAAAGCCCTTGCCGGAGACTGGAATGATGCCGTGATTGCGGCGGTTAGTGCCAACAGACGAAGGATTCAAAACGATTATATCATTCCATTTACGTTACTCTTTCAAAGAGGTTATTTTGATATTGGAAGTTTGACCCAAAAAATCTATAATATGAGATTTGACAACGAAGCTTTAGGGAAAATAATAAACCTCGTCAATAACTTTGTTAATCGAGAAATTTACACTATAGAACCACCTCAGGTATCTGTTGATCTCGAGTGGATTGCCGAAACTTTTGAACGTATAAATCGAACCGGAGTCCCACTCTCTATCTTTGAACTCCTTACCGCCCGGTTATACAAGTATAATATTAAACTGCGGGATATGCTGGAAGATGCCAAAAGCAAATACGAGTTTGCCCGAATCATACCTGAGGAATACATATTAAAAGTTGTCGCGCTGATAAGAAATCTTGAATTGAAGCGCAGGAATCTGCTGGAACTTGCCCCCCAAAACTTCGAAAGCGACTGGCGTACGGCATGCGATTATCTTAACAAGGCTTACAACAGAATGAAGAATGATTACGGCATTATAAATTTCAATAAATGGGCACCTTATACTACCATGATCGTGCCTCTCGCTGGAATACTTTATTATTGTAGTAAGGTTCATCCCCAGCGTCATAACGCAATGCCCGATTATGAAAAGATTGACAAATGGTACTGGATATCGGTATTTGACAACAGATATGATCAGGCTGTTGATACTACCTCTCATCAGGATTATATCAATATGCAGAACTGGTTTAATGATAACAACAACGTCCCCGAAGCTTTGCGTAAATTTGACATTAGAACTGTCGAAATAGATACAGATAAACAATCTTCCGCAATCTACAGGGGCATCATGAATCTGGTAATTCTGAAAGGTGCCCTTGATTTTCACTCCGGACAGAGACCGCACTTTGAACCAGATAAAGTGGAAGACGATCATATCTTCCCAAAATCAGTATATGGAGAGAGCAGAATAGCAAACCGAACGCTCATTGCTGACAATAGACACAAAATAAATAAAAAGCCATCAGAATACTTCGGTGAGAAGCTGAATTTACTTGGAGAAGACCGGCTAGTCCAAATCCTCGAATCGCATCTCATACCAAGGGACGCATTATCCGATTTACTCAACGACAACATTCAGAGCTTCATGGATAAAAGAAAAAATACCATCCTGGCTGAAATTAAAAGGCGAACCGCAATCTAGCCGATACTACCCATATGGATCTGAAGAGCTAAATCTTCATTTAGGCACTAAGCGAAGCCAAGTGCCTGATTTGCTGGGACAATCTGAAATCCTCGCTCTTCAACGTAACATATATTTATTATTTAGCTATCGCTGTTCAGATTCGGGTCTGATGTCCGACCCCTCCCCCCAGTTCCCAGCCCGCCTCGAGCGCTCTGGTGTTGAAGTCGAGAAACTGTTTCGGCACCCGGGTGGCGACCGCCTTTTTGAGCGATTCGAGGCTGACCAGTCCGGTGATTTTCGCAATCGCACCGAGGGTAAGGATGTTGGTGAACAGTTCCCTGCCCAGTTTTTCCCGGGCGGTCCGGGAGAGGGGCAGACACAGGGTCTGGGGATGGGGACATTCCCGGACATAGAATTCGTCAATGACCGCTAGGCCGCGGATTTTGAGGTCCGGGAGGTATTTGTCAATCGCCTGCTGGCTCAAGCCGACGAGCAGGTCCAGTTTCCGGCATTTGGGATAGAGGATCGGCTGATCGGAGATGATGACATCCGCGCGCGACGCCCCGCCCCGGGCTTCCGGTCCGTAGCTCTGGGTCTGGACCGCATACCAGCCTTCATAAACCCCGGCCGCCTCCGCCAGAATCACGCTCGCCAGTATCACCCCCTGTCCGCCAGTGCCGGCAAGCCGGATTTCAAACTTCTTCATTCCTTTGCCCTTTCCCGGACCGACTGGTAAAGCTCGGTATAGGGCGGAACCTCCTCCTGGTCATGGAGGACGCCGATGACGAACTTGTCCCTGACCTGCCAGGGGTCGGCAACCCTGCTGACATCAACCGAACGGCTCTTGAGCCACTCGAGCATCTTGACCGCATCGCCGATGCCCTGATATCTCCCGTAGAAGGTCGGACACTGGGAGATGACCTCAACGACGCTGAACCCCTTCTTGTTGAGCGCCAGCTCGATCATCTTCTTGAGGTGGGCAACATGGAAGGTGGTGCTGCGGGCAACAAACATCGCCCCGGCCGCTTTGGCGATGAAGCAGACATCAAAGGAGCGCTCGACATTACCGAAGGGTGCGGTTGATGCCTTTTCATGGGTCGGGGTGGTGGGTGAATACTGACCGCCGGTCATGCCGTAGGTGAAGTTGTTGACGACGATGACGGTGATGTCCAGGTTGCGCCGGGCGGTGTGGATGAAGTGGTTGCCGCCGATCGCCATGATGTCGCCATCACCGCCGATCACCACCACCTTGAGCTCGGGCTTTGCCAGCTTGACCCCGGTCGCAGCCGGCAGGGCTCTGCCGTGCAGGGTGTGGAAGGTGTCGCAGTCGAGATAGCCCGGAACCCGGGAGGAACAGCCGATCCCGGAGATGACGCACAGCTCATCCTGGCTGATGCCGAGGTCAATAAACGCCCGGACCATCGTGCCCATGATCGTACCGATCCCGCAGCCCGGACAGAGAATATGGGGAAACCGCTCATCCAGGCGGAAGAAGTTGAGAAACCGGTCCGCAGTGATGTCAATCATATCGCCGCAATGATCTCCTCCGGGGTGAGCATCTCCCCGTCATAGCGCTGGACCGAAACCACCGGCACATTGAGGTTGACCGTCCGCTCGACCTCACGGTAGAGCTGACCCTGGTTCATCTCGGGCACGATCACCCGCCGCGCCGAGCGGAGCAGGCCGATCAGCCGCTGGCTCGGAAAGGGCCAGAGCATGCGCAGGCGCAGGATGCCAATCCGCCTGCCGGTCTTGAGCTCAACCTGATGCTTTGCCTCCATCGCAGAACGGGCAGCACTGCCATAGCAGACAATCACCGTCTCGGCACCGAGGTCCTGATAGTCCAGATCCCAGAGCCAGCTCCGGTTGTCCTCAATCTTTGCCCGGAGCCGGTCCAGGTTCCACTTGATGATCTCGGGCTCGTCAGTGGGAAAGCCGTCCTTGCGGTGGGTCAGACCGGTGAGGTGAATCCGGTAGCCCTCGCCGAAGCTGGCAATCGGAGCATCATAGTTGTTGGTGTCATCATAATGGTAATAATCTTCCCGGGGTGGTTTCGGTTTTGCCGGCTGCCACAGTTTCACCTCCTCCGGCAGTTCCACCACCTCGCGCATATGCCCCACGATCTCATCCATCAGGACAATCACCGGAACCCGGAGCCGTTCCGAGATGTTGACCGCCTCAACCGTCAGGTCAAAGCATTCGCGAACACTCCAGGGACAGAGGGCAACGATCGGATGATCGCCATGGGTGCCGTAGCGTGCCTGCATCACATCCGCCTGCGAGGTGCGGGTCGGAGTGCCGGTTGCCGGTCCGCCGCGCATCACATTGACGATGATGCAGGGCAGTTCTGCCATCACCGAGTAGCCGATCCCCTCCTGCATCAGGGAAAAACCCGGACCTGAAGTTGCGGTCATCGCCTTCAGGCCGGCAGCGGTTGCACCGTTCATACAGCAGATCGAGCCGATCTCATCCTCCATCTGGATGAAGGTGCCGCCGACCTTGGGCAGTTCCCGCGCCAGGTATTCAGCAATCTCAGTTGACGGAGTGATCGGATAACCGGCAAAGAAGCGCACCCCGGCACGGAGCGCACCGATGGCACAGGCTTCATTCCCGGACAGAAGCTGTCTCATCGCTTCCTCTCCGCCGGTGTAACAAAGATCGCCAGGTCCGGACAGCGGAGTTCACACATCCGGCAGCCGATACACCGCTCCGGATAAAGAACCGTAATCCGGAACCGCTCATCCAGCCCCAGGGTCTGAGTCGGACAGAAGTTAACGCAGATTCTGCATCCCTTGCAGAAGTGTTTGATTAAGCGGTGCTTATGCCCTTTAGGTCCTGTGACCTCCACCGGTTCTTCAAGGAGAAACTTCTTCATTGCTAATAGGGTCTGCCCGCTCCGAGCTGTTTCCAGAGTTCAAACAGGCGCCGGCACTCCTCTGCCATGAAACCGGGAACAAGTTCGGGCGGAGCCGGGTTATACCGGTTAAGTGTCTCGCTGGGAACCGGCAGTTCGTTGAATCCGGCATTCCGGGCATCCTCAATCCGGGCACCGAAGATGACCCGGCTGATCCGCGCCCAGTGTGCCGCAGTATAGCACATCGGACAGGGTTCGCAGGTGGTGTAGAGTTCAGCACCCGAGAGATCAATCGTTCTGAGCTGCTGGCAGGCGGTCCGGAGCGCATTGATCTCCGCATGGGCGGTCGGGTCGGTGTCCTGCCAGACGGTGTTGTGGGCACGGGCAATAACTCTGCCGTCTTTAACCAGCACACAGCCGAACGGTGCCTGTCCGTTCTCAATCGCCCGCAGTGCCTGCTCAATCGCCAGGTTCATGGCGGTACGAGGGTCAATTTCCGGCATGGCTATTTCCCCTTGCTGGTGGTTTTCCTTCTGAACTTTTTCAGCGTCCCCTCCAGCCAGTCAAACCACGCCTTCAGCCCTTCACCGGTGCGGCAGGAAAGCCGGATAATCGGCACCCTGGGCTTGAGTTTCCGCACCGCCCGGCTGAAGCGCTCAATGCTGAAGTCAACATAAGGCAGGAGGTCAATCTTGTTGATGATAATCACATCCGATTTTGAGAACATCAGCGGGTATTTCTCCGGTTTGTCACTGCCCTCCGGCGTGGAAATGATCGTAACATTGTAATGGGCAGGCAGGCGGAACTCTGCCGGACAGACCAGGTTGCCCACATTTTCAATGATGAGCAGGTCAAGTCCCTCCAGCTCCAGCCGGGCAAACACCGGTTCAAGCATCATCCCGTCAAGATGGCAGGCGCCCTGAGTATTGAGCTGGGTGCAGCCCACACCCTGCGCCACCACCCGCTGTGCATCCAGATCCCCCTGAATATCACCCTCAATCACCCAGAGCCGGTAGCGGTCCTTGAGCGCCTGAACGGTCCTCTCAATCAGGCTGGTCTTGCCCGCACCCGGTCCGGACATGATGTTGATGCTTAAAACCCGGTGCCGGTTGAGCAAACCGAGCTGCTTTTCTGCCAGGGCGTCGTTTGACGCCAGAATCGGCTGCATCAGCCGGATTTCAGCCATCTGAGCCTCCTTGCATCCACGATTACCGTCTGCTCCCTTCCGGAGCCGACCGAGACCATCGCCACCGGACAGTCCACAAGCTGAGCAATCTTTTCAATGTACTTTTTTGCCCGGACCGGCAGGTCACCATAGCGCCGGCAGCCCGAAGTCGGCTCGCACCAGCCGGGCAGGGTGATCAACTCGGGTTCAAGCCCGTCTGCCAGAAACGGATCAAACTCCCGGACCCTTTTCCCCTGATACCGGTAGCCGGTGCCGATTCTGATTTCCGGCAGGGAGTCCAGGACATCAAGTTTGGTAATGACCAGCGCATTGAGCCGGTTGTAGCGCACCGCTGCCCGGACCAGTCCGGCATCAAACCAGCCGCAGCGCCGGGGTCTGCCGGTGGTGGCACCGTATTCCGCTCCCAGCTCCCGCAGTTGTTCCCCTTCCTTTTCCTGCAGTTCGGTCGGAAACGGACCCGCACCCACCCGGGTGGTGTAAGCCTTGGCAACCCCGACCGCCTCCTCCAGCCAGAACGGGCTGATACCACTGCCCAGCGCCGCACCCGCAACCACGGTTGAGGAGGTGGTAACATAGGGATAGGAGCCGAGGTCAATGTCCAGATGGGTGCCCTGGGCACCCTCAAACAGCACCCGCCGGTCCTGTCGCAGCATCTGCTCAATCAGCAGGGTGCCGTCAACAATCATCGGTGTCAACCCGCGGGTCGCCTCCCAGTATTCGGTGAAGACCTGCTTGAAGTTCAGCGGTTCTGCCTTGTAAATCTCCATCAGCCGGAAGTTGGCAGCTGCCAGATTGCGCCGGAGTTTCTCCTCAAACCGGTCCTCATTGAGCAGGTCACCGGCACGGATGCCGATCCGGGAGTATTTGTCTCCGTATGCCGGTCCGATGCCTCTGCCGGTAGTGCCGATTCTGCGGTCTGCCAGCTGTTCTTCCTGCAGCCGGTCCAGGACCCGGTGATAGGGCAGAATCAGATGGGTCCGGCGGTCAATGAACAGCCGTTTTTCCACCCGGATCCCGTTTTTCTCAATTTCGTCCAGCTCCTCGTTGAGCCGGAAGGGGTCAAGGACACAGCCCAGCCCGATGACACAGCGGGTCCGGGCATAGAGGATCCCGGAGGGCACCTGATGAAATGTGAATCTGCCCCGGGGCGAACAGACCGTATGACCCGCATTCGGACCGCCCTGGAACCGGACCACCAGCTGTGCGGTCCGGGCAAGCAGATCAACAATTTTACCCTTGCCCTCATCACCCCACTGCGTCCCGACAATTGTCAGATTTGCCATGTCCGGATTTCAGGAGGAGCGCAGTTGTATCCGCACTAAAACTGGTAGGAGAATGAAAACTTGTAGTTGGAGGTGGAGAAGTCGTAGATGAACTGATCAACCCCGATGTCAAACTGGAAGCGCTGAAACCGGATGCCGGCACCAAAGGTCCAGCCGAGTGATTTGAATGAGCCGAGCCCGCGCCGGGTCAGGAGGTCCTGGACGCTGTAGTGATAGGTCTGGCCATCCTTTTCAAAAACCAGTCCGCCGCGCTGGGCGGTAACATCTTCGAAATAGCCGAGCCGGAGAAAGGCGGCAACCACATCCAGATTCACCCCGGCTTCCAGCCCCAGACTCTTCCAGGCGTCGCGCCATTCAGCTGCAAACTGCTGACCGAAGCTCTTGGTGGAGTCGGAGAAGATTCCCACCATGAGTTTCGTGATTTCCGGGGTGATTGCCACCGAAAACATATCCCGCTTGAGCGGATAATAAGCCAGTCCGACCCGCAGCATCCGGGGCAGCGGATCCGATTCGCCGGAGGAGGTGTAGGAGATGTTGGGTCCGAGGTTTGCGAAAGACGCTCCGACATTGAGAAAATGAACCGGTTTGTAAAGCACCCCGGCATCAAATGCCCAGCTGATCCCGGTACCTCCTGCCTCAATCCCCAGTTCCGGCATCACCTTCCATACCCAGTCCGGCACCAGAAAGGAATAAATCAGTTTGGCAGAGATGCCCACGCCCAGATTGGGCAGTACCGGGAAGGCGTAACCGAGTGTCGGCGCAAGGTCAAAAGTCGTATACCTGCCCAGAAACTCACCCCGCTCGTTGATCACATCGGTCTCGCCGGTGGTGAGATAGATGAAATTGAAGCCCGCAGTACCCTTACCCGGAAAGTTGTGTGCCACTCCGGCATACTCATAGTACATTCCGGGCCAGAGGCCGGGCAGCCAGTTGCAGTGCATCAGGGTGGCATTAGTGCCGTTGAGAAATGCCATCCCGCCGGGGTTGTAATAAAGACCGGAGGCGTCATCGCTGATGGCGGTGAATGCACCGGCAAGAGATGTCGGACGGGCAGCGGGCCAGATGATGAGAAAGACCGCGCCCGGATTCTGGCTCGCTGATACCAGACTGAAGACAACCGGCACCAGCAGCCAGTAGACTCTGCGCTTCATTATCGGACCTCCTTTACTTATCCTGATATATAATATTAAGCAACCGTTAGCTCAGGTCAAGCATACCCCTGACACCGGTGTTACCGCTGCACCAGCAGTTTATCCCGGACCGCAACCCGCTGCACATCGGTTCCGTTCCGGAATTCGGCAGTCACGGTAAAAAGATAGATACCGTTTGCAACCGGCACCCCCTGCCCATCATTCCCATCCCAGAAAATCTGATTGTAGCCGAACCCGCACGGCAGAATCCCGAGGTCGCGGACCAGTCTGCCACTGAGTGTCCAGATCCGGACCCGCACCGCTGCCGGCTGGCTGAGGGTAAAGGTGAAGAATGCGGTGCGCCGGACCGGATTGGGATAGACCAGGACCGAATCCAGTTTCAGCACACCGGAGACCACCGGTCTGAGCCGCAACCCGATCCGGCTGGAGTTCAGGAGGTTGTCCGCAGCTGAAACAAAAATAGAATCCTGCGGACCCTCAAGGTGCAACTGCACCCGGCAACGGCAGCGGGAATAGGAGCTGTCGTCAAAGATCAGTCGGTCCGCAAGCGGTATTGTATTCCGGTAATCATTAACCATCAGCACCGGTTCCATACCGGGAATCGGTGCAAGCAGAATCCCGGAAGGGTCCTCAAGCACAATCTCCAGCAGTGCATCTGCCGGCACTAAATCATCATCTCTCAGCATCCTGCCCTGGTAACGGAATACAACGCTTGGCCCGGTGCTGTCTGACGCCGGGGTCAGGGCGGTTGTAAACTCAATTCTGTCCCTTAAAACACCCAGCGGACCGGAATCGGTAGCAAGGACCGCACTGAACCGGCAGGAACCGGACAGTGGTGCATAATATCCGTTACCGGTAAATATCGTGTCTGCGACAATTCCCCGCGGGAAAATACCTTCGCAGTAAAATCTGCCGTCCTTCAACCGGAAATTGCCCCGTGCCAGCTCCGCACCGGGCAGAGGATAAGTGGCACTTATGCCCAGCGGCGAATTGTAGGTCCGGTTCAGGACCGGACCGAACAGTCGCCATTCGGTGTTTGCCTTCTCCACTGCCAGCAGTGAGCGCACCCGGAACCTGCTGCCGGTTGCCAGCGTCTCAGGTTTGAGCACCGGCGGTTCCGGATTAAGGCGCGGAATCTGCAGTCTGACTGCCGGATCACCGAAGAGATGGTAGCTCCGGTCTGTAGGCCAGGCTTGAAAGAAGCAGAATCCGATACTGCGTGCGGTATCGCCCGCACTGAGCAGTGGTGCCAGCAGATTGCGGGCAAAGACCAGGTTATTTCCGGAAGGTGTGGCGGTTGAAGCGGCAACACAGGCAATCGCACCGCCGGACATCCGCACCAGCTCCTCAGCAATGCACTCCTGCCGGGTGTCATCAAACCTGCCCACTGAACAGCTGCCCATGAAGCAGAACGGCACCCGGTTGCCGTTGCTGATGTCCGAAAGCCGGGTCACAGTCAGGACCTCCTCGTGGGTCAGGGCAAATGCCGAGCCGTGACCGAAGAAAAACCAGACGAGTGCTCCGAGATTCAACTGCCGCATCAGCTCCTGATTGGCACCCGGCTTGCTTTTGGGACCGAGAAAAGGGAATTCAGTAAGATAAACCTTTACGAGATCAAACCGCTCTCCAGCCATCACCCCTATTCCCTCACACTGTTCGATGTGTCGAAAGCGAAGTTCGTCCGGCCGGTCCGGATAGCGCTGGTATTCATCGTCTGCCAGCAGGAGAAAACGCCTGTGCCAGTAGCCGGCGGGCTGATTCTCATACTCAATCACCTTCCGGACATATTCCCGCAGCTCGTATCCGGAGCGGACACACACCCGGCCTAAAATCAGATCCGGACTTGCACCTTCACCCTCCAGGTCCGCATACCAGGCATCAAGCGCCAGTGTCCGGCGGTCTCCGGATTCAGGATTGAACCCCTCGCCAATTTCATAAGCGGGCACACCCGGCGTCTGTGTCCTTCTCAGATTGTTCCGGTAATCATAGGTGGCATCGCCGACCAGCAGCACATATCCGGGACGCTTCTCCTGCAGAAACCGCTTGACCGCCCGGGGTTCACTGAGTCCGAAATTGAAGTCATCATAGATATCCTCGAGCACCACCACCTCAGCCCGTCCATTGCTGACTCCCGGTATCCTGCCATTCCGGTAACGGGCGAGCTCGCTCGCAGCGGGCAGAAACTCCCGCGGGGTGATAATGTAATAATCGGCCGGCGGTCCTGCCCAGAGCCTGCCGGGCCGCTTCAACTCGAGCCGTTTAACCCGGCGCAGCTGCTGCGGTGCGGCAATGGCGAAAAGGGTTGTTTTCCGAATCTGATAGCAGAATTGAGCGGTGTCACCATGAAACTCAAAATCGAGAATCGCCCGCGGATTGTCCGGGTCAGTAACATCCAGAATCAGCGGTCGCGCCGGGACATCAATGATCCGGAACCGGAATCTGCCGGTATCATCAACGTAAAAGCTGAGCGGTCCGGTTGCCAGCGAGAGCCGGCGCCGGTATCTGACCTGTAGATAATCAAGGTGCACCTTCTTTTCGCCATTTCCGCTCAGGCGCAGTTCCAGAATGTTCGTCCGGAAGTCAGCGGGCAGTAAAGAGTCAACGACAAAATCATACGGCGCCGGATAGGGCGACTGAGCAAACTGAAACCTCAAAACAGAACGGTTGTTGAACAGCACCTCAATGTCGTTCTGGGCGGTCTCGTTATACAGCCTGCCCCGGATGCGTTCAATCTGAACCGGATATTTCAGGTCCAGCCTGCAGGTAAACGATGTGCTGGTCCGGTCTGCCGGTTTGTTCAGTGTCGCCCAGATCCACAAAAGCCCGGCACGCGCCGGGCAGTCTGCATCAACCTCCTGATGCAGTACATCCCGTTCCTGCCAGCGGACCGTGGTACCCGCGGTATCAGGTCCGAAACCGCCGGGAATGCGCCGGCCTGAACCTGCACCCCAGGTAAGCCAGTATACATTTTCGCCGGTATAAAGATTGTGGACAGGGGTGGAACAGTCACTCATCCAGTAGTCGGAACCAAGCGCATAGAAAATCAGGGTGTCATTGGAATCAAACCGGCCGTCCTCAGTACCGGTAATCATCAGCGCGACCGGATTGAAGGTATCAGGATAATTCCCGGTCTGGAAATTACGGCGCACGGTCCACAATCCGATAGTTCTGGGGTCAAGTCCGCTTAACCCAACTCCGGCTTGTGCCAGTTCCTGGCCGGTGATCCGGTAAATACCGGTGGAATCGACCACCACCTTGAGCCAGAAAGGAAAGTGGTCAAAGGGGTTCTGCCCCTGTGAATCGAAATCAATCTTCCAGTTTTTCGCCACCTCGCCGTTTGCCAGCAGTTGCTCTATTGCCTCATCGAGCGGCTCGGACCGGGGATTGTTAACTGCGGGCTGCTCAAACTCCAGCTCCGCTTCAATCCGGTCAAACCAGACCAGTTTCCGGCGCCGGGCGTCATACTGAACCGGATTGAACCGCAATGTAACAAACCGGACCGAACGCAGGAACTGGGGCGAATCAATCGCAACCGGGCTGGCGGGGAAGATACCAGACCGCAGCCGGTCCTCTGGCTCCGGTTGCCTGTCTGTCTCAAAGGGAATGAAATCTACTGTTGGCGGCTCAGCATCCGGAATCGTCCCTCCCTCGTGCACCCGGAAATTCAACCGCACATGACCCTGCTGAGCAATACCCAGCCGGATAACCCGTGCCGGCAGATCATACTCTCCAAATACTGCAACCGGTTCCGCATCCTCAAATTCAATCTGCGTCCTCCCGCCGATTGATGTAACCTTCATCTTTCCGGGATAATAACTGACCACCACCCCTCTGCTGTCCGAACGAATTATTTCCACTCTGCCGAAGACGAGCCCGACAGAAAATAATAACAGCAGGAAAACCCGCAATCCCATGATGCTGTTAGATTACCGCATCGGACAGTTCAGTCAAGAATACTTACCGCCGCTCGTAACTGAGGACCCGGAGTGACACCGGCAGCGGCGGAACCGAGAACAGCATCTGGAGGGCACGAACCACATCAGCGCCACCAGAATCGCAAAACTGCAGTCTGATGGCACCGGCATCAAGCGGTTCCGCAAGCTCAGTAATACCGAGCACCCGCTGATCCGTCAGCAGAACATATGATGAGCTGTCCTGAAAGGCAAATCGGCCGGTAACTGTCAGTTTGGGCTGCAGGGGAATTGAAGTGTCGATTTCTGCCCGCAGCTGGGTGTTATCACCCAGTCGCTCTGAAAGTTCCACCCGGCGCGCCGCATCAATGCCAGCCTGAACCACTCTCTCGCCGGTGCTTTCCCCCGGCTTCACCCATCTTCCCCGCCACAACTCCACCTGTCCCCGGCTGATCAGCAGTTCGACCGCTGTCCGTGAAAGAACCTGATCCAGAACAAGCTCAAGATTCCCCTTTTTCCAGTTCTGCCGACAGTCAATTCCCAGCAGGCGGAGCCGATGCCCAATTCGGGCAGACGCCAGCCAGCGCTCGCTGCCCCTGAGGCGCCGCTCCGGTGCCAGTTCCAGCCGGAGAACCGGGACAAATGGAATTTCCACCTTGACCTTACGGTCAAACCCGGAAAACCTTGCCTCCCATTCCGCCCGGCGCTCCGGATCCCCGACATATACCCGCACCGGCAGTCCGGAATGAACATCAACCTCCAGTATCCCGGAGAGACTTCTCTGACGCAGCGGATCAATCAGACTCATCTTCGGCTGGAACTGAAACCGGTATCTGCCGGCAAATTCACCGCGATAACTGAGCTGAACATCTGCCAGCAGCTGCTCAAGCTGATCCAGAATCTTTGACTCCAGACCCCGGGGCTGAATCTGCCAGCCGGAATCGGTCCAGAGGAACTGAACATCGCCGTTTGCCCGCATCCGGATTTTGTTTTTTTGTTCCTCCCGGATCCAGAATCCATCCCAGGCTTCCCGGTCCGGGCTCTGCCAGACGCCACGCGAGTGAGCGCTCAGCAGCACCGGCACATCGGTATGATAAGCAACACTGAAGGCAAATGACTTCCTTCCGGCAAGCCGGCGGTAAACCCGGCTATCAATCTCCTCAGGCAGAACCCGTGTCTTTTTGACCATCGGAACACAGCCCGCCGAGATCAGCAGGAAAAATATCAGCAGCCCCCGGTAATTTCTCATGCGCTTCAGTATAATCTTGAGCTTAAAAATCGTAACCGAGTTCAAAAATCAGCTTCCAGTCCCGGTTATTCGTTACTGAAAGCGGTTTGGCATAATCAAGCTTGATGTTGAAAAAGGTGAAGGGAATCCGGATTCCCGCCCCGAGACCCAGCTTCAAATCCTCAAGCCTGCCTTCCTGCCAGATCCGCATGCCCTCCCGGAATATCAGTCCGCCATCAAGAAACATTACCCCTCTGATGCCCTTGATGTCAACCGGCAGCGGAAATGCCAGTTTCAGCCGGTCAATGAACGGGTAACGGAGCTCCAGGTTGAAAAGACCGATTCCGGGTCCCTCATCCGCATAAAACTCACCCCAGTTGTATCCCCGGACATTTTCGCCCCCAAGGTAATACCCCGATACCTCTCCCAGGTTTACCGCACCGAGCAGTCTGCTGGCGAAAACAAACCTTCTGCCCAGCCGCAGATAGTTTCTCAGATCACCATAAATCATCTCGAACTGGTCGCTGGAAAGAAAGGAGGAACCGGCTTCAAGCCGCACCCTTGTGCCGCGCACCGGTCCAAGGTAATCAGGCCAGAAGGTATTGTCAAACACCCAGGCACCACTGGCATAGAAAAGATTCCTGCCCAAGCGCCCAGCCGGATACCAGCCACCCTCCCATAACCAGACAGTATAGTCGCGATACATCCCGGTCATTCCCAGCTCCAGACGGGTAAACTTGTCAAAAGGATAGCTGGCGATCACCTGCCCACCCCGGTCAACCTGCTGGACCAGCGCTGACTGGGGAACATAATAGGGAATGTCAAACAGCTGAAAAACCGCAAACCCGTAGTCAATCCGGTAAGGCAGCAGCCAGTACCACAGAACCGCATTGGAGTTAAGGATATCACCGTAGAGATCGGTGTAGAGACCGAAGCGATGGTTGCCCATGATGTCGCTGAATTCCAGATAAACCGTGCCGGAAAATCCTTGAACACCGGAAGAATATGAGGCGGCACCAGCCACATAATCCAGCCCGAGACTGAAACCCACCGGTTTCACCTTGTCGAAATCCAGACCGCTCCGGCTGAATGTCACTGTATCGGTCCGGACTGCAGTAATCATCGTGTCAACCGGAATCTTTTCCAGCGGATCAAGGATGACAGCAACATCCCAGCCGGCATTGTTGAAATAGGCAAATGACAGTTTCCGGCTGCCGGCATCCAGACTTAAACAGGAAACATCACCCAGAAAATCGGTCTTCCGGACCACCCGCTTTTCCTTCAGCGAGTAAACGCAGATGCTCTGTGCTGAGGAATCCGCAGCAACCCAGAAGAGATAATCGCCCGAACCGGTCCAGATCGGATAGCCGTAGAACCCGCGACTGGCGGTCAGCTGCTCCAGTCCATCTGTTTCATCACGAAGCCAGACTCCGTACTGTCCCGGAACCCATTCATTTCCCGGTTCCGGCCGGTCAGAAACAAAGACAATGGAATCACCGGAAGGCGAGAATGCCGGGTCCTTGTCCTCGTAAATGTCATAAGTGAGCCGTTTTGTCTCCCGGGTTTGAACATCAATCACATAGATATCACTGAACCCGTTTTTCAGACCGACGAAAACAAGCCTTCTGCCATCCGGGGAAAATTTCGGAGTGTAAATGCCGTCCAGTTCCGGATAGAACCGGCGCTGCACTCTGCCGGTGGCTGCATCCACGAGGGCAATATTGTCCCGCCCCGCACTTCTGGTAACCACCGCCAGCATCCTTTCATCTGGCGACCAGGTAATCCCGGGTCTGAGCCGTGATAACCCCTCAAAACCACCGGAGCGCTCACCGCGCACCAGCCGTCTGATTACCTCCCCGTTAAGCGCCGACATCAGACAGATATCAACATACTCCGAACGGTCGGTTACAAAAGCGATCTTTATGCCTGATGGCGATATTGCCGGTGCGGTATTGTACACCGAGCCGTCCTTGGTATGATCAGTCAGCCTTTGAGCAATCCGGTCAAAATTTGCCAGTCTGGTTACCTGAGGCCAGTATTTTATTCGGAGACTCTGCTCCCACTCCGCACTGAATTTTGACTGGGACATCCCGAAGACCGCATTGAAGGTAGCATCCAGATTCCGCCGGGCAGCAAGTGTATTCATAAACTCATAAACCTTCTCTGTGCCGTAACGGTCAGCTATGTACTGAAACAGTGCCTCACCTTCACGATAGGCAAGATAGCCATAATTGTCATTCAGCTCCGTAAGCGAGAGCAGCCGGTTATTAATAACTAGATCCCGCATGAAAATTTCCGATTGAACATGGACCCAGCCGCTTACGAATTCAGCAAACCCTTCCATGACCCAGAGCGGCACCTGAAATTCCCCCACCGCCCCCAGCAGCGCTGCCAGGCGTGACCGGTAAAACATCTGAAACTCAAAAATATGCACGAGTTCATGACCGATTACATGATAAAGCTCCTGATACGAACCGTTAAACGGCACAACGATCCGGTTCTTAATCAGCTCGGAAAACCCGCCCACCCCCTCTTCAAGGAGGTCCGTAATTACATTTGTCTCCGAAAAATGGCTGGGCGAAAGGTACACAATCAGCGGCACCTTTGACTCCAGCTGCCGGTTCAGCGCCCGGCTGACCTGCCGGTAATAACGCTCAGCAGCATCAGCAGCAAATTCCGCCACCGCCTCTCCGCCGGGATAAAATAGTATCTTGAAATGTTCGGTTTCAAAGGAACTGAACCGGTAATCACGGGTCTGGACTTTGTTCTTGCCAAAATAGTCATACTGAGCCGGAACGTGCGGGACAGCAAGAAAAATCAAAAAAATTAAAGGTGCAACCATAAAGGCAGATCTTCTTGGGAGTACCCGGCCGGGTATTATTGACATCACAGTTTAGACACCGAAAGCCGGCATATCCTGCTATTTTCTGCGGTCGGTGAATAGAAACAGCCGGTCGGCTGCCTTGTAACCGTAAGCCATATCCGGTGAGGTATACCCGTAGCCAATTCCGCCCCGGGCATCAATCGCAATCGCGCCACAGAGCACCTTCTTTCTCTTGGCTTCAGCAAGTGCCAGCGTCACTGCGGTCTGTGCCGGCAGAGTCTTCATCCGTTCCCCGATGTCACGTGCCAGGAGCATTCTCAGTATCTCTTCTCCGTGCCCGGTACAGGAAACACCGCCTGCCGGTGAGGCAAATACACCTGCCCCGGGAATACCGGAATCCCCAACTCTGCCGGTCATCCTCCCTGCAATTCCGCCGCTGGAAGTGGCAGCAACAATATTACCATTGTGGTCGATCGCCACCGCTCCAACTGTGCCTGACTTTTGCTCAGTAATTCCGAGTCGCTGATTAAGCCGGGGGAAAAATTTGGAACCATTCTGGCGCAGCTCTGCCAAGCGCCGCTTTGCCCTTTCCGTCACCGGGTTGTAATCTTCAAATCCCATACTCCGGGCAAACCGGATCGCACCATCGCCGGCAAGAATCAGATGGTCGGTTTCGGTCATTACCTTCTCAGCGACCAGAACCGGATTTTTAACATTCCGGATGCAGATCACACCACCGAACCTGCCGTGCTGCGTCATTATTCCCGCATCCATCTCAACGACTTCATCAATTGTCAGACTGGAACCGGTTCCCGCATTGAAAATCGGATTGTCCTCAAGCATTGCCACCGCTCTCAGCACCGCCTCCAGTGCCGGTGCCCCCTGACGCAGTAGCCGGTATCCCTCTTCAATTGCTTCGCTCAGACCGCGGGCATAATCTTCTTTTTCTACAATCGTTCCTGCGCCACCGTGACAGATAATCGCTACAGTCCGATTATCCATTACCCCTCCCTATCTCTGACACTCCGGACAGTAGTAACTGCTCCGGTTGCTGATCTTGATCCGCCGGATCTCGGTCCCGCAGACTGAACAGACTTCCCCTTCGCGACCGAATACCTGCAGTAACTCGCCAAACCTTCCCCGGCTGCCATCTGGAAGCAGATAACGATCATCCGACATTGTTGTCCCCAGATACCGGATACCTGCCCGGATCACCTTCCGCAGCGCTTGGGCCAGTCTTACCACCTCCTGCCGGCTGAGACTGTTTGCCGGACGCATCGGCGAAATTCCTGCCCGAAACAGCGCCTCATCCGAATAAATGTTTCCGACGCCTGCGCACACCCGCTGATCCATGATAACGCTTTTGATCTTGGTTCTCCGCCCGGCAAGATGACGCTGCAGATAATCGGCACTAAATTCCCCGGAGATCGGTTCCTTGCCAAGCCGGCTCAGCCCCTTGAGCACAAAACCTAGTTCGTCGGGCGCAACCAAGTAGACCCGGCCCAGAACCCTGGGCTCAATAAAAACCAGCGACCGGCCATCGCTTAACCTGAACCGTATCCGCTCAAACCGTTGCGGGACACTATTACCGAGCACCCGCAGGTGGCCGCTCAGCCGCAGATGAATCACCAGCAGTCTTTCATCCGACAGATAAAAAACAAGATATTTGCCCCGCCGACTGACGCCGGTAATTCGCCTGCCGAGGACACCAATCCGGAACTTGGGGACTGTTGGATAACCGACGATATCCGGGCGGCGTATCACCACACCGACAATTTCTCTGCCTTCGAGCTCCGGCGCAAGCCGGCGCCGGACCGTTTCCACTTCAGGCAGTTCCGGCATCTGCTGACTGTCCTAATCAGGCGACATGACTATCGCAGCCGGCGCAGAATCTCTTCGGTAGTAGCAGCCGGTTTCAACACTTCAATTGCCTTTTTCACTTCCGGGTCCCGGCGCAGTCGCATCTGATACTCGCCGTGCATACCGTCGATCTTCCCGCCCATTTCAATCTCGATCATCTGGGCGATCACCTGCCTTGAGGAGTCAAAAGCCGCTTCGGAAAATTCAAAATTCTTCTTTTTGCGCAGATACTGTTTGAACTCCTCAAGAATGCGCTCATCGGCAACGAAATCCATGGTCAGATCCGGATGGGAATTCGCATATTCGGTCGCGAAGTCAAAGTAGGAACCGGTAGGCACCCGGGCTGCCAGCCCGGCAATCTTCTCAGGCGGAACATAAATATCCGGGGCGATTCCCCCCTCACCATATAGCGGCCGCTTCAGTCTACCCAGTGTCCGGTAACTTCTGGGCGCACCCTGGGATTCAACCTTAATCACTACCCCACTGGTCTCCTGCTGACGGTTGATGCACCTGCCACTTGGCGTATACCAGTAGGCAGTAGTAATCTTCATTCCGGTCTCCGGTCCCAGAGGATGAATTGTCTGCACCGATCCCTTACCGAAAGTGGTATCGCCGATAATCACCGCCCGCTCCCAGTCCTGAAGCGCGCCTGCGACGATCTCGGCGGCTGACGCACTACCGCGGTTCACCAGCACTGCCATTGGATATTCTCCATACCGGTCTTCGGTTTCAGCAACAAAATCCTGATTTGCCTGAGGCACCCGCCCCTTGGTCCGGACGATCAGCTTCCCCGGACCGAGAAAGAGATCTGCGACCTCCTTACCCTCCTGCAGCAGTCCGCCGCCGTTATACCGCAAGTCAAATATCAGCTTCTTTGCACCCAGTCCGAAGAGTGAATCCAGTGCCCGGCGCACCTCGCCCGAGGCAACCCGCGACATATCCGCCAGCCGGATGTAACCGATACCTTCCGCAATCATCCCTGAATAGGGCACCGCTTTGATGTTGATAATCGCCCGGGTCAGCTCAAACTCAATCGGTGCCTCCACCCCGGGCCGGCTGACCTTGAATTTGACCTTCGTTCCCGGCTGACCCCGCAGCAACTTGACCGCATCCTCGGTGGTAAATCCTTTTGTGGATTTCCCTTCAATCTCTACAATCCGGTCACCAGCCCGCACCCCGGCTCTTGCAGCCGGTGTTCCCTCAATCGGTGCAATTACCGTCAGCTGCTGCTCAACCATGCCAATGTGAATACCGATTCCCCCAAACTGCGCCTCAGTCTTGATCTTCAGCTCCTTGAAGTCGGATTCGTCCAGATATTCAGAATACGGATCAAGGGCATTCAGCATCCCCCGGATCGCTTCCCGCACCAGTTTATCACTGTCAACCGGCTCAACATAGGTGTTCAGAATAATCCCCACTACCCGCGAAAACGCCTGCAGACTTTCCGCCAGTGATGCCCCCCGCTGCGCCCAGAGCCTGCCCACCAGACCCCCGACAACAGCAGCGGCAATGACAATCACGACAATTGCTGCCCGTTTTCTCATGTTCTTACAACTCCCTTTCTGATTAAAAAATCCTCAACCAGCTCGCGGATTCTCAACGCCACCTGATCCTCCGGCTGGTCGCCATTTACCAGCTTGCACCGGCCCGCCGCCCGGCGCGCCAGTTTCAGATAGCCAGTCCGCACCCGCTCATGAAACTCCAACAGCTCCTGCTCCAGCCGGTCCGGACTGCCATCCGCCTTGCGCTGCTGTCCGACCGCCACCGGCAGATCGATCACAATCGTCAAATCGGGCTTGAGCCCGGCGGTTGCCAGCTTGTTCAGCCGTGAAACCAGTTTCTCACCCAGCTCCCGCCCATAACCCTGATAAGCAACTGAGGAATCAGCATAGCGGTCCAGCACCACAATACTGCCGCTTTGCAGTGCCGGCAGAATCTTCTCCCGGGTGTGCTGATTCCGGCTGGCGAGATAGAGAAAAAGCTCAGTCAGACGGTGCATTCCCTTTGACTCCGGGTCAAGCAGGATCTCCCGGATCCGCTCGCCGATCTGCGTCCCCCCGGGCTCCCGGGAAAAAACCACCGGAAATTCACGCCCCTTCAGATATTCCACCAGTCTCAGCGCCTGCGTGGTCTTACCTGAACCCTCAACACCCTCAAAGGTAATCAGCAACCCCCGCACCTCATACCTGCCTGCTCAGAAACAGCCTCTTTTCTGCCAGGGATCAGTCAGATTTGCCCGCCTTCTTCCCGTAGCGCCGGATAAATGCTTCGGTTTTCTCCCGGCAGACATCATCCGGAAACTGAACCGGCGGCGTCTTCATAAAATAACTTGAAGGCTCAATGATACTTCCGGACAGACCGTTATCCATCGCCAGCTTGGCACACCGGATGGCATCAATTACCACACCCGCAGAATTGGGCGAATCCCAGACCTCAAGTTTTAATTCGATATTCAGCGGCACATTGCCAAAGGTCTGACCCTCCATTCGCAGGTAACACCACTTCCGGTCCTCAAGCCAGGGGACATAATCTGACGGTCCCACATGGATATTTTCGGCGCCGATGTCGTACTTAAGAAGCGAAGTTACCGCGCCGGTCTTGGATATTTTCTTGGAATGCAGCCGCTCCCGCTCCAGCATGTTAAGGAAGTCGGTATTACCGCCGACATTCAGCTGCATCGTCTTCAGCAGCTTCACACCCCGGTCATTGAAGAGCGAAACCAGCGTCCGGTGGACGATTGTTGCTCCTACCTGCGACTTGATATCATCACCGATCACCGGCAGCCCGGCCGCCTTGAAACGGCGGTGCCAGTACTTCTGCGATGCGATGAAAACCGGAATACAGTTGACAAAGGCACAGCCCGCCTTCAGCACCTGTTCCACATACCACTTGGTCGCCTCCTCACTGCCCACCGGTAGATAGTTTACCACCACATCCACCCTGTTTTCCTTGAGCTCCTTGACGATGTCGGCGGTCGGACCTGGTGCCTTCTCAATAATCTGGGACAGATAATAACCCAGGCCATCATGAGTCATCCCTCTTATCACCTTCACCCCGGTTTTGGGGACATCGGTAAACTTGTAGGTATTATTGGGATAGGTGAAAATCGCCTGGGCGAGGTCCTTGCCCACTTTCCGCTTGTCAATATCAATTGCCACCGCAAATTCGATGTCCCGGATATGATACCCGCCCAGATTCACATGCATGATCCCCGGAATCATCTCATCTTCCCGGGCATTCCGGTAATAATGGACACCCTGCACCAGACTGCTGGCACAGTTGCCAACACCGATAATACCAACTCTGACCTTAGCCATTCATCCTCCTGTGATTATTCATCAGAATAAAAAAATAGACATTTTTCTCAGATTGTCAAACAGTCCAGACCCCGCCCAGAAACGGGTTGATGAGGAGCGCCCGGCCAAAAGTGCCACAAGGACCGTGTCCCGGATAGAGCATCATCTCCTGACGCAGAATCCGCTGGAGCCGGGCAAGTGATTCCCGCATTGCCCGTTCCGAACCGCCCGGAAAATCCACTCTGCCCACCGAGTCTAAGAAGAGAGTATCGCCGGTAAATGCATAGTTATCACCGATAAGACAGATGCTCCCGGGTGTATGACCGGGTGTATGCACTACCTGGAGCCGCTCATTTCCGATCTCAATCTCGTCGCCTTCCCGGAGCAGCCTTGACGGCGCCGGTGAACTCACAACCATGCCCATCAGCGTTGAAAGGTTCATATCCGGAACCGTGAGCATCGACGCATCCAGCTCGTGAACCAGGATTTCCGCCGGATACCCAGCAGTTACTTCGCCATTTGCAGCAATATGATCAATATGGCCATGGGTGTTGATCACAAACTTCAGCGTTCCTTCCATCTCTTCCACCCGACGCACGATCTCCGCACCGTCACCGCCGGGATCAATCACCGCCAGCTCGTTTCCGGATTTCAGTATGTAACAGTTGGTCTGAAGCGGCCCGACCTCCAGCTGTTCAATGACCGGTGCTGTCTTCTGTTCCATCATCTTCCCCGGCAAACTTTATTCCGGGATTTGAGCAGTCGGGCATTGAACCCCCGGCCCTCAATCTGCCATCCTTCCAGCTCGAGCAGCCGCCGCTTCAATCCCGTGCCACCGGTAAACCCTCCCAGCCGGCCATCCGCTCCCACCACGCGGTGACAGGGAAAGAAAATGGCAAACCGGTTGTGTGCCATCACCTGACCCACTGCCCGGGCGGCACCTCGATAACCTGCGGCCTGTGCCAATGCCCCATAGGTTATCACCTCCCCAAACCGGATTCGGGCGCAGACCGCCAGTATCCTGCGGGCAAACCGGCTCAGACCTGAAAGGTCAAACTTCAAATCCAGCCCATTCAAACCGTAATGCCACACCCGATGCAGGAGTTTTGTCATCCACGGGTCAGACCGTCCTTGCACCGGTTCCTCCAGCACAACCTGCCTGACAAGCTTGCCGTCATGCCGGACCCGAACCCAGCCGAAATCCAGCAGTGCTTCAGTCCAACCGGCACCATCCAGTGTAACCGTTGTATCACTCATTGTATTAATTCGACGCTTCAATCTGTTTAATAATAAGCGAAAGCACCCCAAAGTCAAGGACACCTAACACCCGCATATAGCCCGGAAAGCCCCAACCCCAATGGCTGATTTTCCGCAACCCACTGACTCAATCAGGTTACCGAACATCACCGGGGTCACCGGCAACACTACACTCACCCCGGCCACCTGAATAACATCAGGGTAAACCCCGGGCAGACCTCAAAAACACTCTTTGCATCATAACCCATTCATAGGCTTGAAGATAACTGAACAATTTCAAGATAAATCTGCACATGTTTGCGCACACATACCTACCATTCGTGAACCGCCCGTCTCTACGGCACTGATAAATAATCAGACTGGGGGAATGTCGGAAATCAAAGTAAAATTTTATTTGACATACCGGGATTTGGTGTTATAATAGTTAAGTCGGCTGATTACGGGTTGTCAACCGATACAATAAAAAAGTAGATGTAACCCGGGAAAAGAAGCTTGGAACCGTTCCGGGTGCTGGTGTCCGGCATTGGCACCTGAGACTTAAACTGGTCCGTGCGAACCCACCTGTTGAACGATTCTTGAGCAAAACAAAAAGGAGTAAAGATATGACAAGGCGCTTGTTCGTGGGCAATCTGCCCTTCAGCGCAACCGAATCCCAGCTGCGTGACCTTTTTGGTCAGCATGGCGAGGTGGTCTCGGTAAACATCGTAACCGACCGTTTTACCAATCGTCCCCGTGGGTTCGCCTTCGTGGAGATGGCTACGGATGAAGCCGCTCAGGCGGCAATTCAGGGTCTGAACGGCTACAGCCTGGATGACCGGGCATTGAATGTCAACGAAGCCCGGGAAAGAACCGAGAGTCGTGGCAGCTTCGGTGCCAACCGCCCCTCCCGCGGGCCACGCAAAGGTGGACGCAACAGTGGCGGTTTCTCTTCGGGTCGACGCTGGTAAAGGAGTAAAATCCTGACGCAAGCGGGCTCCTCGTGAGCCCGCTTGACTTTTATCCGGAGTTTTTATACTTGGGTTATGCCACCTGAAATTGAAAACGAAACCCGCGTGAAAACCGTTCTTAATCAGGCGCTCCGTTATGCCCGGCAGCGCGTCGATTATGCTGACATTCTGTATGAAAAAATCCTGCGCATTGAACTGCAGCAACTGCCTGATCGCCTGCTGCAGAAACCGTTCAATGCCAAAGCCCGGGTCCAGCTCCGTCTGCTCCATCAGGGAAAAAAGGTTGAAATCAAGGTCGGCACGCTCAGCCCCGAATCACTCAAATCGGCGATTGACAGCGGCGTTAACCTGCTCAATATCACCCCTCCGCCACCTCATCCGATCCGGCTCGCCCCAATTCTCAATCCCGGCCGGGTACGCTATGGCACCGCTGCGCCACGTCTTTTCCCTGCTACCCGGATATTCAACACCCTGATCGCCGGTATCAACCGCATTGCCCGCCAGCTTGAACAGAAAAACCCGGGAATGGAAATCAAACCTGAATTCTGGTTTTTCACTCAGCGGGAGGAGAAGGCGATCGCTGACACTGAAGGGGTGTTCAAGACGCAGGTGATGCCCCGGACCTTTCTCCAGCTTGTCACCCGGGTCAAAGGACCGGACGGCACGCTGACCCAGACTCGGGCTCGCCTTGGCAATCCTCTGCCCTTCTCATTTCTCCTCGCCCGCAGCTCAAAGGGCTACCGGTTGACTCCAGCGGCAATCCGTCACATCCGGAGCTGGATGGAAAAAACCGTCGCCCTTCAGCATGCGGTAACACTGAGTGCTGAGGAAATTCAGTCGCTCACCCATTTCATCCTCCATTACACCACGATCGGCGTGTTCGTTCATGAGGCGCTAGGACATAACTTTGAGGCTGATATCGTCAAGGCAGGTACTTCGGGTATCATTGATGAAAAGGGTGTACCCCGGGGCGTAGTTGCCGCTGAGATTGTCAATATTATGGACGGACCGCTGCCCGATAAGCCGGAAGAAGGTTTTGGTACCGAATTCATTGATGATGAAGGAGTGGAGGTTCAGACCAAACTGCTGGCTGAACGGGGTGTGGTCCGGGGAATGATTCACAATCGTGAGACCGCCGCCTATTTCAACACCACACCCAATGGTGGCGGATTCAGCGAACTGGGCGATATACGGATACCCCGCATGTCCAACACCTTTATTCAGCCGGCAACGAAGGAAAACTGGTTCCGCCGGCTTGACCAGTTGATTGCCGATGTGCCGAAAGGCATTATTCTTGAAGGCACAGCAGGAGGTGCTGTTTCCAAAGACGGCATGTCCTCATCAGTGCTCATCGGTTATCTGATCGAAAATGGCAGAATTACCAGAACGGTTAAGCCGGCGAATTTCGCTGCCCGCACCCTCCATGCCCTGCGTTATGTTGAAGGATTTGCCGGTCCGGTGAAAATCTCCGATGTTGGGTTCTGCGGCAAGGGCCAGACCAAGTTTGTCGGCGACGGCGGACCGGAGTGGACGAAAATCCGCAACAATGAGTTCATCAACCTTTCAATTCAGGGGTGAAACATGCTGGAACAGCTTATTCTGCAGCTACGGAAAGTTGCCCGGCGTACCGGCCTAGATGATTTTGAACTCCTTCTTACGCTCAGCACATCAATCGACGTCCGGATTGAAAACCGTGAGATCACCATTCAGCTGAAAAGGGACATCTTCTCCGGTTCGCTGCGGATTCTCAAAAAGAGCCGGCTCGGCTTTATCCCCTTCACCGAACCCAGTCCGGCACTGCTGGAACTGGGGATCCGCAGCGCTCTCAGTCAGGCACAACCTGCACCGTTTAACTCTTTTGCAGTAAACGACGGTAAAACTCCATCCACAGTGGCATTCGACCCCGAAGTAGCAAAACTGTTGAATTCTCCTGCCCAAATTAAGGACATAGCGCGGGACATGATGCAGCGTGCCTGGGAGACCGGAAGAGTGGAGACACTGGAAGGCATGTTGCACCTCAGTCAGGAAACTCGGCTTTTTACAACTATGCACAGTTCCCGACCCGTTATTGCCGAACGCACCGCCCTCTCTGCCTTTGCGGAAGTTAACACCCGGGATTTTGACTTTGTCGCCGGCAGAAAACTGCCCGAACTGGTGCAGGTAACCCAACTGGCGGAATCGGTTGCCCGCAAACTGCCCGTAACCGAATCTGATCCCGAAACGGAAGGACTCAAAGGAAAAACGATACCAGCGATTCTGGACCCGGTATTCACCGAGGAAATGCTCCGGCGCCTAGTGGCAGAACATCTCTATGCCTCAACCGTTCAGGAGGGAATGTCCCGGTATCAGCTTGAGAACCAGATAATGTCGCCGCTCATTACCTTAAGCGATGATGCCACCATGCCCTTCGGTGAAAGCACCTTCCCGGTTGACGATGAAGGCACGCCTGCCCGCAGAAATCTGATTGTGAAAGACGGCATTCTGAAGCAGTTTCTCTACGACCGGACCGCTGCTGTCCGGGAAAACCGGGAGTCCACCGGTAACGGCCGGCACCGTCCGGTACTGATTGAGGAGGAACATGAGGCACCGGTCCGCTGCACAATCAATGACATCCTCATCGAACCGGGAACAACTCCGCTTTATGAGATGATCCGGCAGATTGAACACGGCCTCTTGATTAAAGTGCTACTCGGGTTTCACACCGCCAACCGCACCACCGGCGACTTTGCCAACACCCTCTACTTCGGTCGGATTATCCGGCACGGTGAACTCACCGATCTGCCCGCTGCCGGACGCTGGTCGGTGAGTGGCAATGCCCTTGATCTCATGCGCAAGATCAGACTGGCAAGCAAAGAAACGAAAGCAACCGGTTCTGCGGTGCTCCCCTGGCTTCTGACTGAACTTACTGTCGGCTAAATATTATTATACCGGGCGATTCTCAGAATACCCAGCAGCTCCCGGAACGCACCGAAGTAAAGCACCTGACTTGCCATCCAGGAACGATGCATTGCTGCCGCGAGCTCCGGCTTGCGCTCAAGAAAAAGCAGCATCATCGTCCGCATAGTCGCATGACCGAAGACAAAACCGCCGGCAATCCCCAGCGCCAGTCCGAAAAGGTAATCAAACCCGCCAAGACTGAACCCCAGCCCCTGATTGAGCAGAGTTGCAACGAGCAGTGCCAGCACCGTAAAAACTGCAAACAGAACTCCCAGAGCGAGCGGGGGTGTAATATTGAGCCGCTGGCTCACCGGCATAAAGAACCGGACCGCACCCACCAGCGCGAGAATGAGCATGACTGTTTCATAAAACACTTGAGAGAAATCGCGGGTGGCGCGCAGAAACTGAACCGCACCGGCTGAAGCTACTACTCCAATTGCAACGATATCAATCCAGTTGAACTTCATATCCTGATCCCTCCTCCGCTCTCGTCACAGATAATAATTTTGTCTGTACTGGAACGGGTTGTCAAATCAGTACTCTGACCCCTGACTTCCAACAGCTGGACAATTAGGTGGCAAAACCCAAACTCCATTAGCCTGTCCGTACAAGCAGGCTCATTCTGGCAGCGGCCGTCTGAAAAAAAGGACCGCCTTGGTGATGATACCGCTGTGGTCCGAACCGTTGACCGCCGCCACCAGCTCCCAGCCTTCCCGGCCCAGATCATTTACATATGCCTCCACCCCTTCCATCGTATCCCGTGCCTTTTTTTCGCCTGGAACCTGGACACCCCAGCGTGCCATCTTCAGCACCGGGCTCATGTGGATGTCAATCTGCAGAAACTTGTATTCCCATTTTGTCATTTTAACTCCTTTTGTCCTTCACGCTAATCCTACCTTCAAAAGTATCTCAGTCAAGATTCTACCCTGCTTGCCCTCGCTGCGACGAGGATTAAAATTAAATTTGATGGTACTCCTTTTTTATGAACTGCTGCAGGCTGACCCCCGGTACACTGTAGACGCCTATCTTCTGCTCGGCAACGGGCTGCACCATGTCTATCAGCAAACCGGCGGGAAAACGAACATCACCGTCCTGTAGCTGCTGAATGCCATCAGCACTATCGCCACTGAACGCTACGGACTGCTGGCAGAGACAGTGCTCGCCAGCTGGGGTATCATCACACCTGCCGACATCCTTCAACTGCTCACTCGACTCATTCACGCCGGACTGCTGCCGGTGGACACAGTTGACTTTAATGAGGAACTTCCCGCCGAGTTCAATTTTAACTCCATGCTGGACATCAGCAATCCTCTGCCCCGAAACTGGAGTAACGGGCTTATCCTTGACTCGTAACCGGATATCAGTAATATAATCAAAAATAAATTTTTAATTGGAGGATATCAATGCCACTACCGAAGCGAAGACATTCACGGCAGCGTGGCCGCAAGCGCCGTACTCACTGGAAACTGACGCCGCCGACGCTTGTTGATTGTCCGCACTGCCACGAACCGAAAATGCCCCATCGGGTCTGTCCGCACTGCGGCTACTATGCGGGCAAACCGGTATTAACTATTGAAGAAAAGAAGTAAGTGAAAATTGCACTCGATGCCATGGGCTCGGACAACGCACCGCGTGCCGAGCTGGCTGCGGTGCAGCTTGCCCTTGAGGAACTCCCGGACTGTAGTCTGGTGATCGTTGGCCGGCAGGAAATTTTGGAATCAGACCGTACCGATTTCCACCATGATGAACGTGTGGAGTTTGTGCCGGCAGCCGAGGTCGTCGGCATGCATGAACCGGCACCGGAGGCGGTGAAACGGAAACAGAACTCATCAATCGGTGTCTGCATGGATCTGCACCGGCAGGGAAAGGTGGATGCGGTGGTAAGTGCCGGCAACACCGGTGCGGTCATGGCATTCGCCCTGACCCGACTGGGAGCAGTTCCCGGTGTCCACCGTCCGACCTTGGCGGTCCTTTTCCCCAGAATCAAAGGGAGTACCCTCGTGCTCGATGTCGGTGCCAATGTTGATACCAAGCCGAATCAGCTCCTCCAGTTTGCCATCATGGGTGCCACCGCTGCCGCCTTTTTCTTTCGTAAAGCCAATCCTTCGGTTGGTCTGCTCAATATCGGGCAGGAAGATACCAAGGGTAACGAACTGACAACTGCCGCCTACCGTCTGCTCAAGGAAAGCGAACTCAACTTCATCGGCAATGTTGAAGGCAACGAAATTCTGACCGGCAAGGTAGATGTCGTTGTCTGCGACGGATTCGTGGGCAATGTGCTGCTGAAGTATGGTGAGGGTCTGGGCGAAATTCTCCGCCAGCTCCTTGAACAGTATTATGAGTCGGAATCCAAATACCGGCTGCGCCGCTGGTTTTCCCGCCCGGTTCTGGAGGAGTTCATCAGCCGGATGGATTATCAGGAATACGGAGGCGCACTGATGCTCGGTGTTCAGGGCAACGTTGTGGTTGCCCATGGCCGATCAACACCCCAGGCACTGAAAAATGCCATCCGCACCGCCTATTCGGCGGTCCGCGACAATCTGTCCCAGCACATCGCCCAGGCATTTGCTGATCAGAACTCCGGGTGATGAAATTTTTCTTTCCCCTCACGCTGCTACTTCTTGCCTGCAACACGCTGCCGGTCGGCTTTGACCAGCTGACCACCCTGCCGGAAAGCGGCATGCTGGAACTGGTACCGGATTCACTCGACTATTACGGCCGGCATATTCCGCTCGGTTATGCCGACTGGCTGCTGTTGGGCAGGGACGAACAGTATGAATCCCGGGTACTGCTCAAATTCCCGCTAAAAGACAGCGCACTCGATTCGGTCACCGGCGTGCGCCTGATTCTTCACCCCATTGACAGCACTCCGGTCACATTCGTCTGTCGTGCCTGTTCAACAGAGTGGACTACCGCTGCGGTGACCTGGCTCCTGGCTGACTCTGCCACCCGCTGGCTTACACCGGGGGGCGACCTCTGGGAATTTACTCTGGGCACCGCCACGCTCACCCGGGAATCCACAGTCGTGGAACTGGACCGCAGCCGGCTGACACTGCTGGTACAGAAATCATCAGGGATAATGCTTCTCCCCACCGATACCGGATTCGCTGCGATCACAAATATGACCGATGCCAAAGCCGGACCCAAACTGGTCTTCCACTATGCCGATGGCAAGGAAAGGATCTATTATGCCACCGGCGACGCCCACATCGTTGATACCCTCAACATCTGCAGCCAGCTGACCGATTTGCTGATCGGCGCCAGTTTTGCCTTCCGCACTTATCTGAAATTCCGGCTTGACACCCTGCCACCTGAGGTCACAATTCTCCGGGCGCAACTGTTGTTTACACCCCGGACCATTTACCGCCGGTCCGACACGCTGAAACTTGGCGTTCACCGCCTGACCGAATCCTATCAGCTGCGCAACCGCCATGCCGGCTACGAAGAAAACGCTGCTGCCACTACCGCCTACATTCTGGTTGCACAGGACACCATGGTCAGCCTCGACATTACTACGCTGGTTCAGAACTGGGTATCACACCCGGATTCCTTTCCCAATCACGGTCTGCTGATCACGGCCGAACCGGAATGGCAGCGACCGTTCCGGCTGAAACTCTCCCGCTCCGGCAACACCGCTCCCCAGCTGAAAATTCAGTATATTCTTCCCCCTCCGGACCGGTTCTCAAGATGAAATCCATTGCACTGCTGCTTCTGATATTTACCGCACTTACCGCCCAGTCATTCTTCAACCCTAACGGTCTGGGGGAAGTGACACTGCCGGCAGATGCCCGATTTATTGCCCTTGGCAACCCCTCTGCCCTCACCCCGGGGAATCCTGGTAATTATTTCGATCTTGCTCAAACCCGCATCAAACTCACGCTGACCGGCACCGGACTCACTGCCCGTCAGCACTACTACCAGCGTGCACTGGGAACGGTACGACCGACTGGCATCTATGCTGCGGTACCACTCCCTACTCACACCCGGCTTCTCCTAAGTGTTGACAGCCGGTTCAATCAGGACTTTGATGTCTGGTCCGAATCGCTCGCCGATACCATCCTCCGCTTTCATATTGTCAGCCGGGGCGGAATCCACAGTTTCAATTTCGGCGTTTCCCAGCCACTGTTTAACCGACTCTGCCTCGGTGCCCAATTTCAGCAGCTTATCGGTGGCTCCCGGGAAAACTGGCATTACTGGGCTGAGGGCCTAGTGGCTACGGACACAATTGAAATTGATTACTCGGCACGTACTTTCCGGCTGGGAGCTGCCGGCAGACTCGCCCGTCTCACCCTTACCGGTTTTTATGACCTACCGTTCCAACTTACCGCCACTAGGTTCAAACATCTCCACGGAGTTGCTAGCGATTCACTTCGTAACTACCGGATCCATTTGCCTGCCACTTTAAGCTTCGGGTTTACTGCCGGACCATTCTATAAAACCCAAATCAGCACCGGCTTTGAACTACGCAACTGGGCAAATACCACCATTGATAACTTGCCTGCCGGTTATCAGAATGTATGGCGGGCTTCAATAGGCATTGAGTATGAACAGTTTCCCGGCTATCCATTCCGCCTCGGCTACTCTACAGGCAGATGGTACTGTAGCACGGTTGCCGGCGGACGAATCTCCGAGTCCGCTGTTCACTTGGGAACCGGGGTACTGCTGCCCAAATTCGGCACACTGGATATTGCCGGTGAGGTAATATTCCGCAAAGGGGAAACCCCGGCCGGATTCATCAGCGAAACCGCCGGGCGTCTCCATCTTACCATTGCCTATGAGGAATCATGGAAAAAACGCACCCGGCGCTGGGGATATTGAAATATTAATAAATATAAGGAGGTATACTGTGTCAAAACTCTTAATAGTCTCATTGATGATTGCTGTCCTTTTAGTCGGTTGTGGCGCTCCCAAAAAAACAGACCCGGCACCAGCTGACACCGCCGGCACCGCCACTCCACAACCACCGGGTCTGCTCAAGGATACGCTTATTTCAACCAACCTTCCGGAAAAGCTGTTTATTACCATTCTGGTCAAGGACTTCGGCAAAATCAAGGTGGAAATGTATACCAAGGATGCGCCGCTGAATGTCACTAATGTTGCCAATCTGGCAATCAAAGGATTCTACAACGGACTCACGTTCCACCGGATTGAACCGGGTTTTGTGGTTCAGGGGGGCGACCCCAAAGGCGACGGCACCGGCGGCCCGGGTTACACCGTCCCTGCAGAAATCAAACGCAAGCATGAAAAAGGAGCAATGGCGATGGCTCGTCTGCCGGATCAGGTAAACCCCAACCTCGAATCCTCGGGCAGCCAGTTTTACTTCTGTCTCCAGCCGCTCCCCCAGCTGGATGGTAAATACACCGTGATCGGCAAAATCGTAGAAGGCATGGAGGTACTGGAGAAGATCGGTCAGGTCCGGCCACCGGTGGTGATGGAACGGGTCTTTGTTACCACCGAGTGAAGCAGACGGGGAAGACGGTTCCGGTAAGGCGGACGGACAACCCCTTTTTCGGTAATAAACGCGGCGATATAACGCGCCGGCGTGACATCAAACGCCGGATTGTAAGCGGTTATTCCAGCCGGTGCCACCCCGCAGGTTCCGATCCGGGTAATCTCATCACCACTGCGGATTTCAATTGGAATTTCCTTGCCGTCTCTGATCTTAAGGTCAAATGTGGATGACGGAGCTGCCACATAAAACGGTTTGCCGGCAGCCTTAGCCAGTAATGCCAGCATCCGCGTCCCAATTTTATTTGCAGTATCCCCGTTTGCTGCAATCCGGTCTGCTCCAACAATTACTAGGTCGCAATGCTCAATCACGCCGGCACTGGCACTGTCAACAATAAGCCGGAAATTGATGCCTGCCCGCTTTAGCTCCCAAGCGGTCAACCGGGCACCCTGGAGCAGCGGCCTGGTTTCACAGACATACACCAGTGGATTTTTCCCCTCCTGAGACGCCTGATAGATCACCCCCAGTGCCGTTCCCAATCCGGGTCCGGCGAGCATCCCGGTATTACAGATTGTCATGACAGTTCCGTTTTCTGGCACGAGTTTGGCACCGTGACGGGCAATTGCCCGGGACCGGCGGCGCTCATCCTCCTCAATCACCTTCGCCTCCTTAAACACCCGGTACCGCAACACCGCTGGCGAAACACCCTTTGTGTGCTCAACAACCTCCATTATCCTGCTCACCGCCCAGCCAAGATTGACTGCAGTCGGACGTGCCGCCATCAGCATTTCCGCGGCTTTTGTCAATCGGGTAATCAGTTCCCGGTCACCTGACCGCTCCGCCGCAACTGCCATCCCGTATGCCGCCGCCACTCCGATCCATGGTGCACCGCGAATCTGCAACTGTCGAATTGCCTCGGCAACCGCCGGAACGCTGCTCAGCTTCCGGTAGATCACCCTTGATGGCAGAAACCGCTGATCGATAATCCGCAGACATCCCTGCTGATATACCAGCACATCAGGAATTTCCAGTCCTCTTCTTTTCATTTTCTCAGCACTGCAACCAGACTGAATGAAAGCTGATGATCACCGCTATCAGTCCCGGTCAACTGGAGATCATCAAGCAGCCGGGTGATGTCACATCTCTGCCCGCCACCGGTCAATTGCCAGAACACCCGGCTTAACCAGCTTAACACCCTTCTCTGGTAGCGGCGAAATTGAACCTGATGGGAACTCAGCCGCTCAATCAGTCCGGCAACCCGATTGAAAAAGTAACCACCCCGTCTTTCAGTCCGGACCGCTGCCCGGACGATTCCGGGCGCAACTATCTGATAAAGCTCGAAACTGCGGAACGGATTGTTCTGCAGACCGCTGAGAAACTGAAACAGAGTGGAATACCGGTATTCGATTTTATGGGGATAATAACCGGAATGATCACGCGGAAAGGCGGAACGATCCGGAGTGGAAATAACCACCAGACTGGCAGGTTTCAGTCCCGCTCCCAGCCGGTGGAGAAGCTCTCTGGTTTCCCGACAGTTCAGGTGTTCAATCAGTTCCAGCATGAGCACCGCATCGAACTCCCGGAGTGCCGATGCGGAAATGTCATTAACATCAAGACAGTCAAACACAAGATTCGGAGCCGAATACTGCTGGCGGGCATACTCAATCAGATACCGCGAATAGTCTGTCGCCATCAGGCTCCATTCCGGCGGCATGATCCGGGCCAGTCCATAGGAAAGTGCGCCGGTACCACAGCCCAGCTCCAGGAGTCGCAAACGCCGGTTTTCCTGTCTCAGAATTGTCAGTGCCGCAGCATAGTTGGCACAGTGATGCAACCGCAGCCGCCAGTCGTGCTGTTGCTCAATCCCCCCGCCTTCCACATTGACATACTGCTTTGGAGGCCTGATTCCCTGCAGTACCTGCCACAGACGCTCAACATTAAGACGCAATTGGATGCTCAACTGTGCGCCGGAATAATTTTCAGATCTATTTCTATTCCCCGCCAATCCTGCCTCTCTGTCTTCAGTATTCCCCGCGATTGAAGAAATAGACTGCCGCCATTGTTGTCAGGATACTGAAACTTGCCAGAAATGCGAGATTAAACCCGGGAGAATAGAAGGAAAATCCGAGCACCAGCCGGCGGATCATATCCACACCATAGGTCAGCGGATTGATACGAACCAGCAGCGCCAGCCACCAGGGCAACCCCTCAAGCGGATAAAGGGCACCGCTGAGAAACCACAGCGGCATAATGATAAAATTCATGATTGTACCGAACCCCTGAAACGAGGTCATCCGGGCGGCAATCACGATCCCGATACCGGTAAGGGCAAAGGACATCACTGCCATCACTAGAATCAGCGGCAGAATGTTCACCAGCGCCAGCTTCACCCGGACGAGCGGTGCCAGCAGCAGAATGATACACCCCTGAATCAGTGAAAGGGTCGTGCCGGCAAGTCCCTTACCAATGACAATTGATGTCCGCGGGACCGGTGCCACCAGAATCTCCTTCAGAAACCCGAACTCCCGGTCCCAGATGATGGAGATTGCTGACTGAATCGATGTGAAGATACTGGTCATCGCAATAATTCCGGGAAAGATGAACTGAGTATAATTGACACTGCCAACCTCCCGGTAACCACCGCGTAAACCGAGGCCGAGAATAAAAAGCCACAGCACCGGTCTGGTGAGTGACCCATAAAGCTGGCTCTTCTCCCGGAAGTAGCGAAGCACATCGCGCCGCCACACCATATGAATACAGGCAGAATCAAACATACCGTTTGCTAACGCCAAGCACGCCCCATCCGCTGAAGCCGACTCTTTAATTTTTCCCGCTCGCCCGCCTCCTCATCCCGGATCTCCCGGCCGGTCAGGGTGAGAAAAACATCATCCAGTGTTGGCGGTCGCACCATTACTGAAAGTATAGGCACGCCCAGTTCCCGGACCAGTCTGGGCACAAATTGCGCCCCATCTGCCACCTGAAACCTTAACTTTTCCCGATCGAACGCAATTTCAATCCCGTAGAGCCTCCTGATTTCTGTCGCTGCCCGGAGGTTGTCAGCGGTCATCAGCACCACCTGATCTCCCTGCAACCGGGTTTTCAGCTCTGCCGGAGTACCCAGAGCAATTATCCGGCCGTAATCAATGATCGCAATCCGGTCACAGTATTCCGCCTCGTCCATGTAGTGAGTGGTCAGAAACAGTGTCATCCGGTTCTCCGCCCGCAACGCCAGCAGTCTTTCCCAGATCCGGTTCCGAGTTTGAGGATCAAGCCCGAGTGTCGGCTCGTCCAGAAAAAGCACCTGGGGTGTATGCAGCAGCGCCCGGGCGATCTCCAGCCGGCGTTTCATCCCGCCGGAAAAATTCCGGACCAGTTCGTCGGCACGGGAACTGAGTTCCATCCATTCCAGTGCGCGCGCAATCCGGATACCAGCCTCCGCTTTCGGGACTTTGTAGATCATAGCGTGAAACCTGAGATTCTCCCGTGCGGTCAACCGGTCATCAAGGGACGGTTCCTGGAAGATAATCCCGATCGCCTTCCGCACCTGATTGGGTTCACGAGTAACATCCCAGCCTGCGACCCGCGCCGTTCCCGCACTTGGACGCGTCAGGGTGCAGAGCATCCGGACCGTAGTGGTCTTACCGGCACCGTTCGGACCCAGAAATCCGAAGATCTCACCTTCATTGACCGCAAAGGAAATATGGTCAACAGCAACCAATCCGCGAAAACTCTTGCTCAGCCGGTCAACTTCAATTGTCGCCACCGATCCGGTTAATCCTTTGCAGTATCAATCTGCGCCTTCTGCAGGGCTCCAGAATAATCAATATATACTGTCTTCAACTCGGAGAAAATTTCATAGGCGGTCCAGCCACCCTCCCGGTGTCCGTTGCCTGTCTCCTTGACTCCGCCAAATGGCAGATGGCATTCTGCACCGATCGTCGGGGCATTCACATATGTAATTCCGGCTTCAATCCGTTCAATCGCCTTCATTGCCAGATTGACATCCCGGGTATAGATTGAAGATGACAAACCATAGGAGGTGTTGTTAAGGACATCGATTGCCTCATCAAAATTACGCACCCTGATAACTGAAAGCACCGGTCCGAATATCTCCTCCCGGGCGATGCGCATATCCGGGGTGACCTCGGCGAAGATCGTCGGCGGATAGAAATGGCCCCGGCTGTAATCACCACTGGTGAGGGGCGCACCACCGCACACCAGCCGTGCCCCTTCACTTCTGCCGATCTCCACATACCGGTGGACCGTCTGCCGCTGCCCCTCACTCACCAGTGGTCCCATCTCCACCGACTCATCCAGGCCGTTGCCCACCTTCAACTGTTTTGCCCTTTCCACCACCATCTCCAGAAAACGATCATGAATCTCATCCTCAAGAATCAGCCGGGAGGTAGCGGTGCAGCGCTGACCGGTCGTCCCGAAGGCACCCCAGATTACCCCTTCCAGCGCCAGATTCAGATCCGCATCCTTCAGCACAATCTGGGCATTCTTGCCCCCGAGCTCCAGTGAGCACCGTTTCAACTGTCTGCCGCAGACCTCGGCAATCCTTTTGCCGATCACTGATGACCCGGTAAACGAAATCCCGCAGATATCCGGATGATTGAGCAGTGCCTCCCCAACCACTGCCCCTTCACCATACACCACATTCACCACCCCGGCAGGCACACCGGCTTCAGTCAGTGCGGCAACGAATTCATGAACCGACGCTGGTGTCAGGGTTGCCGGCTTGATGACTGCGGTATTACCACAGATCAGGGCAGGAAACAGCTTCCAGGAGGGAATCGCCATCGGAAAGTTCCAGGGACAGATCATCCCCCAGACCCCCATCGGCTGCCGGGTAACAAAGGCTGCCTTGTTGGGCAGTTCGCTGGGCACAACCTTGCCCCACAGCCGCCGGCTCTCACCCGCAGCGTAAAGCCCGGTATCAATTGCCTCCTGCACATCACCCCTAGTCTCTTTCAAAACCTTGCCCATCTCTCTTGTCATCAGCCGGGCAAGCTCCTCCTTGCGCCGGATGAGAATCTCGGTGGCACGCCGGATAATTTCGCCCCGCTGCGGCGCCGGGACCGCCCGCCATTTGGGATAAGCCGCCTTTGCCGCCGCAACCGCATCATTCACATCCTCCGATCCGGAAGCAGGAAAAGTTCCGATCAGATCCGAGGTGTCCGCCGGGTTACGGTTCTCATAGCTTTTACCAGTTCGGGCAGGCACATATCTGCCATTGATAAAGTTCAAATACTCCTTTGCTGCCATCCTATCCTCCTTTTATTTTTAATCTTGTCAAAACCTCTGCCACCGATGCCGCCTTCTCAACCCCTTCAATTTCCCAAGTCTTCAACCCGATTACCCTCTTTCCCATCTTCAGGGCAAAACCGATCTCCGAAAGTGTGCCGTAGGAACCGCCGATTGCAATCAGAATATCAGCGGTCCTGATAATTATCAGATTCCGCGCCTCGCCGAAACCGGTAGCTATCGCCAGTGCCACAAACTCATTTGCCTGCGACCGCTCAGAGCCGGGCATGATGCCGATTGTCAACCCGCCCTGTTCCTGTGCCCCCTGACATACCGCCCGCATTACACCTCCCATACCGCCGCAGACCACGACCGCACCGGCTGCTGCCAGTTCTCGACCCAGTGCCCGCGCCTCTGCCGCCAGTTCAGCTTCACATTCGCCGGCGCCAATCACTCCGACAAACAGCCTATTTCTCAGCGAATAAACTGATCGGTTGAAACCGGTTAACATCAATCAGCCCCCGGTCGGTTATTTTCAACTCGGGAATTACCGGCAGCGAAAGAAACGAAAGGGCCATGAATGGATTGTCCAGCCGGCAGCCCCAGTTCCGTACCTTTGCCAAAAGCACCTTCAACCGGGAAACAACCTCCTGGGCAGACCGGTCTGACATCAGACCAGCGATCGGTAGAGGCAGTACTGCGGCCACCTTGCCATCGGCAACCGCCACATAACCACCGCCCATTCTTATCAGTGTCCGTGCCGCAATCAGCATATCCCGGTCATTGGTGCCGACAATAATCATATTGTGAGAATCATGCGCCACGGTGGTTCCGAGCGCGCCCTTCTTCAGACCGAAGCCGGCAACCAGCCCTTTACCCATTCTGCCCGTCCCCCGGTGCCTTTCAATTACCACGATCTTCAGCAGATCCCGCTCCGGATCTGCTGTCACCAGTCCGTTTCTGACCGGTGCCCGCTGGACATGATGTTCAGTTAAAATCTGTCCGGGCACAATCCGGATCACATTACACAGCTCCCCTTCAGCCTTGATTACAAAATCTCCCCGTGCAAGCCCCTTCACCCGCACGGTGTCCATCACCTTCCGGTCGCGGACCTCCGGCAGTCTCTCCAGTAATCGACCCTCCCGGGCAACCGGTCTACCATTCTTTATCACCAGTTTCACATTCATATCGCTCAGACTTTCCAGCACCACCAAGTCTGCCCGCAATCCCGGTGCCACCGCACCCCGGTCATAAAGACGGAAATATTCCGCAGGATTGAGTGTAACCATCTGTATCGCCGCTACTGGCTGCATTCCCGCATTTACTGCCCGGCGCAATACCGCATTCAGATGGCCCTCTTTGAGCAGATCCTGCGGGTCACGGTCATCGGACACAAGGCAGAACCGGCGCAGATTGAAATCATTCACCACCGGCAGAATCGATGCCAGGTTTTGGGCAGCCGAACCTTCCCGGATAAATACCCTCATCCCTGCCCGCAGCTTCTCCCGCACCTCCTGCACCCCGACCGATTCGTGGTCCGAGCCGATTCCCGCACCGGCATATGCCTGCAGCAGAAGCCCGGTCAACCCCGGACAGTGGCCATCGATCACCTTTCCTGCCCTTCTTGCCACCACCAGCTTTGCCCGCACGTCAGGATCACCCCAGATTACACCCGGATAGTTCATCAACTCGGCAAGTCCGAGCACCTCTGGCATCTTCAGCAGCCGCTCAATCTCCCTGCCCCCCAGCTTTGCTCCTGATGTCTCCATCCGCGTCGCCGGAACGCAGGATGGTACCATGATATAGACGTCAGCAGGAAGATTCCGGCTTGCCCGGATGACATATTCAACACCGCCGACTCCCAGAACATTTGCCAGCTCATGCGGATCAGCAATTACCGTGGTTGTGCCATTGATCAGGCACAACCGGACAAACTCACTCACCGACAGAAGCGAACTTTCAATATGGATATGCCCCTCAATAAAACCGGGTGCGACATAGCACCCCTGGATGTCCATTACACTGTCTGCCCGCTCGTAACCTTCACCCACACCGGCGATCATTCCGTTTTTGATTACCACATCTGCCCGGCGGACCTCACCGGTAAACACATCCACTACCTGTCCTCCGCGCAACAGGAGGTCTGCCGGTGCTTCGCCCCGGGCAACCGCAAGCAAATCCCCAGAAACTGAAGGATCAGAAATTTTGCTTCTCTTCATGATTACTTATCCGGCTCTTCAATATACCCGATAAACGGCAAATTACGAAAGGCTTCAGCAAAATCAGCCCCGTAGCCGACGACAAACTTATCCGGCACGGTAAATCCGAGATAATCCGGCTCGATCTCAACCTGCCGGCGCGCCGGCTTGTCCATCAGCACACACAACTTCAGACTCTTCGGCTTGCGCAGTTCCAGATGTCTCATAATGTATCTTAATGTCAATCCCGAATCCAGAATATCCTCCACCACCAGCACATCCCTGCCTTCCAGCGGACATTTCAGGTCCATGACAATCTTTACAACCCCCGAACTATTTGTACTCGCCCCGTAACTGGAAACGGTGAGAAAATCGATGTAAACCGGCACGGTCAGCTGCCGCACCAGATCCGCTAGAAAAATCCAGGAGCCCTTGAGGATCCCGACAACCAGCGGAGTCCTGCTCGCATAATCGGCAGAAATCTGCTCTGCCAGCTCCCGCACCCGCTTGGCAATCTCATCGGCAGAGATGAGAACTTTTACCCGGGTCTGATCCGGTGCCGGTGTATTGGTGGTCATTTCCAAGCGTAAAATTGAAATCGGGGCGACTGGATTTGAACCAGCGACCTCTTGGTCCCGAACCAAGCGCGCTAAACCAGCTGCGCTACGCCCCGTCAATGACAATATAAAAGAATTATTTCAGCAGTCAACAGAAGGCTTGCTCCGCACCAGCGGCACAAACACCACGCTCATCAGTGACCGCTGCACGAGCCGTTGTCCGTGCTTCACCCCTAAAATCAGACTCTGTGCCCCTGCCGGTCCCACCGGTGCCACCAGCCGGCCTTGCTCCTTCAGCTGCTCGATCAAGGCATAAGGAATTGACTCTGCCGCAGCAGTAACGATAATCCGGTCATAAGGGGCGAATTCCTTCCACCCCTCATTTCCATCTCCTATTTTGAACCTAATATTCCGGTAATCCAGCCGGTTGAGAATCTGCCGCGCCCGGATTGACAGCTCCTCAATGAGTTCCACAGTATATACCATCCCCGCCAGTTCTGCCAGAATGGCAGTCTGATAACCGGAACCGGTGCCAACCTCTAGCACCCGGTGCCACTTCTCAACCTGCAATGCCTCAGTCATTACCGCCACAATATAGGGCTGGGAAATGGTCTGCCCCTGACCGATCGGCAGGGGATGATCTTCATAAGCCTGATGCACAAAACCTTCAGGAACAAAAAGATGTCTCGGCACCTTCAGCATCACCGTCAGCAGCCGCTGGTCTCTGACACCGCGGGCAGCAATCTGTTCTTCCACCATCAGCTTCCGGCGCTGACTGAATTCATTCTTTGATTCCACATAATAATATAAAACTTTGTCGCCTCAATTCAAATTAATTTATCATCCGAAAGCACCAGAAAATTGCTTGACATCGAAAACAGCTATTGTATTTATTTTCTGCTGCTGGTCGGGCGATTGCCCTGGTTGGCGTATCAACCATCGTGGCATGGGCCCTCCAGCGGCAATTTTTATTATGATTTGACCTGCCGCGGACAAGTGCTAAAATAAAGTTAATGTCAATTCATCCGCTCGTGCGCTTCCGGGCACCAATTCTGTTTGAAGAGTCGGCGGTCCGCGAACTGTGCAGTTTTGCCCGCCGGGGTTACGAAACCCGGTTCAAGCGCGAAACATTCGGCTTCCTCTTCGGCACCATCAACCAGGAACATCGGCTGGTAGTCCGCCGGGTTTGCTACTATCGGGGCGGAGAAAAGAGCCGGACCGGCATCATCTTCCGGGACTGGGCGACGATCCAGCGGGTGATCAGACGGCGGCGGGAACTCAGCTCCCGATTGCACCTCCGCTTTCTGGGCAACTTTCACTCTCATGTTGAAATCGCCGGCGAGGTCTTCAAGGGACTTTCCCCTGAAGACCGGGCATCTTTTCTCTACGACCCGATGGCGATCATTGAAACCATCGTCTTCATCTGGGCAGGACCTTCCAAACCCAACCGCAGCATCTCGGGCACGATCGTCGGATTTGAACCCCGGACCGGTTACAACTACCGGATTCGGGTGTATGCCAAACGGCGTAACGGTATCCGCCAGGTCCGGGCAAAGGTCATCCCCTCCGGCGTAGTAGTCATCTACTGATGACCACTTCCCTTTTTCCCGCTCCGGCACATTTTGACTGCTGGCGCTCCTGCCGTATTATTATATGGTGCGGACCGCAATCCTGATTTGCCTGTTCGGGCTTGCCACCACCATTACCAGTGCACCCGAACCCCGGGATCTGATCCGGATTACCAATGCCACCAGAGATGACGTTCGGAATATTGAAAACTCCGGCGCCTGGGTAAATTATGTCAACCGGACCGGCGTTATTGCGGAGGCAACCGTCAATCAGCAGCGGGCCCTGGCTGATAAAGGTTATAGGATTGAAGTCATAACACCTGACATAACTGGAGTTTACGAACGCAACTTTCAGGAGAGTGATGGCAGGTATCTGACCTATGCCGAATACTGCGATACAATGGCAGTTATTGCAACAAACAATCCGACAATCTGCCGGCTGGAAACCCTGGGTCTGAGTTACCGGGGTAATCTGCTGCTGATGATGAAGATTTCCGACCATCCCCAGATTGATGAGCCGGAGCCTGCGGTTCATTTTGAAGGCGACATTCACGGCGATGAAAAAATCGGCTGGGCGATCACCTTTGAACTGCTAAAGTACCTAGTCCGCAACTACGGCACCGATACCGTTGTCACCCGTCTAGTTGACAGCCGGGAAATCTACCTCCTGCCGATGTATAACCCGGACGGTTATATCAGTTCCAGCCGGTATAACGGCAACAGTGTTGATCTGAACCGCAACTGGGGCTGGATGTGGGGGGATGAAATTTCTCAGGGGGCAAGCCCATTTTCAGAGCCGGAGAACCGGGCGGTGCTTGCTCATCTATGGCGTAATCCCGCAGTTACCTTCGTCTCCTATCATGCCGGCACCACCTTCATTTCCCATCCCTGGAGTTACTGCTACTCCTATCAGAACACAATTCCCGAACTGAACCTGATCCAGTTCCTCTCTGCCCGCTATGATCACTGGACTCATTACACCTATGGCCAGGGTGCGGACTCAATGTATCTGATCAACGGTTCAACCAAGGACTTTGACTACGGCTACGGCATGATGGGCTGGTCAATTGAAGTTCATCCTCAGAAAACCCCACCTGCCTCCGAGATCGACCCTTGCTTCAACCTCAATCTACCAGCAATCCTCGAATTCATCCACCTAGCCGGAAAGGGTATTCACGGCACAGTCACTGATGCGTTCACAGGCACCCCTGTACCTTGTCAGATCTGGGTCCAGCCGGCGAACTGGCTCAGCTACAACAGCCCGACAGTCGGTGACTTTCACCGCTTCTACCTTCCCGGCACCTATACACTGACCTTCCGGTCGCCAGGTTATCGTGACACCACAATTGAAAGTGTCGTTGTTCCGTCAACCGGTGACTCCGCAGTTTGGCTCGAAGTTCAACTAACCCCGGATTCAACTGCACCACTCTTTGCCTTCCGTCATATTTACAACAGTTTTGTCACTCCCTCCGCCAACCGCACCTATCCGGTCCGGACGCTCGGTCCCCGGGACAGTACTGCCTTTCTGCTGGACAACGGGAAGACCATATGTCTGGATATGGTGAAACCGGTTTACAACCGCGAAGGCAGTGAACTGGTGATTTACCGTTCAGCCGGCACCGGCAGTGCGCAGGTGCAGGGTGCCCAGAGCTGGCAGGGACCATGGGTAACGCTGGGCACCGCCACAACACCTGAAACCTATCTTGACATCGGTTCTGCTGGACTGGACAGTGTCCGTTTTCTCCGGCTCACCGCCACCGGGGCATTTTATCTTGATGCGGTGGAAGGTGTAAACACAACCGGCATCGCTACCGCTGACCAGCCTCAGACAGAACAACCGCCCCGCCTGCGGATTGTTCCCAACCCTGCCCGGACAACCGTCGTGGTTTACCTGAACCCGCCGACCCGGCAGCCGGTAACTTTGAAGCTCACCGATCCTGCGGGCAGAACCGTTCAAACCTTTACCATTGCCGGGCAGAACTGGACCTTGAGCCTTAAAGGACCTGACGGCCGGCGCCTGAAACCCGGGGTCTACTTCCTCCGCCCGAACCGGCAGACACCGGTCCGGCTAGTAATTTCAGAATAAGATTATGAACATCATTTTTTCCCTGCTTACCTTGCTTGCCAACTTTGACCCGCTGGAATTCAGGGTGTTTGAGTTCCGGCTCAGAAACGGCCTGCAGGTCATCGGCTATATTGACACCTCCGCACCGGTGGTCTCGGTCAATGTCTATTACCGGGTCGGCTCCTATGATGAACCGCCGGGACTAACCGGCATCTCCCACATGCTCGAGCATATGAGCTTCAAGCACACCGATCTCTACAAGCCGGGTGATTTTGATCGGATGCTAGACTCGGTCGGTGCCATCAACAACGGCTTCACCTCCACCTACTATACCGGCTATTACGCGGACATCGCTAAGGAGCACTGGGAGCTGGCGCTGAAACTGGAGGCGGCCCGGATGGGACGGTGCATCTTTCCGGACTCGGAGTTTGAAAGTGAACATCAGGTCGTTACCGAGGAGCGCCGGCTTCAGGACAACCGCCCGAGCTCGGTCCTATGGGAGAACTTTGAAGCAATCGCCTGGCTCGCTCATCCCCACCGCAGCCCGACCATCGGCTGGCCGGATGATGTGGCCAACTTCACCGTGGGAAAAGTTCGGGAATGGTATAAAAAATACTACAACCCGTCAAATGCGGTGCTGGTGATCGCCGGTGACATCAGACCGGATGATGTCAGAACGATGGCCCAGAAGTATTTCGGCAGATTAAAAGGCAGGCCGGTCGACCGGTACGACTATTACAATTTAGAACCCGAACCCGCTGGCGAACGCCGGATTACGATCCGCAAAAAGGTATCGGTTCCGACCCTACTCATCGGCTATCCCACACCCGGAATCCGAGACTCGCTCTACTTTGTGGGTGATGTCGCTGCCCGTATCCTCGGCTCGGGCAGAAACTCCCGGCTCTATCAGACCCTGGTCCTTGACTCCGGACTTGCCACCTCGGTTTCAGTCTGGAACTCGGTGGAAAAGGATCCCGGACTGATGTACTTCTGGATCAGCCCGAAATCGGAAACCCTGATTCCCCGGATTGAACAGCTGATAACCCGGGAACTGGAAAGAATGAAGACCGAGCCTGTAACCGGACTTGAACTGCAGCGGGTCAAGAATCAGACGATTGCCGGCTCGATCTTTGAGCGGGATGACATCTCCGGCATCGCCTATCTCATTGCCACCGCCCAGATCACCACCGGCTCCTGGCGCTCATTTCTGGACTGGATGCAGCAGGTGGAAAAGACCACCCCGGAGCAGATTCAGCAGTTCTGTCAGAAGTATTTTCAGGACCACCGCCGGGTCGTCGGCATACTCCTGCCTGAAAAAAGGGAGGCAAAATGAAACCGTTTCTCCGCTCACACCTGCTGTTTCTTTTACTCGGACTCATAACCGCAGTTTCCCCTCTGCTCTCCCTGCCGGTTGAGCGCGAATCACTGAACAACGGTCTGATAATCATCACCTTTGAGGACCACCGCCTGCCGATCGTGGACCTGGCACTGGTCTGCCGTTCCGGTGCGACGTTTGAACCGCTCCCGAAGGCGGGCACCGCCAGCCTCTGCGCTCAGATGCTTCTGCGGGGCACGAAAACTCTTACCGCCGACTCGCTCACCGCCCTGCTTGACTTCCTTGGTGCCAGCTACTCGGCAGATGCCGATTTTGACCACAGCCGGCTCCAGTTCCGGCTCCTGTCCAAGGACCTTGGAACCGGACTGGACATCCTTGCCGATATCGTCCTCAACCCCGCATTTCCGGAACCGGAGTTCCGGCTCGTCCGGGAGGAGCTGCTCACCGCTGCCCGCCGTGCCTGGGACAATCCGGGCTCCCTGGTAACGCTGGAGTTTGACCGCCTGCTCTTCGGTGACCACCGCTACCGCCTGCCCGCCCGCGGTGATACCGGCACCATTCCGCAAATCACCCTTGCTGACCTGCGCCAGTTCCACGCCACCCACTTCGTGCCCAACAACTGCTTCATCGTTGCGGTCGGTGACATCAACCCCAGAGAGCTGAAAGAGGAAATCACCCGCCGGTTCGGAAGCTGGCAGTCCAAAACGGTGCCGGCTCCTGAACCGCCTGCATTCAAACCGCCGGAAAAACTCCGCGTCAAACTGATTACCCGGCCGGATATGAACCAGACCTATATTCAGTTCGGCCATCCGGGCATCTCGGTCCGCGATCCGGATCTGATTCCGGTCCGGCTCATGTCCTACATCCTCGGCGGTCCGCCACTCTCCTCCCGGCTCGGTCTGGCGGTCCGGGAATACGCCGGGCTTGCCTATGATGTCCGCTGCTGGTTTGACCGCCGGCTCATGACCGGTGCCTTCCGGGCAACGGTCCAGACCTCAAAACCGCAGACCGCAATTGAGAAGATGTTTGCCGAAATTGACCGGATGGTCCGGACCGGTGCCACCCCGCCGGAACTGCAGAAGGCGAAAAACTACTTCACCGGCTCATTTCCGCTCACCTACTCTGCCAACTCCGGCAAGCTTGACCAGCTGATCAGCTTTGAACTCTACGGCTACGGCATGGACTGGTTCACCCGCTTTCCGGAACTGGTCCGCACCACCACGCTTGAACAGATTAACACCGCTGCCCGCAACCGACTCTTTCCAGGCAGATACCTGATGGTCATCCTAGGCAACATCACCCGCGATCAGCTCAACCTCCCCGATGCGGAGTGGATTGAATGACCGCTCCCAAGATCAATAAACTTCAGAAATTGATGCCGGGCTACCTGATTCTGACAACCTTTTTCATGTAACGGTCAGAACCCGATTCCAGCACAACAAAATATACCCCGGCTGCAGTCTGATGCCCCTTAACATCGCTCCCGTCCCATTGAAGCCGCACTCTGCCTTCCCTGCCGGTTGCCGTCTGCAATTGCCGGAGCAGTCTGCCACCGGCATCAAACATGCTCAATTGCGCCTCCGAAGCTGCCGGCGCCTGCAGACTGACGAGCAACCGGTCCCTGATCACCGTCGGAGAGTCAAACCGTATCCGGCTTCGAGCTTCAGGCGGAGGGAATGTGACTCCCGGACCTTCGTCCCGGAGCACAAATATCCGGCTGTCGCCGACCAGATAAATCCGGTTGTCAACCGGATCCAGTTTCATCACCCGCCAATCTTCCCCCAGTCCCCGCAACCGGAGGAAGCTGACAACAGAATCGGTAACGCAGTCAACCTTTGCCACCCCCCAGATATAGTGGGCGTAAAAAAACGGCAGATTGGGATGGCTGGCATAATTATAATAATCTGCGTTAATTCCCCACCACTTCCACGCCGTATCCGGAATCGGAGTGCTCACCTCATTGACAACCGTGTCCTGAAAAACATCATAGACACCGATCAGATGCGCAAATGGATAATAAGGTCTAATCATATCGCAAAGATAAAGTTTATTAGTGAAAAAGTGGTTTACAAGTCCAAAAGTTGCGTAATAGTAATTTAGATCACTATACACCTTCACGATCGAATCGGTGGTCACATCAATCTTGACCAGAAAGGGAGAATTGGGCAGTATGTTGGCAAAAACGACATACAACCCCCGGACCGCCGGCATCCTTATCGCCGGTGAGAGAATCCCCTGCCCGGCCGGGATACCACGGATGAGCTTCTGCAGTTCGTCCGTAGCAAGGTCCATCACCGCAATCCGGTTGTCCCAGTAGCCCTGAACATAATATTTATTAACCTCGGGATAAAAAATGACAAAACTGGTGCCGACCAGCGGCAGGTCCAGCACCTTGATGACCGTATCCGCATCGGAATCAATGATTGACAGATAGCCGTTGGGATAATCGGTATGACTGCAGTAGATCCGGTTTTTGAAAAAAGTAAGCAATGTAGGCATCAGTCGAACCGGTATGTCATAAACTATCGCCCCATGGTCGCAGTCAAAAACCCTGATGCGTCCCCCTTCCGGGTCCGGAATGTATAACCTTCTTTCATCTGGATGGGGATACAGCTTCACTTCATATTCACAGCGGGCGGGGCAGAGCGTAAATGCCTGAAGATAATTACCTGATTCTCCGTCAACCACCCAAAGCTGAAACGAATCTCGGGATTCGGTCAAAAGATAAAACCGGTTCTGACGGCGGTTATGAACTAAATCCCAGATCCGCTCCACACCGAGCATCCGCTTCCTGCGCACCTGCCAGCTGACCGGATCATATGCCAAAAGGAGCGCCGTTCCTTCAGAAAAATAATACTTGCCGATAAGAATTTGCCCCCGCACCGGATCCCAGGTCAGAGCGGCATACCAGGGATTAACCCGGAATGTGGAATCGGCAAACACCAGAGAGTCCCCCGCACAGTCAATGCCGGCAAGCAGGTTGTCGCAGATAACAGCCAGCCGATCCAGTTCCGGAATGCAACAGAATTCAAGATACCCGCCTCCGCCGAGGAATATCTCCTTTATCAGGGTATCATGGTTGCAATCAACTACTCCGATGCTACCAGCATTAATCAGATAGAGTTTATTGCCCACGGAGTCGGTCGCAAACTGACCTCCCAAAAAAGGAATCCATCTGACGATCCGGTTCTGGTCACCGTCCACCACCGCCACCTCATCATTCAACCCGAAGTAGAGCTTGTTCCGGTGCGGATGCACCAGAACCCCCCGGTAAAACCTCCGCTGGAGACAGAAGGTATCGACAACGGTGTTGGTCCGGCTATCAAACACCGTGCACCAGGCAAAGGTATCCAGCACCGGATAAAGCTGGTAATGTCCTGTAATCACATAATAGCAGTTATTATGGTGATTCCAGAAAACATAGTCAGGCAGACAGCTGTCAACGGTAGTAATGACGGCACGCACTGAGTCGGTCCGGCAGTCAATAACCCGCAACCGGCAGGATTCGGCAGTGATCACAACACACCCTTCGGAATCGTTATACGCCATACACATTAAGTCGGTAACGGGGTAACGGGCAGTTATGGAATCAGTAAGTGTGCTGACAATTGTCATGATTGGCAGACCGCTGTCCCGTCCTGCCACATACAACTTGTGATACCTAGACACAAACAGTTGCTGCTGCTTGTCCGTCCCCGGAATTGCCGGGTGTTCGCCGAGCGTCGGAATTTCCCCCTGACCGTAAAACTGCCAAGATCAAGCACCAGTGTCATACCCTCAGTGGCGACATAGTAGAGCTTTGAACCGTCAATCGCCAGATACCGTGCTCCACCACCGGTTGCTCCGCCACATACGGTATCGGCAACTGGAATCACCCGCTCGAGAGTAATCGCACCGGCAGTTGTAATCAGGGGTAGAATAACTGCCATACCGGTGACACTCAATTTTTTCAGCATCATCGCCGCCTCCTTTCCATTTTTATCTGACCGTGACCCTTCGGGTCACGACCGTTTCAGAAGTGCGCACCTGCACAATATATACTCCGGGTACTGAACGCATCCCATGCCCATCGATCAAATCCCAGGTCGCCGAATGGACACCTGCATTCAGTAGCCGGTCACACAGCGTGCACACCCGCCTGCCGGCGATATCGTAGATCGTCACCGCACATCTTCCGGGTTTCCCGTTGATAAACTCCAGCCTGACATTGTGCGCCGCCGGCTCCGGATAAACTTTTAGGTCCGGGGCTGAACTGCATTCAACCCTGTCAGCACCTTGCCCGCCACTCTCAAGGTCGTCATACATCGGAACACGGTAGAAGGCACGGTTAGTGCTGCCGAAAAAGGCGTAGACATAGCCATCTCTGCCATGAGCACAGGCAGTCTGAATATACTGGGGATAAGGGGTAGATCCATAACGATCAAAACGATCTGTGATTGGCTGTGATACCCAGCAGGCGTCATCCTCGCCGCCACCAAGCAGACAGGCGGTATGAGAAGCGCCACCCGGCATATTGAAAGTTGAAATCGAACCACCATAACCGGAGTTGCCTGTCAATCTTCCACCGGGAAGCCATATCAGAATCGAATCACGCACATTAGCGTAGTGAATCTTATCACTCCCATTTCCGGGAAGCATCAGGATATATTCCAGCGGCTGAGGCAATGCCGGCAGATGATACCATGAAATACAGGAACCGGGTCCGGGGCGGGGCATATCACTTGTGGACAGTTCGCGCCAGCGCGGAATATCATTCGGCTGAATACCACCCGCACCGCCTGCAAGCGGTCCGTATTTGAAAATCCGCCGGAAAGTGTCCCCGGGTATCGCGTACACCCAATACAGATTGTCAACGATAGCAAATGCTAACGAACCGCCCTGACTGACCGGAAACGGAATATCCGGATATCGCAGCCAGCTGTTGTCTGAAATCCGGTAACGCCAGAACTGCTTCCTCCCCCAACGAGCACATAGATGGTGCCATTCAAGTCCGAGGCAAGCGCTGCACCTGGACCAAAATTCACATCCCCGGGAAAATCAGTCGGAGAATCATCCCATCGGTCAAGATTAATAAGATAACGATACAGCTTTTTGGTTCCGCCAAAGATGGCATAGATGGTCTTGGGATTTTCAATTCCGAAAACCAACGCTGAACCGGGATACTGCCACTGCGGCGTGTCCGCCCGCCTTTCCCAGCCGGCAGAACCGATCTCTGCCAGCACCAGTGTCAGGATAAAAAATCTTATCAACCTCGCCATTTTAACCTCCTTTCTTAAAATGGAGGCGGCGATGATGCGCATATATTATAAGAACCGGGCAGTTTTTGTCAATAGGATAACCGCTTATTTGTGTATTTTGATGCATAAACATTGATTATAACAATTGCATTATATATCATTTCCTGTCAGATACTAACCTGTTAAAAATTAAACCCTGCATAGGGTTCACCCCGGGTAATTGCATGGATGGTAGTATGATTGAGTATGACGGTTAAATTGAGCGGCTGCAGGGATAAAATTTCCGCTCGCTTTGACAGCTGGCGGACAGGCTGGTCCGGGCAGTGCATTATAAACAGAAACCGGCTCCGGTCGGTCTGCCCGGAGCCGGTTCGGTTGCCGGTAACAGTCTGCCTTTTACTTACGGGGCAAACGAAGTTACAAACCGCTGGCCGGTCTCGGTATACTGGATGATCGTTGCCAGCTTGATCGGGTTGCCGAACTCGTCAAAGGTGATCGTGCCCGAGACGCAGGGGTAGTCCCGGATTTTGCTCAGCGCCTCCCGGATCTCGTCCGGCTTGGCATTGGGTGCATTCTTGAGTGCGGCGATCAACAGAAGTCCTGCATCATACCCGAGGGTAGCAAAGGCATCCGGCTTCTGACCGTAGCGCGCCTGATACTTGTTCACCCAGTTCTGAACCTCAGACCTGGGATCATCAGCCGAGTAGTGGTTGACAAAGTAGCTACCCGCCACCTCCTTGCCCGCAATCTCCAGCATCGCCGGTGAATCCCAGCCGTCACCGCCAAGGAAGCGGGTGACCAGCCCGAGCTGATATGCCTGCTTGACGATCAGACCGACCTTGTTGTAGTAGTCGGGGAGAAACACGAGGTCCGGCTTCTGCTGTTTGATCTTGGTCAGCAGTCCCGAGAAGTCGACATCATCCTTCTGATAGGACTCATATGCCACCACCTTGCCACCTGCCGCCTCGAAGAAGCGCTTGAAGTAGTCCGCAAGCCCGCGGGAGTAGTCGTTGCCGACATCATACATGATTGCGGCGGTCTTTGCCTTCAAGCTGTCAATTGCAAACCGCGCCGCCACCACCCCCTGGAACGAATCGGTGAAGCAGGCACGGAAGATATACTCCTTGTGCCTGCCGTCATCGGTGACCGTGACCTTGGGATTGGTCGAAGTCGGGGTGATCATTGGAATCCGCGCCACCTGGCACTTGTCCGCCAGCGGCAGGGAGCATTTGGTGGACACCGAACCGATGATTGCCACAACACCGTCCAGCTCAATCAGCTTGCCGCCGGCGTTTGCCGCCTCAGTCGGGTCGTTCTTGTCATCGGAGATAAACAGCTTGATCTGCTTGCCGTTCACGCCGCCGGCACGGTTTGCCTCCTCAATTGCGAGCATGATGCCGTTGACCGTTGACTCGCCGAAGGTCTTGACATCACCGGTGAGCGGGGCGACCACGCCCACCTTGATCACATTGCCCGGACCGCAGGAAAGAACGAGCAGTCCGAGCCCGAGTGTTAAAATCAGGACTGTCAGATTACGCATTGACTCCTCCTTTTCTGGTTACTCATTTCGGCTGACACTTACAAGGTCTGAATCCTGACCTGTTCCCTGAGCATACCGGCTCAGAAACTGCTGTGCCCACTCATCAAAACGCCCGCCGGCAATCGCCTCCCGGATAGCACGCAGCAGTGACTGGAAGAAATACAGGTTGTGATAGCTTAAAAGCCGGGGTCCCAGCGCCTCGCCCGCAAGGAACAGATGCCGGAGATAGGCACGGCTGAAGTTGCGGCAGGTGTAGCAGTTACAGTTCGGATCCAGCGGTCCGGGATCTTCTGCATAGACCGCATTCCGGATCAGCACCCGGCCGGTGCTGACAAAGGCGGTACCGGTTCTGCCGTTCCGGGTCGGCAGCACACAGTCAAAGAGATCCACCCCAACCCGAACCGCACTGATTATATCCTCAGGATAGCCGGCACCCATGAGATAGCGGGGTTTTTCTGCCGGTATCATTGAACACACCTGTTCGGTAATTTCATAGGTCAGGGCTGAAGGTTCACCCAGACAAAGCCCGCCGATCGCATAACCCGGAAAATCCAGCGCCAGCAGCTCCTCCGCACTCCAGTGCCTGAGGTCATGATAGGTTGCACCCTGAATGATACCGAACAGATTCACATCCGCTCCTGCAGCCGTCCGGCAGCGCCGTGCCCAGCCGGTCGTTCGTGCCACCGAAATTTCCGCCTGCTGCCGGCTGACCGGAAACGGCGGACAGTCATCCAGACACATCGCAATATCCGAACCCAGCGCTCGCTGAATCTCAATCACCAGCTCCGGGGTAAAGAAATGCCGGCTGCCGTCAATGTGGGACTGAAACTCCACCCCCTCCTCGCCGGTCCGGGAAAGTGCCGCCAGCGAGTAGATCTGATAACCGCCGGAATCGGTGAGCACCGGACGGTGCCAGCCCATGAAAGCGGAAATTCCCCCCGCCCCCTGAATCAGTTTATGCCCGGGCCGTAAATAGAGGTGATAGGTATTGCAGACTAGCATCTCAGTGCCGGTATCGCTTACTTCCTGGGGACTCATGGTCTTGACGGCCGCCTGGGTCGCCACCGCCATGAATGCGGGCGTTTCAACGGTGCCGTGAGGCAGACTCAATCTTCCCCGGCGTGCCCGGTGATCGCCTGCCAGCACCTCAAAGTCGAACATCAGGTTTATCCCCGGGCAAGATGGACCCTGGGCCCGACATTTACCGCGCCGTCCACTCCGCGAACCTCGGCATCTTCACCCACGATCGCACCGCTGAGCCGGCAGTTCGCCACCCTTGCCCCATGATAAATCAGGCTGTCTTTTACCACTGAACCGGATATCTGAGCGCCCACCGAGACCGAGACATAGGGCCCGATCTCGGAACGTTCAATCCTGGCATCCGGTGCAATAAAAACCGGTGGCACAATCCGGACGGTATTCAACTCCGGCAGGGCTGTCTTCTGGCGCTCCAGCAGCAGCCGGTTGGTCTCAAGCAACGCCTCCGGTGTCCCGCAGTCCAGCCACACATCAACATCAACAGTTCTGATCCCTGCCCCCTGATTAGCGAGAAACTGCAGTGCATCGGTAAACTGATATTCACCTTTGATCATCCGGTTTTCTGCAATCAGCCGTTCAAGCGATTGATAAAGGAACTTCGGCTCCCGGAAGTAGTAAATCCCGACGATCGCCAGCCGGCTTACCGGCTCCCTAGGCTTTTCGATCACCCTGCTGACCACCCCGTTCTCCACCAGCACCACACCGAACCGGCTCGGGTCTGATACTTCCTTGACCCCGATACTGTAGTCCGCCTGAAACATTAATTGAAAGTCAAAATCAACAATCGTATCCCCCAGCAGAATCAGCAGTGGCAACCCGGCACGGTCAGCCCCGGCACACCAGACTGCATGCCCCAGACCGCGGGGCTCAGGCTGGACGACAAATTCAAAGCTCATCCGGTAGCTTGCCTGCAGATAACTGCTGATCCATTCATCCCCCGGCGGCACAACCACCCAAATCCGGTCCGGATTCAGTCGGCTGACCCGGTCAAGAATATGCCCAATGATCGGTTTGCCCGCAACCTCCAGCATCACCTTGGGCTTTCTGAGCGTGTGCGGTCTTAACCGCTGCCCCTCGCCTGCTGCCGGAATGATCACCCCCAGTCCCACACCCGCTCCTGTTATCTCTTCTGCGTCAGCACCAGCTTTAACCGGTCAATTTTCGGAATCACCATCGGATCAACATTGCGGCGCCGTGCCAGTTCGATACTGAGCAAATCACCGCGCACCACCTGCGAAAACAGCCGGGCACAACCAGAGCTTCCGGCTGATTCCAGCCGGACATTTTCCGCAATCGTGCCCTGAATCAGTTTCAGCATCTGGCCCAACCGAACCAGCGTCCGCAAATGGCTTGTCGGATCAACCAGTGCAATCACCGCCACCTTTCCATCAAGGAAAACGGGCGCACCAAAACCCATGATCTCATTATGACTCGCCTCCGGTAATGTTCCCCAGTGTGCCAGCATCTTGGCATTCTCATTCAACTGACATTGCAAACGGTAGGCAGCAGTATCCAGCAGACGGCTGGTTGAATAAACAATAATGAACCGGTCCACAATTTTCCGGCTTAACCGCACTGCCCAGCGGTGCCATACGGGCAGATTCATTCTCACCAGTCTGCCGGTTTCTCTGATGTCCGACAGGAAACTGCGGCAGCGGCCAAGGCGGTTCAGCACCACCAAAATTGCCACGCTCATCAGCCCGATCGCACACCGCGGCGGCATTCCGCCGGGAATCAGAATCAGGGGCACACCGTCCTTTCGCGCCTTTTCCGCCAGCTTCCCACCGCTCGTGATTACCACGACTTTAGCCCGCTGTTTTACCGCCGCATCATAGACCGCAATCGTCTCTTCAGTATTCCCGGAATAACTTATCGCCAGAACCAAGGTTTGATCGGAGATACCCGCAGGCAGGGAATAATCGCGCACAACCGTAAGCCACCGCCCCCCCTCCGCCTCCAGAATGCTCCGGACAATATCAGCACCCATCGCCGAACCACCCATCGCCCCGACGATAACCTGGCCAATGGCAGATTTTGAGGAGAGCGGCACACTGCTGGCAATTTCCCACGCTGTATTCAGCTGCTCCGGCAGACCCGAGATAAGTTCCTTCATTCGCTGATAGCCGGTATTATTCACCACCTGCCCCCTTGACCGCATGGAGTGAACGTGCCAGTTTCGGAAACCGGTGATGCACTTCCCGCTCCAGCAGTCGTTCCACCTCCAGCGCAGTTGAAAGTTTCAACGCCTGATGTGCCACCTCGGCAGCAACGCCGGTATCAATTGACCGAATCACCTGTTTGGTCTCAGGCAGCAGTCCGGGCACAACCGAAACTTCGTCCACTCCCATACCCAGAAGCAGCACGACACCCATCGGATCAGCACCAAATTCCCCACACATGCCAACCCAAATACCCTGTTCGTGTGCAGCATCAACCGTATTCTTGATCAGACGCAGAACTGCCGGATGAAAATGGTCAAACAGTCTTGCCACCCGTTCATTTCCCCGGTCTACCGCCAAGGTATACTGAGTTAAATCGTTTGAACCGATTGAGAGAAACCTGCTTTCCCGGGCGAACTGCTGGGCAAGGATTGCCGCCGAGGGTATCTCAACCATTACCCCAACTTCAACATTTTCATCAAACTGCTTCCCCTCCTTCCTCAATTCCTTCTTTGCCTCCTCAAGTACCAGTTTTGCCCGGCGCAATTCCTCAATCGTTGCTACCATCGGAAACATGATTTTGACATTGCCGGCAGCGGAAGCCCTAAGAATTGCCCGCAGCTGATTTTTGAACAGCGCGGTATCGTCCAGACAGAAACGGATCGCCCGCCAGCCCAGAAACGGATTTGCCTCGGTATAACCGGGAATCACCTTGTCCCCGCCCAAATCAAAGGTCCTGATAATTACTGGAAATGGCCGGAACAGCTCTGCCACATCCCGGTAAATCTCAAACTGCTCCTCCTCAGTCGGCGGACGCCGTCGCGCCAGAAAGAGATATTCGGTCCGGAAAAGTCCGATTCCCCGTGCCCCGTTATCCCTTGCCTGCCGTGCCTCAATCAGGAATTCTACATTAGCGGACAGATCAATCATTTTGCCATCAAGCGTTACCGGCTCCTCCTCGACCAGTGCCTTCAATGATGCCCGACGCCGCTGTTCCCGCTTGATCTCCGCCTCATAGGTTTTCAGCCGGTTTGCGCTCGGATTGAGAATCGCCAGCCCCCGGTACCCGTCGACAAAAATCTCATCCCCCTCCTGAACCGTCTTCAGTATTGCATCCGCTCCGAATACCGCCGGAATTTCCTTTGCCTTTGCCATAATCGCGGTATGAGATGTCTTACCACCTGCTTCCAGCACTATGCCCGCCACCTTTGCCGGGTCCAGCAGTGCTGCATCGGATGGTGGCAACTGGTGTGCCACCAGCACCGACCCCGGTTTCACCCCAAAAATTGAAGGGAGATTGTCCCCAAGCAGCACGCTCAGCACCCGTGCCGAAACATCCGCCATATCCGCAAACCGTTCACGGAAAAACGGCACCTGTGCCGCCATCCCGCTCACACTCAGCCCCTTTAGGGTTTGACTGTAGGCAAATTCGGCGTTGCGCAGCTGCTCCCGGATATACCGCTCGGTCCCGTTCAATACTTCCTCGTCGGTCAGAAGTGCCAGCTGAACATCAATAAATTCGGCAAAATCCCTGCCCATCTCCCGCCCCACCTGCTGATGGAGCTCCCGCAGTTCCGCTTCAACATCCCGTACTGCCTGACGAAAACGTTCCACTTCCGGACCGGCATCCTCAGGTTTCAGCACCCGTTCACTGATTACCGGCAGATAAGGCTGATAAATAAACACCGGACCACGGGCAAACCCGGAGGAAACCGGAATGCCGCGAAAAATCTTCTCTTTCTTAATGCTCATCGCCAGTCAGTTTCTCCTTGAGCACTGCAAACGCCTCCGCCTCATCTTCACCGCTCACCTCAAGAATTACCGCACTGCCCTTTTCCGCTGCCAGTGTCAGAATCGCCAAAATGCTCTTGCCATTAACCCAGATGCCGTCTTTTGCCAGCCGGACCCGGGACTTGAAACGTTCAGCCAGCTTTACAAACTCCGCTGCGGGCCGGGCATGAAGTCCGACCGGACCTCCAATAACAACTTCCTCTCTAATCATCAGCGGTGGCTAAATATACCCTTTTTCACTCTACGGTCAAATTTTTTCTCCGCCCTTTATCCTTACCCGTCGCACCTTTACCTTTGCTTCCCTCAGCAACCTGCGGGCTAAATCATCCGGATAATCATCAGCAATTACAAACTCGGTGATTCCAGCATTAATCAGCATCTTTGCACAGGTGATACAGGGGGCATGCGTACAGTACAGGGTTGCACCGGAGACCTGTATGCCGAAACTGGCAGCCTGAACTAGCGTATTCTGCTCCGCGTGTATTCCGCGGCAGATTTCAATCCGCTCTCCGGCAGGAATGTGCAACCGCTTCCGCAGACAGCCTGCCTGTTCACAATGGACAAGACCATGCGGTGCTCCATTATAACCGGTGCAGAGAATTCTCTTCTCCCGGACCAGAACCGCTCCGACCTTCCGTCGCAGGCAGGTAGAACGCTGGGCAACCAGCTGGGCAATCCCGATAAAATACTCATCCCAGCTCTGACGTCGGACGCTTTTTGCCGGTCTCATTACGGTTAACGCACCACGGAAATTTTAGCACTTGCCGAACCAGTATCGGTTACCAGTTTCAACCAGTAAACCCCCGGACTCAGGGATATTCCCTTCTGGTCAACAAGGCGCAGAGTCAACCAATCCGCCCCTGATTGCAAATCTCCCGGACTGACCCGGCGCACCAGCCGTCCGCACCGGTCATAGATCAGGAGGGCAGATACTCCGGACGCCGGCAAATTCAGCCGGAGATTGACCGCCTTCCGGACCGGATTGGTCCGGACTGTTATTTTCGGCAGTGGGACGCCATTCACTGCCGCCTTTTCATTAATTCCGGTTCGCCAGTCGGTGGAAAACCTGAGCGCATGCCCCGGAATCCAGGGCGACGCCGCACGGTGATAGGTACCGTTGTATAATACCTGGATAAATTTGGTCTTCGTATGATCCTGAATCCCGACCGTTGCCGAATTGCCGGGACGGTTGGCGGTCAGATACTGAATGACAAACTTGGAATTGCCGTCTTCAGCTGCGAGCGTAGTGTCGTAGAGAATGATCTCAAATTTATCCCATTCACTACTGCTGATATAGTGCACGGAATCCCATTCAATGATAAACCGGTGATTAGCGGCATCATGATAATACCAGACGCTGTCGCCGTATCTTGGATCCAGGTCATCCCAGTTGGCAGCAATCAATGGGGGCATATTGGAATTCGGCAGCGCAGTGTTTGTATAGTCGGTTCTAGTTGTCGTCCCGGGTGCAATCCAACCATTGGAACAGACTGAAATCTGATTATATGCCTGGCCGTAGAAAACGAACGGACCGAATGCGGGCGGCAGAGTAATCTGCCTTGTCTCGTCGTCCCCGAGTTGTAATCTCGTGCCGATGCCGTAGATTTCCACCCATTCAAACTCCGGATGTTCACCATAAGCTGTATCCACCTCATCATAGGCATAATAAAGGGTCGGTTCGGAGTTGTCCGGAATCGGATCGGTAACCCGCAGTTCCCCTACCGTCAGTGTCAGCAGAAGACTGTCATGATAATTACTGCCCTGAAGGTAAAGCCGCAGTCGGACATTGTGTTCTCTGGGGGTCTGCGGTGATGCCTGCAGCGTAAACCGGTCGGAGTAGTTACTTCGCGTCGAATCCGCCGGGATATCGCCAAAATATCCATTTGAATCAGTAATTGAAACATAGATATCATCAGTTCTTAAAATACCGGCGATATCACTGGCGGTAATTCTACCGGCATTCCGCAGTGCAAAGGCCAGCCCGGCAGTTTCCCCGGGATCCAGTCTGCCATCATTGTTACCACCGGGCGGTGAATCAACGATTGTCTGCGACTGATAAACCAGCGCCGGAGCGTTTACGATCGCTCCCTCAATCGCATCCAGATCATAGCTCTGGCCACCATCGTTCAACCGTACATAACAGGCAAACGGAACACCAGCGCTCGCCAGATCACAGGCGATGTTGCCATTACCAGAAGCACAGAAGCTCCAGGGCCCGTTCCAGTCGGAAGAAACATAAACTGAGCAGGGTTTAGTGGTCGTGGAATATACCGTAAAATCCGTCCCGGGACCGTTGATGATCGGAGCACTCAGTTCAATCACTGCCATACCCCGATTGGTCAGGGTGAGAATGCGAGCATCCTGTCTGCTGAGTGCAAACAGACCCATCGTATTACCCGCCTGGGTCGGGTCCATGCAGATCCATGTAGTAACTTTGTAACCGGTAATCGGTGCAGTCGTATCCGGAGACAGACTGACATTAATCACCACAAAGGTATCAGCCGGCACACTTATTCCGCTGACCGTCTTCGGCTGATAACCGTCCGCCAGCACCCGCAGTGAATAGGTTCCGGGGAGCACATATTTAAAGAACCAGCCGCAGGTATCGGTATAAACCATCCAGTTGCTCGGGTCAGAAATTACAATTGCCCTTTTAACCGGCAGACCGGTAGCCGAATCGGTAATGCACCCCCGGATTCCGTAACCGCCACGAATCATCCACTGTTTGCTCGCGGTCCAGTTAGCCCGGCAGATCGTATCAATCTGATTTTGCGGCGGCGGCTGTCCGGACGCCACCTCAGCAGCAAATCCGAGTGCACCTTCGGCACCATAATAAAAATCGGTAGAAGTTCCCTGACATTCGTAAAGTCCGCGGGAAATCTGGTATGCGGGATAACCAGTTATACTGCCATACTGCTGGCACCACTGGGCATGAGCAACACTGTCATAAGTCGCAATCCGTGAATAACTCCAGGGCCACATCACCGAGGTTGCGCCACTGTGATAGGTCATGGTCATAACAAACGGGCAACGGGTAAAAAAGTTCCTCAACCCGCGAATTTCCGGCTGACTCCAGGGAACATTGGCACCCGACTCCTGATTCCAAGCGTAACCGTAATCCCGGTTCAGATCAATGCCGTTGGAATTCCCTCGGGTCCGGTTAATCAACCCTTCGGGATTAACGCAAGGAATGATCCATATCTCTCTGGTATTCACCAGATAGGTAATCAACGGATCACTTCCATAGTTATCGGTAAGCTGACGGGTAATATACCAGCAGATTTCCGTGCCGATATTTTCATTGCCATGGGTGGTTCCATCCCATTCCAGTCGGGGACGATGGTTCTCAACCGTCGGGTTCTGAGTAATTTTAAGTGCAATTACATATTTGCCCGTCGGCGAAACGGCAATTGTTTCCAGCTGACAGATGTTGGGATGGGTTGTGGCAATAAGGGCAAATGTATCCATAATCTCCTGATACGAGTGATAGCGACCGAAATCCTCTCCCGAACACTGTTCTTCTGCCTCCTTTTGCATATCAGGGACGAGCACATCCACGCGATAACCGATACTCTTCAACCGCTCATAGGTATGCTCCCTCACTGCGCCAACGAAGTAATCATCAGTAACTTCATAGAATTCCAGCACTTCGCGGGCAATTGCATGCAGCCGGGCCTTGGGACAGTAAACACGAACCTTCATTTCCCGTTCCTGTGCCCAAACAAGCAGACAACCGGCAGTAAGCAATAAAAGCATTAACCTCTTCATTTACAACTCCTTTTCTGGTTTTTCAACGTGTCTGACCGGTTTGAACAAACACAGTTTCAGGTGCAGACCAGTCAGATAAATACCCTTTCTTGTCCTTTGCCCGGCAGCGGACCTCAAACTCGCCCTCCATCGTAAAAACATGACTTTTCGCAACTATCGTTCCGGGCAGGACATAATCACTCCACACATCAACTGTATCACCCCAGCAGAATTGAATCGCCACCAGTTCATTCAGAGGATGGAGTGCTGACGAGTAAAATGTTACATTATCCCCCACAATTACTGTATCCGGACCTGCCGGTTTTTTCGGTACTGAAGGCACATACCACCTGACTGTCACATTCAGACTCTCTGACCAACCGGATTCATGCTGGCGGTCGCGTGCCTTCGCCCGGAGAAAGAAGCTTCCGGTATCCGCAAATGAAAATTGCCTTACAATCTCCACGCCTTGGGGAAACCACTCGGTCCAGCCGGAGCTGCTCTGATTGTTCCATTCGAACAGGTAGGCAACTGAATCTCCTTCCCGGTCAACTGAAATCACAGAAAAAACTAGTGTATCATTCGGCCTCCCACGCTGCGGTCCGAAGATAATCGGTACCGAAGGCGGTTGGTTATGGCAGCCCGACATTAAAACTGATAAAACAGAAAGGACGAACAAGTTTCGATAATTCATACAATTTTAAAAATAATAGGCTTAATCTGATTCAAGTCAACCGGAAGATCAGCATTTCTGTGAATACAGCCAAGTTTCCTTGACTTTTTGATAATGTGGCTTAAAATCAAAACTGCTTATTTCAGGCGAGGATGGCGGAACTTGGCAGACGCGCCAGACTTAGGATCTGGTCCCGAAAGGGATGGGGGTTCAATTCCCCCTCCTCGCATCAACAGAAATCAAAGGAGCATATTTGGAAATCAGAATAAAATCACCCCAAGAGTGGCTGCGAGAAATAGAAATTGAATTTGAACCGGAAGCCTTGAAATCTAAGGTTGAATCATTACTTGAAGAATACAGGGATAAAGCAAAGATACCGGGATTCCGGCCCGGAAGAGTCCCAAAACACATCCTTGAACGGCGTCTGGGAAACGCACTCGAATCGGCAGCTGCGGAAGAACTGGTAGAGCAGGCTCTAACGGAGGCACTGGAAAAAAATAGTATTAAACCCGCTTCCCGGCCAAGAATTGAGGACCTCGAAATCACCCCGGAGAAATCCATCCGGGTAAGGGCGTCAATTGAAATTATCCCGGAATTTGAGCTTGATGATTACACCGCACTCACGCTCGAGCGCCGACTGCCAGTGGGTTTTGACGATGAATTTAACAAAAGACTCGCCGCCCTCCGGGACCGGTGTGCGCTATTCCAGCCGGTCCAGCGCCCCGCCCAGCCGGGTGACTATGTAGTTGTGGATTACACCCTCCGAGAAGGAGACAAGATCGTTTCCGGTCCGAAGTCTAATGTGACACTGGAGGTGGGAGCAGAAGGAAATCACCCGGATATCAACAAGGCGCTCACCGGAGTTTCCCCCGGTGATGAAAGGTCAGCGGACATTACATTTCCTGCCGACCATCCTGATAAAGATCTTGCTGGAAGAACCATTACCTATCATCTGAAAGTTCGGGGAGTCCGGGAAAAAATTCTCCCCGAAGTGACCGATGAATTTGCCCAAGACCTCGGTTATGAAAATCTGGATGCCCTGCGCCAGGCGATCAACGAGGAAATTCTGGCTGACCGTGAAGAACAGATGAAATCAGACCTCCAGCGCCAGATTATTGATCAGCTGACATCTCGTTACCAGTTCGAGCCACCTGCATCCTGGGTTCAGGCGCATATCGACCGGCTCCTTCGCGAGTTCAACCTGCCGGATACACCGGAGGTCCGGGAAAAACTGAAACCGGCGGCGCTGAAATTTGCCCGGTTTGACTGTATTGTGTTGCGCATCGCTCAGAAGGAAAATCTTGTTGTCACCGATGAAGAAATCGAATCTCGGATTCAGACCCTAGCCCAGACGACCGGACGCAAGCCGGAGGAAATCGCCCCGTATCTCGACAACTCCTCATACCGCTTTCAAACACTGCAAGACAAAGTTCTGCAACTGATTCTTGATCGAACATCAGTCAAGAACCAAGCAAATGAACGGTAAAATCAAAAATCAGGAACCAGGGGAGGCTCCCGTGTTAATTCCGATGGTAATTGAACAGACCGGCCGGGGAGAACGAGCATATGATATTTACTCCCGGCTTCTTAAGGAAAGAATTATTTTTCTCGGACAGCCGGTTGACGACACCGTTGCCAATCTGGTTGTTGCCCAGCTACTCTATCTGGAGGCAGAAGATCCGGAAAAGGATATCTACCTCTACATTAATTCACCTGGCGGCGTAGTATCTGCCGGGCTGGCGATCTACGATACCATGCAGTATATCCGCCCAAAGGTCTCGACTATCTGTGTCGGAGAGGCGGCATCAATTGCTGCGTTGTTGCTGGCAGCCGGTGAAAAAGGCAAGAGATTTGCCCTTCCGCGTTCCCGTATGATGATTCACCAGCCGGCAGCATATGGATTAAGCGGGCAGGCTACGGATATTGAAATTCACGCTCGTGAACTGGTCCGGGCAAAAGAACTCCTGGCGGAAATTCTCGCCAAACACACCGGACAGCCGGTGGAAAAAATACTCAAGGACACTGACCGCAATTATTTCATGTCAGCACAGGAAGCCAAGCAGTACGGTCTGATCGACGAAGTTATAGAAAAGCGGAAATGAGTTCCCGCCACTCTCAGCCCAGACCCAGACCGCATAACATATGCTCGTTTTGTGGTACTCCGGAAACCACCAGCAACCGGCTGGTTCGTGGCCGGAACGGCTTAATCTGCCGGCAATGTACCCGGCTGGCTTATTCCCTCTTTGAGGAACAGAACCGGACAGTGGAATATCTGCGGGAAATCCCCAAACCCCCGGAGATCAAAACATTCCTCGACGAATACATCGTCGGCCAAGAGTACGCCAAGAAAGTCATCTCGGTAGCCGTTTATAACCACTACCAGCGGATCACAGCTCCCCGGACCGCACCACAGCTGGATAAAAGCAATATTCTACTCATCGGCCCTACTGGTGTCGGCAAAACACTGATTGCGGAAACGCTTGCCCGGTTTCTCAAAGTTCCTTTTGCAATCGCCGATGCCACACCGTTAACTGAAGCCGGCTATGTTGGAGAAGATGTTGAAAATATCCTGCTGCGACTGCTCCAGGCAGCTGACGGCAATATCCAGCTGGCGGAAATCGGCATCGTTTACATTGATGAAATTGACAAAATCGGACGCAAATCCGAATCCCCTTCGATCACCAGAGATGTTTCAGGCGAAGGAGTTCAGCAGGCTCTTTTAAAAATACTTGAAGGCACTGTCGCCAATGTACCTCCACAAGGAGGCAGAAAACACCCGGAACAGCCGTTTCTGCCGGTAAATACCAGAAATATTCTGTTCATCTGCGGGGGGACATTTGAAGGGCTCACAAAGATAATCGAACGGCGCATCCGTTCCGGGACCATCGGTTTTGCTGCCGAAATCACACAACCACATCTGCAGAATGAAGATGAACTGCTCCGCCTCGTCCAACCGGAGGATTTGATCAAATATGGCATGATTCCCGAATTCGTTGGCCGACTGCCGGTCATTGCGCCCCTTCACAGCCTTTCGCAATCTGCTTTAATTGACATCCTTACTCAGCCTAAAAATGCCTTGCTAAAGCAGTATGCCTATTATTTTGAACGGGAAGGGATCAAACTCACATTTACGCCCGAGGCATTAGCTGCAGTTGCCGAACGGGCATTGCAGTTGCGGACTGGTGCGCGCGGCCTGCGTGCGGTACTGGAGGAAACAATGCTGGAAATCATGTTTGAACTGCCCGCACGACATAACATCGTTGAATGCATTATCACCCCGGAAGTAGTCAAAAAGGAAAAGCCGCCCGTTTATATTCACGGACGGCGGACTGCGCGTCGAACGCAGTAATCCTTTATCTATTCCTCAGGCTCAAACTGATCTTTACTTGCTCCGCACACTGGACACACCCACTCCGCTGGCAGATTCTCAAACGGCGTCCCTGCAGGGATTCCGTTCTCTGGATCACCAACCGAAGGGTCATATACATACCCGCAAACCGAACAGACATACCGCTTCATTTTTATACTCCCTTCCTTTACCTTCATCTGCTCTTTGTTTCCCTCCCGGTAAGTCGGTGCACCTTTACCGGTTTTCCCCTTCTTGACCAGATGATAGTAAGCATAAGTCAACGGCTCTGATTCCTTGATAACACGGGCATTGATCACTTCAGCGACAAACAAGTCATGGGTAACACAATCAACACACCCCCGCACCCGAGCCTCAATCTGGGCAATGGTATGATCTAATAGCATCGGCGCACCGGTGATGCCAGGCTCATAATTGACACCTTGAAATTTGTCGGACTCACGGCCGGAACGGAATCCGAACCGGCCGATAAACTCTAATGGTGTATCCTGAGCCAGCACCGATATCGCCAGCACTCCGCTTTTGCGAATAAATTCGTTAGTGAGCGAATTCTTGTTTATGGTTACCGAAACAAGCATCGGTGTCTGCGCCACCTGAACTACAGTATTAACCACTAATCCGTTGATCTTATCTCCGTCAAGGCTTGTAACAACATAGAGACCGTAAGTAAATTTATCTAATGCCAGCTGATCAACCTGCCCCTTCATCTACCTGCCCTTTCCTTGATTAAACCGGCCAGACGTTGACCGAATTCCCGGCACCGTACAAGCTCATCGCGGCCCGGTACATATTTTATTTTCAGCGGATCTTCCGGCAGTTCCATTCCTAATGACTTCAGTTCCTCATGGATCAACTGCGCCGCTTCACCACTCCAGCCATAAGACCCGAACGCAGCTCCGATTTTGTTTTTGGGCTTCAACCCTTTCAGGTAAGTCAGAAAATCGGCGATTGTGGGAAAAACACCGTTGTTTATTGTCGGTGAACCGACAAAGACTGCGCCCGCATCCAACACTTCGGTCATCACATCACTCCGGTCAGTCGCCCGCAAACGCATGACCTTAACTTCCACACCCGCATTAGCAATACCATCAGCAATTGCCCGTGCCATCTGATCAGTACTCTGCCACATCGTATCGTAAACAATCACCGCCTTTAACCGCGGTAGCTGTCGTGCCCACTCCTGGTACCAGCCAATAATTTTGTCGGTATCATTGCTGCGCCAGACGGGCCCATGATCCGGTGCAATGATTTCAGGCCGGATATCCAGTACACTTAGCCTTTCAGCAAGTTTTAACACCAGCGTTGAGTAGGGCAATAAGATATTGGCATAGTATTTCGCCGCTTCCCATTTCAATACCGCTTCCTCAATCTGATCTGCGAAACGTTCGCCGCTTGCCAGATGCATTCCGAAGCCATCCTGTGAAAAGAGCAGGTTCCGCTCAACCAGATAGGTTATCATACTATCGGGCCAGTGCAACATCCGGGTTTCGAAGAACTTTAGTTTCATATTTCCAAGACTCAGCTCATCACCGTCCTTTAGGGCAGTAATTTCAGTTTTCAAGTGATAATGCTCACTCAGTGCTTTCACACCCATCACCGAAGCAAACACTCTCTCCGGCTTCAGTTCCGTAATGACTTGGGGAAGAGCCCCAGAATGATCCATCTCCGCGTGGTTGGATATTATATAACTTATTTCACCAGGGTCGATTACCGAAGCAATCCTTGTCAGCATTTCCTGCTTAAACGGTGCCTTCACCGTATCAATCAATGTAACCCGATCGGCCAGAATCAGATAAGCGTTGTAGGACGTACCTTGCTCAGTAGAATAGCCATGAAAGTCCCGGATATTCCAATCAACTGCACCCACCCAGTAGACATCGTCGGTCAGCTTTACCGCTTTAAACTCCATTTTATTCTCTCCCAGCTGACTCAACCCGCAATTGCGGTTCCTTGAGCGTATAGATTAGCAAGTTCGGGCGGCAGAACAAAGGTCCGCTGTCCAAGCTCCCGATCTATCATAAGCAAACCTCTGCCGTCTCCTCCAATAAGTCTCAACTGCTGAGCTACTGTCAGTGTGCTCTCCTCCTCTTCCACCTGTTCATCAACGAACCATTGTAACAATGAGTTTGAAGCATAATCACCTTCACTCTGCGCCAGTTTTACCAGTTCATGAATCTTGCCTGTAATGAACTTTTCATGCTCGTAAGCCGCCTCAAATGCCTTCAGCGGTGAATCCCACTTATGGGCAAGGATATTCAATGGCTGTAAACGAACCTCACCGCCACGCTCAATGATATGCTTGTAGAAGCGCATCGCATGCGTCAGTTCCTCCTGGACCTGCGCCCGCATCCACCTGCCCATACCTTCAAAACCTGCATTGTCAAAATAGGCTGCCATCGCCAGATAAAGGTAAGCCGACTCCAGCTCGTGCTTGATCTGTTCATTGAACGCATCTTCAACCCGCTTCGGTATCATGTTCATGCCCCCTTCCATAAACCATGGATATTACAGTACTCCCGGGCATAGACATTCTGTGCCTGCACGGAAAACTCAGCCTCCGGCTTCTGACCAGGTACAAGGAACTGACGATAAGCCCGCTCATCAGCAATCAGTTCAATCCACTCAATGTAATGCTTTTCTTCCATGGGGTGAGGCATACTGCCTACTTTTATTAGGTAACCTGTCGCCGTTTTTTCAATCACTGGAACATGCTTTTCCCTTGAAGCATCAGTTGTATTCTCCACCAGCAGCTTCATCGGCTGACCACAGCAGACCAACTGCCCGGCACCGGAATGCAGAACCTCGACGATGTTCCCGCAGATCTCACACTTATAAATTTCCAGCTTTTTGGCCATTCTCTCCTCCCTTTTATTTGATTAACCGGCTGTCCACCCCGGAAAATCCACACTCCGGAATGTAACAGCTGACATCAACAAACTGACACGCCTGATTGCATGAAGGGCACACATCAGGTGGCTGCAGTGCTTGGAGAACATAATGACAATTACTGCAGCTCCAGTAGGGCACCCTCATACCCGGCGTCGTTTTCTCCTTTAACACTTCTTCCTTCTTGCCGGCCTGCATCGCCTCGTTACAGCAGACCAATGTTCCGCCACCGCGGTGAAGCAGAGCAATTATCTGACCGCACCGGCGGCAGCTGTAAATATGTGCCCTGTCAGTCAAATCATCCTCCTTTTAAACTCCTGATTGCTGCCAGCACCGATTCATAGTCCGGTTCCTTACCCGCCTCAGGCACGATTTGCTGGTAACGCAATACTCCATCCCGGTCAATTACGAAAACCGCCCGGGCCAGCAGCCGGTATTCCTTTATCAGAACTCCGTAGGCATTTCCAAATGAGGCTTGACGATGATCCGACGCAGTAAGCACACGGCTGATACCGGCAACCCCACACCATCGCTTCTGAGCAAATGGAAGGTCCATACTCACCGCCAGAACCGCAACATTCAAACTCAGCCTCTCCGCCTCGGCGTTGAACCGCCTCGTTTCCAGATCGCAGACCGGTGTATCCAGTGATGGCAAGCTTAGTATCACCAGAGTCTTGCCGCGAAAATCAGCCAGTCGAACCGGCTGTAAATCGTTGCCCGTCAACTCGAAGTCCGGAGCCGGCTCCCCGACCTTAAGTTCACGGCCCAACAGAGTTACCGGCCTGCCACCAAAGGTGACGATTCCACTGCGTTCCGTCATCACCAGTTCTCCCCGAGAATCTCAAAGTAGCCTTGGGGATGAGCGCAAGAAGGACAGACCTCAGGCGCTTCGGTCCCTTCATGCAGGTAACCGCAGTTGATACAACGCCATACTACCGGTTTTTCACGACGGAAAACCCTGCCCCTTTCGATATTCTCCTTCAATTCCTGATACCGCTTCTCATGCTGTTTCTCAGCCACCGCAATCGCCCGGAAGATTGCGGCGATGTTGCCGAAACCCTCCTGCTCAGCTACTTGAGCGAATTCCGGATACATCTGCGACCACTCGTAATGCTCTCCATCTGCTGCAGCCTTGAGATTCTCCGCTGTTGACCCGATAATTCCAGCAGGAAACTCTGCCTTGACCTCGACCATTCCCCCTTCTAGCAGTTTAAACAGCCTTTTGGCGTGTTCTTTTTCCTGATTGGCGGTCTCCTCAAATATTTGAGCGATCTGAATGTAGCCCTCATCCCGAGCCTTGCTGGCAAAGTATGTATAACGATTTCTTGCCTGAGACTCACCGGCGAATGCGGTTATGATGTTTTTTTCAGTCCTGCTGCCTTTTAAATTCATTATTCCTCCTTTTATCTTTTAGACTCTCCAAGATGAACTTGCGTTTCCAGTGCTAATTCAAATTACTTAAAAAGCCGCAGCCGGAAATACCGCTCAGGGTGGTTACGGATATCACTCATCAATTCCCTGAGTTCATAACTAGTCCTCAACAGTTCCTCGTAAAGTTCGGGTGAAGTCAAAAGTTTACGCGCGGTAGATTCCCGGTTCAGAAGCAAAGTCAGACTGTCTACCAGTCCTGCCAGACGCTGGATATTACGGCTGGTAATGGAAAAACCCGAATCCAGACTGCTCAGCCTCAGATTAACAAGCTCCATTATTTCTGCGCGGGTCTGCCTCAACTCCGCACTCAGTGAATCAGGATTTACCAGACTCATCAGCCGATCCAGCTTGAGGAAGGTGGACTCAAGATCCAGCACCTCGTTTGTGCCATAAAAAACCATTGTATTATCTGCCGGCTCGCCCACCCCGGGGTCGACCGTAAGGTAGCGGTCGCTCCCCAGATAACTGAGCGAACGAACGGCAAAACGGGCATTCTTACATAACCGGACATCCTCTGCCAGTGCCACGCGAACCCGAACCCGACTGTCTTCTGTCAATTCTGTTGACAGTACTTTACCTCTGGTTACACCAAGGACATCCACCCGATCCCCAGGTTTTAAACCGGATATTTCGCGGAAATAAACTGTGACCCGCCGCTTATAATTCATTCCCCACTTACCAGAAAACCAGAAGTAACCAAAAACCGCCACTGCAATACCGAAAACAACAAATATACCGGTCAGCACATCGCGCACCCGTTTATTCATAATCCTCCTTTCTTACCTCTCCCATCGCAAGATGCAGCTTCCCGTCCCGGATCAAATAAATTCTATCCGCCATCTGCCGGGCTAAATCCAGATCATGAGTAACCGCCACAACCGTCTTTCCGGCGGCACGTAACGAACGCACGATATTTATTACCCGCTCGCGGGAAACTGGATCCAGTCCACCAGTAGGTTCATCCAAAAACAGGTACCGGGGCTCAGTAATCAGCGCGCGGGCAAGTGCCACAAGCTTTATCATACCCCCGGAAAGTTCTGGTACGCGTAAATGACAGCTGTCCGGTAGACCAACCTGAACCAGTGTCTTCTGCACCCGCTCTTTCAATTCATATGCCGGAATACAATTCCGTTCTCTTAGAGGTAGAGCAACATTCTCCCCCACATCCATTCCGTCAAACAGGGCACCATGCTGAAAGAGAAAACCGATCTCTCTGATGATTTCCTGATTATTTCCGAAGATGCCGGACTTCAGTGTCCGACCATCAAAAATCACCTCCCCGGAATCCGGAACGATGAGCCCGGCGATGATTTTCAGTAAAACTGTCTTGCCCGAACCCGAACGCCCCAGCACACAGCAGCAGCTGGCATCCGGCACCTCAATATTCACATCCCGCAGGACCGGCTCTCCCCGGATCATTTTGCTTATCTTCGTCAATCTGATCATCGGGAAAAAAGCAATGCTGCCATTACAAAATCCGAAATGAGAATTAACACTGCGGCGGTTACTACCGCACTCGTAGTCGTCCGTCCCAGACCCTGCGCCCCGCCCCGGACCCGGAAGCCGAAGAAACAGCCACTTGTCCCAATAAGCAATCCGAACAGACTTGCCTTCAGGAGCCCGCCAACAAAATCATGGGCATTGACAAAATGGGTCACACCGTATAGAAAAGTCTCGGGTGAAATTCCCAGTGCTGCTGCGGCTACCAGTGCAGTAAAACTTGCCACTACCTCCATCAATGCCACAAGAATCGGAAGACTGCAGGTTGTGGCGAGGATCCGCGGCAGACACAGATAATGATATGGATCAATGGCCATCGTGCGCAGAGCATCAATCTGTTCAGAAATCTGCATGCTTCCTAGTTCAGCAGCCATCGCTGATGCTGAACGGCTCGCAACAATGAATGCAGCAAAAACCGGACCAAGTTCGATCAGGAGCATCCTCCCCACACCCATTCCGACAAAATAATTCGGCACCATTCCCAACAGCTGATAACCTGTTTGCACGGCGGTTGTCAAGCCGACAAAAATGCTGGCGAAAACCACTATTGGTGTTGCCCGCACCCCGTGATGATAAATTTGTTCACTCAACCTGGGTAACATCCGGCGCCATTCTGCCCCGGCACTGAAACTCCTCAAAAGAAACCAGACGAACTCTCCCGAAACCATCAGCATCCTCATAAAAAATCATAATTAGCACCCATTTGCAGTCAAACATCTCCTCACCGTAAAACCGGTAACCAAGTATTTCCCAAAAAATTATTCGACTCTTTCAGATAACTGAATTAAAGCGATCAGAAAGAACGCTGCTAATTACGGAACCGGTTAGACATCTTGACGCCGGGTTCGCCACCGTTTAATAACCTGCTCCAGATTCAGACTTGGAGTTCCACTCTGCCACCACTTGGCGAACTGAATATCACCAGTTCCAGGCTGTGGATCAGGCAGATCCACGATCATTCGTGTCGGCATGGCTACAGAATCGCCCAGTATCAGCGCTTCACCAGTCCGCAGTGCCGGCAGGGTATTCAGAAGACCGGCAAGCGAATCGGGAACGAGCCGCCTGACATAATCCTGGTCCGCAGGGTTAGTCAGTCGCATGGTAATAAATGTATTGCACTGGGATAATACGGTTTCCGACAATTCCTTCGGCCGTTGGCTCACTAAAATCAGCCCGATGCCGTACTTTCTTCCCTCTTTGGCAAGCCGCTCCACTGCGCTGCGAGCAGCAGTAAATCGCCCGTCTGGACGGTTCGGCACATAGTTATGCGCCTCCTCCAGTACCAGCAGAACCGGACATTGTTCCCGCTGCGGATTCCACAGATTAAATTCAAATGCAATCCGTGTAATTACTGCCACTACTACGCCAACCGCATCCGAAGGCAACCCGCTCAAATCGATCACGGTCATACGATGCGGAGCATCGATTGACAGGTAATCACGCAGCAAATCGGAAAATTTAGGACTCCCGTCATACACCTTGGGCTTGAACATGAAATGGTAGCGCGGATCGGAAATCCGGCTATCCATCCGTATGAGAAACTTGTCAAAAACCCCGTAAAGCGGACCTTCCTCCTGCTCCCCCAGCCCATTGTATACCATCTGAATATTCCAGTCGCGCAGCATCGCAATCAGCTCATCAAGGTCGTAGTAGACTGGTGAATCAGCAGTAATCTGGTCTCCCAGTCCAAGACGTTCCCGCGTATCCCATGCCTGACGCGCCCGCAGAAGAGAATCCCTTATTACTGTAATCTGGTTCTTGGCAGTCGGCTCGTTCATATCCACAGTCAGATCCACAAATTCCTCAAAATTCAGCACCCAGTAAGGTAAATCAATATTACTCGCATTAATGAGATTCACCCCTTCAGGAAATGCCCGTGCATACTCCCCATGCAGATCCAGCACGACAATGTGAGCGTTGGAATATTTTCTGATCGTCTGCTGAAGTATACTCACAACCGTAAATGACTTGCCGCTGCCCGTTGTCCCCAGTACCGCAATATGGCCACCGAAAAACCGGTTCACCTGCACATAAACCCGCTGGTCCCGGGCGCCGGTCGGCCGGCCGAAAGAAAAACCAAACTCACAGAACTCGGAAAAAATTTTGTTCAGCTCATGACTGGAAACCATCTGCACCGGCTGACCGACATTGGGATAAACCGCCACGCCGCGTATAAACCGCTCATCGTGTTCCAGAGTACCCAACAGAATACACTCCGCTACTTTTCTTCCGGCACCGGACGAAACTGCACTGCCGGTCTCAACCCGGATACTGGTAACTGTGCCGATAATCTTAAAATCCCTGAAGGGAATTTTTACATAAGAACCCGGTTGTCCGGGATAATAGTCCTCTGCCAAGGATTTGGTGGTGTCTGCTCTGATTTCTACCAGTGCCCGTTCACCACGGACTTCAATAATATATCCAATGTCAAATGCGGAGTTCTTATCCATAGCTCCCTCCTTTCCCCGAGATGTTTAAATGCTTGGATTGCCGCACCTCAGCAGGATGTGTAACTGGATACCATTCCTGCACCCAGGCAGCAATCACTTTATTTTATTATACATCCCGCCCAATAAAAAGCAAGGATAACCCATTTTCTCCTCTGTTCTACAGATTCAAAATTTGCAACTACGTTACCCACCGGAGACGCTCACTGAACAGATCAGCCTATGCCCGTATAACTATCTCACTTCTTGGTGTGACTGATATTAATAACCGTTTTCCCCTCCTCTGTGTTCACAAGGATAAACACCGCCTCCTTCTCATCATTACTGAGGAACGCCAGCGTGGTTGCATCTGGTGTCTCGCTCATCATTGACTGCTTCCAGCCACTAAGCGCATTCTTATAAAATTCCACAACCCTCGACTTGGGATCGGAAGTCTCCAGCGCATAATTAACACCCTTACCTTGCTCGGTAGCAACCTCCCATTTTCCCTTCGCAACTGCATTCGGATAGCGCAGGTTTGCCGGCAATGACGAGATGTCAACTGTCCCGACATCCACTTTTACCCTACCCCCGCTTGCCGCCTCAATCATCTTCTCCGCCGCCTTCTCTCCCGCCTTCGCTCCACAGCGCGCACATCCGGTATCCGATATTACTGCTACCACGGTCAGTACCACGGTTACGATTAACAGACAACGCATAATATTATGCCTCCTTTTGATTCAAGTCTAAACCCATGACTATCGCTGTCAAGAAGAGATGTCTCCAGTTAACTGGCAAATCCTGCCCCCCCTGAGCTGCACTAATAGATATCATAAAAACCGCAGCCTACTCAAAACCATACGAGATAAATCTCTCCTGACGCCTAACGGCCAGCAACAGACTCCCCCAACATCCAGCAGTGGAACTTCAACATTCCAACCGTTCCTCTGTCGGCTACGCTGAAGAGAAAACAACGCAGAAACCCAAAACCGGAGGCTTTTACCACCCTCGCCGGAACTGCCCGGGGAATAGAAAAAACATAATGCAAATTCAGATTTAAGTTATTAGTTTTAAAAGAATTAAAGTTAATTAAGGCGAATCAAACAGAAAATTATTGACTTGGAAACTCATAATGCTATTATAAAGTCAACTATAACTGGGGCTGTAGCTCAGTTGGGAGAGCACCTGCTTTGCAAGCAGGGGGTCGCCCGTTCGAATCGGGTCAGCTCCACTAAAATTCTAATGCAGTAAAATCCGAGCATCAATTGCTGCTGCCCCTTCGCCTTCGTAATATACGAGCAGAGGATTAATATCGATCTCCTCAAAATCGGGAAAATCAGTGACAAGCTGGGACAACCGCAATATACATTCCTTGATAATCTTCTTGTCCCGGGCCGGCTGACCCCGGAAAGGTTCAAGTAACTTATGTGCTCGAATCCCGCTGATCATCGATTCGGCAGAGAGATCGTTCACCGGTGCCACCCGGAACATCACATCCTTAAGCACCTCAACCATGATTCCGCCCAGTCCGAACATCAGCAAAGGTCCAAAGTGGGGATCGCGCTTCATTCCGATAATTGTCTCCAGACCGCCGGCTTTTGCCATCTGCTGCACCATCACTCCCCACAAATCTGCATCTGGTTTTCTTGACTTAACCTGTTCGAGCATCGACTGATAAGCCTGACGCAGGTCAGTTTCATTTTTAAGGTTCACTCGTACACCGCCAAAATCGGTCTTATGCAGAATATCAGGAGAAACGATTTTGATCACCACTGGATATCCGATCTTTTCCGCAGCCGCTACCGCCTCCTCCTCATTTTTTGTCAGCTCGAATTTTACCACCGGCAGACCGTAAGCACGAAGAACCTCATGACACTCAGGCTCGGATAGATATACCCTCGGCCGCTGCCGAGCCTGAGCAATAAGCTCCCTCACCCGTTTCTGGTTGACATCCGTATAATGAATTACCTCCCCTGGCGCCCGGCGGCTCATCCGGGAAAACTCCGCCATTGTTGCCATTGCCCGTGCCGCATTCTCGGGAAACTGGAAATGAGGAATCCGGCGCTTGAGCAGTGTTCGCCTGATCGCAGTGCTGTCCCCCATCGTCTGGATGCAGGCAAGGATCGGCTTATCGGTTTTTTCACTCTCTTCAACAATCACATTGGCAATATCAATCGCCTCGGCAACAACAGTTGGCGTCCAGATGGGAATGATACCGTCCACATTCTCATCTTGGATCAGAATACGGAATGCCGCACGGTAACGGCTAGCATCTCCATCGCCGATGATATCAACCGGGTTATTTGTATTAGCAGCCGCAGGCAATACCTTTTTCAGCTCCTCCCGTGTCCTGTCGCTTAGTTTTGCCAGTTTCAGTCCATTGCGGATACAGGCATCGGTCGCCATAATTCCGATACCGCCGGCATTAGTAATAATTGCCACCCGCGGTCCCTTCGGCGGTGGCTGATATGCCAGTGAGGCCGCCTTGGCAATCAGTTCGTTTACCGTATCCACCCGCAGCACCCGTGCTTGAGCAAAAAAGGCGTTATAAGCTTCATCTGAGCCAGCAAGCGCTCCGGTATGAGACGAAGCCGCCTTTGCCCCCTCACTCGTCCGCCCCGCCTTAATTGCCAGAATCGGTTTTGGGCGCTCGGGATGGGAAGTAATCTCCCGGGCAATACGCATAAACTCCGGCGGATTTGCGAGATCTTCAAGATAAAGGGCAATCACATCCGTCTCGGGATCATCTTTGAGATATTCCAATAAATCACACTCATTGATATCTGCCTTGTTGCCGATAGAAATAAACTTACACAGTCCGACCTCTTCAACTTCCGCATACTCCAGAGCATTTGCCCCAACCGCACCCGACTGAGAGATTAGCGCAATATTACCGTAGCGCGGTCTTATCCTGCCGAAGGTAGTGTTCAAACGGACTTCCGGACTGGTATTAATCATCCCGAAGCAGTTGGGTCCGACCAGCCTGATTCCCCAAGCCCGAGCACGCTCGCGCACTGCCTGCTCCAGTGCTGCACCGGTCGGTCCCAACTCCTTAAACCCTGCGGAAATCACAATTGCTCCCTTGACTTTCTTCTGTCCACACTCCGCCAGTACCGCGGGCACGGTCACTGCCGGCACAATCAGAATTGCCAGATCGATCTCATCCTCAATGTCCAGAATCGAAGGATAGGTTTTTACTCCGAGTACACTCTTCGCCTTCGGATTTACCGGATAGACAATACCCGTATAACCGTTGAACAGGATATTTGCAAAAAGCGCTCTGCCGACCGAACCTTCGCGATTAGATGCCCCAATCACTGCTACTGAACGGGGTTTGAAAATAAAATCAAGATTTACTCTGCTCATTTTTCGAACCTCAGCGTCAGAATATAAACTCCATCCTCCCACTTTGTCTCAAGCGGAAATCCTGCCTTGGTCACCAGACGGTAGGCACGGGTATTGGAATCAAGAACATACCCGACAAACCCCCTCACCCCTTTCATCCGTGCCACCCGGATGAGATGGTTGAACAGTGCGGTACCGATACCCCGGTTTTGATACTCATCCTGTACTTCAATTGCAAACTCGGCCAGTCCGCTCGATGGATCAACATAGTAACGGGTTGAACCCACAATGTGCTCATCGCCGTTTTTCCGGATCACCGCTACCAGCGCCATCTCCTTCTCATAATCAATATTGACAAATTTGCTCAGTTTTTCATGGGGCATCGCCTTGATATAACTGAAATAACGGTAAAAAACCGTATCCCGGGAAAAGGAATAAAACAATTCGCGCATCGCCGGTTCGTCGGTCGGCTTGATCGGCCGGATGAGGACCATCGTGCCATCCTGAAGCCTCACCTTGGTTTCAAACTCCTCCGGATAACGGGCAGCAACTAGGGACACCTCCGGCTGGTCCTGGTAGACATAGTGCCGTTCCTTTGCCTGACGCAGTAACTCAGCTCGAAACTTGGGATGGGCAATGGAAATCAGGGCGAGGGCCCGCTCTCTTATTGACCGGCCATGGAGATATGCCACTCCCCACTCGGTAACCACATAATGAACATCACCTCGGGAAGTAACCACTCCTGCGCCCTCGGAGAGTACCGGCACGATTCTGGAAAACTGATCATTATCGCGGGTTGACTTCAGAACAATAATCGGTTTACCATCCTTTGCCCGGGCTGCGCCACGAACAAAATCCAGCTGTCCCCCGATACCGGAATAGAACTTGTAGCCGATTGAATCGGCGCACACTTGACCGGTCAAATCAATCTCCAGCGCCGAATTAATGGAAACCATCTTCTCATTCTGTGCGATCACATACGGATCATTAGTGTAATCCACCGGATGAAATTCAAACATCGGGTTGTTATTAATGTAGTCATAAAGCCGCTGCGACCCCATACAGAATGAAGCAATAACCTTGCCCGGATGAAGTGTCTTCTTCCGGTTGTTAATGACACCGGCTTCAATCAGGTCAATAATGCCATCGGAAAAGACCTCAGTATGGACACCGAGATCCTTCTTGTCCTTCAGGTAAAATAGCAGGGCGTTTGGAATTCCGCCGTAACCGACCTGTATCGTTGCTCCATCCGGAATCAGATCCGCTACATTCTTGGCAATCCGCCGGGCAACCTCACTCTCACCGGGTGTAATAAATTCGTAAATTGGGGCATCATTCTCCACAAGAGCCTCAATCTGCGAAATGTGAATAAAACTGTCACCAAGCGTCCGTGGCATCCGTGGATTTACCTCAGCGATCACATGCTTTGCCACCTCCGCCGCCGGCTTGGTAATATCAACCGAAACCCCCAAACTACAGAATCCATGCTCATCGGGCGGAGTCACCTGAATCAATGCTACATCAATCGGGAGCCGGCCTGAACGCAGAAGCCGCGGTATTTCCGAAAGGAAAATCGGCGTATAATCAGCTCTACCCTCCTGAACCGCATCGCGTACATTGGCACTGATAAAAAACGAGTTTGCCCGATATTTGCCCGCAAGCGCCTCCTCGGCATAGGGTGCAACACCAAGTGTCAGCAGATGGGTTACCTCCACATCTTCCACCGGTCGGTCAGCCAGTGCCCGAACCAGCCGTTGGGGTGTACCGCAGGCAGAACCGATGAAAATACGGTCTCCTGGTTGCAGCACCTCGAGCGCCTGCGCTGCGCTCTTCAGTTTATGAGCATATTTTACTCGCCAGTCAGCAGTGCTCATACCTAAATTCCTCCTTATCATCAATTTCCTCGAAACGGTATTTGTCATTTTCATAATATATTCTGCCGGCGACCACCTCCGGATCATGCTCCAGAAAAGAAATCCAGCCTCCGGCAACCACCTGATTCAGCAGTTTCTCCTTCTGTTCCATGGAGTCAAGCGGAAAAAGGTCATAGCCCATAATATACGGCACCGGGATGTGGCCCCGGGTAGGAATTATATCCGACCAGAAAATGGCGGTGTCCTGTCCATTAGTGATCTTGACCACCTGCATACCACGAGTATGGCCGCCAGTATGAATCACCTCCACACCGGCAATAATTTCGCACGAACCATTTATTAATTCCAGTTGCCCTGACTCTTGGATGGGCAAAAAATTCTCCGGTAAATATGACGCCCGGGACCGCCGATTTGGCGCAACTGCTTCCTGCCACTCTGCTGACTGCACAATATATTGCGCTTCGGAAAAAGTAGGCACTACCTGATTTCCAACCCGCATCGTTGCCCCGCCGCAGTGGTCAAAGTGCAGATGGGTCAGAATCACCAAACTGATATCCCCTGGTTCAAACCCGGCATCTTTAAGGGCATCAAGCAAAGTGCAAGGTTTTTCAACTCGGTAGCGTTGGGCAAATTTTTCATCGTACTTATCTCCGATTCCGACATCAATCAGTATTCGCTCTTTAGGAGTAACCACCAGAAGCGGTCTCAATGCCAAACGAATCCGGTTATACTCATCCGGTGGATTATTTTTCTCCCACAAAGGCTTTGGTACCACACCGAACATTGCACCCCCATCAAGCCCGAAATACCCATCAAACAGCGGAATGAGCCGGAAGTCACCCATAACCATAACCGTTAATATTAACCGACATTCATATCAAAGTCAATTATTCAAAAAATCTGATAAAACTTGCATCTTTGAGGGTAATCGATTATACTGCCCAGTAACTCATGTTTAACATTATTATTGCCGGTATCGCCAGTATGCTTACCGACATATCCACCGAGATGGTTTATCCCCTGCTTCCGCTCTATCTTTCCTCCTTAGGTACACCACCGGCAATTCTCGGACTAATCGAAGGGATTGCCGAGAGTTCGGCATCCCTACTCAAACTCCTTTCGGGCAGAATTTCCGACCGCTTCCAGCGCCGTAAACTACTGGTACTCACCGGCTATTCCGGTTCCACCTTAGGCAAGCTGCTACTTTATCTGTCGGGAAACTGGATTTTGGTTTTCTTCGGCAGATTAATTGACCGAATCGGGAAAGGAATTCGCGTAGCCCCCCGGGACGCCATTATCGCTGATGCCTCAATCAATGGAACCCGCGGACGAGCATTCGGTCTGCACCGGGCCTTTGATACCTTGGGTGCCACTCTCGGTATCGCCATTGCGATTTTTCTTATCAGCCGCCTGCACGGCAACCCGGCTCTCCGCAATTACCAGCAAATCTTTCTGCTCTCAATTATGCCAGCACTGCTGGGCGTTTTCGTCCTCTTCTTTCTTAAAGAAACCCGCACAAAAAAACCAACTTCCCCGCCCGCGCTCAGGATCAAAAATCTGCCCCCTCCGCTGCGTCGCTTCCTACTCATAATCGGTATGTTCGCCATTGGCAACTCCTCCAATCAGTTTCTCCTGCTGCGAATGAGCCGGCTCGGCTGGTCTACTCTGAACATTCTGCTTCTTTATTTGCTTTATAATGTCAGCTATGCCACTTTTGCCTTTCCTGCCGGGAAAATAGCCGATCGGATCGGTAAACGGAAAATCCTTAGTGCCGGTTACCTTACTTACAGTGCAGTCTACTTCGGCTTTGCCCTGTTGAATAAAGGAACTGGTGTAGCTCTACCCTGTATCCTCTTTGTTGCCTATGGACTGTTCAGCGCTCTTACTGAAGGTCTGGAAAAAGCCCTGATCAGCGACATTGCTCCGGAAAACCAACGGGCGAGCATGCTGGGATTGCATGCGGCAATCACCGGTTTGGGACTGCTCGCAGCATCAATCCTTGCCGGGATCCTCTGGAATCTCTTCGGCCCGCGGGCACCTTTTGTCTTCAGTAGCCTACTGGGACTGTGTGCGGTCCTCGGGCTCCAGTTAGTAATTTCAGGACCCCAGATCAAATGACCCATCTTCTATGTTTATTATCTGAAATTTTCCCCCTTGCCAATTTTCTATTTCAAAGTATAATATAGATTAGTTATGAAATAACCGTTCCCCGTGAGCGACTATAAATTTAGCTTTTTTATTTAATTATGCTTTTTAAACGCTTCCGGATTATCAAAACTGCCCGAACACCTCCGGGCTGGCTGACGTCGTTATTCTGGTCTATCACCGCACTGGTAGGTATTAATGTCATTTTCATAGTGCTTACTAATGGTTATCACCTCACATTTCCCCCATGGGCTAAGTTAATCTTGCGCCTGTCGCTCATTACCGCCGGTTTGGGGACAATTGCCGAAATCTTCACCAAGCGGCTTGTTACTCCGGCTTTGCCGTTATCGCGGTTTCGGCAAATTTTTGACCTTGCGATCGCAATAATACTTATCCCGGCAGTTGTCTTCCAGCGTATGCTCATTCTCATTCTCGTACTCTATCAGGTGATCAATCTCACAGGTCTTTCCCGGTCTAGATTTCTGCCGGCAGTCCTAGGTAACATCCGGCAGCGACCGGTACGTATGCTGGTCATCAGCTTTCTGACGCTGATTGCTGCGGGAACTTTACTGCTTACATTCCCTGCTGCTACTACTGACGGCCGAGGCGCCGATATTCTTACCGCTCTATTTACCGCCACTTCTGCCACTTGTGTCACCGGACTGATTGTCAGGGATACGGGCACCTATTTTTCACATTTCGGCCAGCTGGTAATCCTAACACTAATTCAGCTGGGCGGACTGGGAATAATGACTTTTTATACAAGCATCGTCGTTCTGCTGGGTCAGCGCATGGGACTGCAGGAACGCCGGACAATGCAGGAGATTATCGAAGAAACCCGGGATATCGATATCGCCCGCATGGTCAGGTACGTTCTGCTCTTTACCCTGACGGCAGAGGGAATTGGAATGGTGATCCTTTTCCTCCGCTGGCTGTTTGTACTGGGCAGTCCGGGTCAGGCATTATACTTTGCAGCATTTCACTCGATTTCCGCCTTTTGTAATGCGGGTTTTTCCCTGTTCCCTGATTCGTTTATCCGTTTCCAGTCGGATCTGTGCATCAATCTTTGCATTATTACCCTCATTGTTCTTGGTGGACTCGGATTCCCGGTAGTAAATGAAATAATCAACCGTCAAAATTTACTCCGTTTCCCAAGGAATTTCCGTCAACTGTCAACTAATAATAGTCCCCGGCAGCTGCGACTGACTCTCCACTCCCGTATTGTATTAATCACGACTGCATTTCTAATTACCGGGGGTACTATACTATTCTTTTTCTTGGAATATGACAACACACTCCACAATCTGCCTCTAAGTACAAAACTGCTGGCAAGCTTATTTCAGTCAGTAACTGCCCGAACCGCAGGATTTAACACCGTGGGCCTCTCCAACCTCCATGGCGTAACGATATTCCTCTGGGCGATTCTAATGTTCATCGGCGCATCTCCCGGCGGCACCGGTGGCGGAGTAAAAACATCAACAATCGCTGTCCTGTTTCTTGCAATCCGTTCCCGGATCCGAGGCGAAGAGGAAATCGTCTATTTCCGGCGCACAATCCCAAAGGATGTTGTCTACCGGGCAATGGCAATAATTGCCCTCAGCTTGGGAATAATAGCACTGACCTACGCCGGACTACTTTTTCTTGAAAATCAGCGGTTTGAATCCCTGCTTTTTGAAGCTATCTCGGCTTTCGGTACGGTCGGCTTATCAATCGGCATCACTCCGGAGTTGAATATCATCGGGAAATTGCTCATAATAATTTTAATGTTTATTGGTAGAACTGGCCCACTAACTCTGACATTGGCTATGAGTGCTGCCAACAAGCATTCGATGATTACGTACCCGACCGCCCGAATCATCGTTGGGTAAAGGAGGATCAATGAAACAGTTTGCAGTTATCGGACTGGGCACTTTTGGTGCCCGGGTCGCCCGCGCACTGATGAAAAAGGGAGCAGAGGTTATCGCAATTGATTCTGACATAAAACGGGTCGAAGACATCAAGGACGATGTCACTCAGGCACTGTGTATTGATGCCACGGACGAAGATGCACTCAAGCAATCGGGTGTGCTGGATGTTGATGCCGTTATTGTAGCAATGGGTGAGCGAATGGAAGCGGCTATTATTGTCACATCTCTATTGAAACGGTTTGGTGCCGGTCAGGTAATCACCCGCGCTGCCTCTTCTCTTTATGCCCGAATTCTCAAGGATGTCGGTGCCGACCGTACAATTCTGATTGAAGAACAGATGGCCGATCAACTGGCAAAGTCACTTTTGACCCCAGACCTGTTGGAACAGATACCGCTTGCCTCAAATCACAGCCTAGCAGAAATTCATGCACCCCGGCATTTTATCGGCAAAAAACTCGGACAGCTCGACATCCGCCGGCGTTTCGGTGTCAATGTTATTGCGATCAAAAAAAGAATGCCTACTATCACCCCCGAAGGCGAAACTTCATATCAGGAGCAGATTAACGACCTTCCAGGCCCTGAAGATATCATTGAACAGGATGATATTCTGGTCGTCGTAGGACGGGATGGAGATATTGAACGCCTGACCCGCACAATCTAAGTGATATGATAATAACGCCATTTCATTCTATCCGAGGTAGAATTGCCTCGGGTATGCTCATTACTGCGCTGCTGATTCTGCCGGTGGTTCTCTTGGCACTTTATTATGTTGGCGAAATGAATCGCCTCGCGACAGTCATTGCCGAAACCGACGCCGAACTGCTACGTCAAGGCAATATCATTATCCACCACTTCCACGAGTTACGAACGGCGGAGCGTAACTTTATGCTTACCGGCGATTCGCAGTATCTGTCAACAGCCCGGCTTGCTTTGAATCAGTTAGTGGCCAGAAGTGAACGCAGCCGGCGTTTCGCTCCGGAACTCAAACCCCAATTTGATTCTCTGGTCATGGCACTCAGAACGTACAATTTAATGATCGATTCACTAGCCCAGTTTCGAACACTGCGTTTTTCAACAACTCCTGCCTTCGAACTGAATAGACTATGGGACCAAAGGCGCTTATTGATTGAACAGAGTTCAACACTTCCTGCTGATGCTGAAACAACCGCAGATTCAATACTGAATGTCATCAGCAAACTGGATCAGGAAATCGAATTTTATCAAATGCTGGGTGGCATGCAAACCATGTTTCATCAACGTCTGACCGATGTCAGCCGCGCAATCATTACTCTGGCAGAATCAATCACCTCCAGAGCAAATCAGCGAATAGCAGAACATAAAGCTCGGGTTACCCGACTCTTTATTTGGAGTCAACGGAACATTATCACTTCGGTTCTGATATTTTGCTGCCTTCTGATTTATCTGATCTTCACCCTGCCCCGTGCTGTCATCCTCCCGCTCAAACGGATGGCTAATGCACTGCATCGTGTGGAAAACGGCGATTTCGATGTCCGTATTACACTTGAAGCGCGTGATGAGCTGGGAAACCTTGCCCGGCAGTTGAACCGGGTATTCGTCCACCTGCGGGAACTGGATGAAATGAAGTCAAATCAGATCGTCGAGCTGGAACGCCGGTTCCGTCTCCTAGCATCCAACATCAAGGAAGGGGTCCTTGTTGTTGACCGGAATTTGAAAATAATCTATGTCAATCCTGCAGCCGAACCCCTGCTGGGCATTCACCCGGCTGAAGCAATCGGCAGGTCATGCGCTGAACTATCCAACCTCAAGCCATTTCTCCTTCACCTTCAACAACTGCTCTCCGGCGCTGCCAGCCATCAGGAATGTGAAATCATCCCTGCCTTTGCCAGTTCAGCCGTATGCTTTGAGGCACTCCGCAATCGAGAAGGAACGACAATTGCTGTCCTCGTCATCATCACCAATCCAGCTCCTCCGGAACCTTCGGAAGAAACTTCAAACTAACCGTCCTGCCTCTTGCGGGTGTAAACTACACGACGGGGAAATGGAATTTCAATTCCCGACTCATCAAACGCCTTTTTAATTTCCAGCCGGAGTTCCCGTTCCACGGCCCACTGCTCACCAGGCTTCACCTTGCAGATAACTCTAATCCGCACACCAGAATCGCCGAAATTCAGCAAACCCTGAACTTCAGGTCTATCTAAACACCGTTCGTGGTTTCGGGCATACCAGTTCTCAGCCACCAGCGCCGCCACTTTCATTCCCTGTTCGGCATTCTGTTCATAGGCCAGATCAAATGTAACCATCGCCCGCATGTAATCTCGATTCCTGTTTCCGAAACTGGTGAGCTCACCATTGGGTACGGTCCAGAGCGTGCCGTCAAACGCACGAATCTGGGTAACTCGCAAACCGATTTTCTCTACCGTTCCCTCAAGATTAGAGGTAACAACATAGTCGCCGGCGGCAATTGCTCCTTCAAACAGAGTGAAAAACCCGGAGATAAAATCCTTAACCAACGTCTGGGCACCGAAACCGATCGCCAACCCGAGTACACCAGCTCCGGCAATAATTGCCTTATAATCGACTCCTACTGCTCGGAGTATCAGAACAATAGCCAGAGCAAGAATTACATAACGAAAAAGACTCTGTATCAGCGGAACTACCGTCCGGTAATACCTCTCTTCCTTCTGCCGGAAAATCCGGCTGACTGCCAGATTAAACAGCTTGGTGACAAGCCAAGCACCGGTAACGATTATCAATGTATTGATAAATGCGCGCGTATAACTTAGTAATCGGCCCGGTCCAAAAAACTGTTCTGCCAGACTTTTCCCCAGCTCCTGCCACAACATATAATTATACTACTTCAATTGTTCCCGGTGGTCCCGAAATAACTTCCCCTACAACCGCTGTCATCACTCCCAGTCGTTGTGCCTTATCTTGAAATGAATGCACACTATCCGTCGGCAGCGAAATCAAAAGCCCGCCTGAACTCTCGGACTCCCAGAGCAGATTCCTTATTGGATCAGAAACTTTGTCTTTCCATTCCACCCATCTGCTGAACGAAGCCTCGTTCATGGCCACCCCGGAATTTACATATCTATCTGCCAGTTCCCTTACCCCGGGTAATATCGGTATCTCTCGGGAATAAACCCTTGCCCGAACTCCTGAAGCCTCTGCCATTTCCTGAAGATGCCCCAAAAAACCGTATCCGGTAATGTCGGTTGCTGCAGTGGCACCAAACTCAAGCATCAAGTCGCGGGCGGTCTTGTTTAAAAGCATCATCGACTCAACTGCTGTACGGTAGAGATCGGTGTCTACGGTTTCTTCGGTCATCATGATCTGAGCAAAAACCCCGGTACCCAAAGGTTTGGTCAGAACCAAGCGGTCGCCAATCCGGGCACCGGCATTGGTGATAATCTTATCGGGATCCACCCTGCCTGTAACTGACAGCCCGTATTTTATTTCTTTCTCATTAAATGTGTGTCCGCCAACTACTACTGCACCTGCCAGTTTTACCGTATCCTGTCCTCCCCGCAGAATTTCCCGAAGCACCGCCTTATCCATCGCAGCCGGAAAACCAACGATGTTCAGCACCGTAACAGGTTCTCCTCCCATCGCATAAATATCCGAAAGAGAATTGGCAGCTGCAATCTGCCCAAAGACATAGGGATCCTCTACCATCGGCGTCAAAATATCGACCGTCTGTACAAGTGCAAGTTCCGACTGAAGCAGAAAAACCCCTGCATCATCTGCGGTGCTGATACCAACCAGCAGTCGCGGGTCCGTGGGGACTTCCAGTCCCGAAAGTGCCTGCGCCAACTGCGCCTTACTTATTTTAGAAGCTCAACCCGCACAACTAACTGTTGCCAGTATACCACGTTTTGCCATTTTAGCTCCTTAAGCTGCCTAAGTCTTTACCCTGCTTTTAAGTACCCGGACATCGCCCTTGCGCTGGGTCAATCCGATACTATCAAAGTAATTCAAAAGCGGAATTGCATACTTTCGCGTTGTTTCCAGTGCCTGACGGAAATCGGTTGCTGCAAGCTCAGACTTCTCCTCCAACAGTCTCAACAACACTTTTTTTGCCTCGGAAACTGCCTGCGCATGCATCAAAATTCCGTCACCGAGATCAATAACCGTTCCAGATTCCACCAGTGCAAGTTTTACCCGCTGTGCAAGTTTATGGTCAACTCCGGAAAAAAGTTCGACTGGATCGGGCGGTATCCAGCGGGTCTCTTGCAAAATACGGGCAACCCAGTCAAACAGAACCTGCTCCTCCGGTTTCAACTGCAGCGTATGCCCCTTGAGCCGCACCCTGTCGCCATCAACTATTATCTCACCCTGCTGTTGCAGGTGATTTAATACCAGCTCAAACAGAACCGGAGGCAGTTGTCCGGCCTTCGTCCGAAGCTCCGACGATTTCATTCCCATGCGCAGCGGATTCTGCCGATGGAAATCGGCTAATATGCCAAGAACACTTGTCAGTGCCAAACGCAGGACTTCATTGTGAATCACATACCGCTTGCCTTCAAAATCCAGCGTCGCCGCCCGCTGACTGTCAATCAGCACCTGGAGCATATGACCGACCTGATCTTCGCTAACAGCCATCTGCCGCGCGATACCGCCTAAAGTCTTGATATCAAAACTGTTTTTCAGCAATAGCTGTTCCAGCAATGCACCCTGCTCACCTGCCTTAAGCTGCCTCAGCCGATTGATAACCGCTTCATCAAAACGCCGCAGCTTACTGCTGCCAATCTCGAGCACAACACCACCCCCCAGTGTGGCTAGTGGGGAAGCATACCTTAGGACATACCTATCGTTATAGTCGCAGACTATCGGTTTTTCAGTCCTCAATTGCACCAGCCCTTCATCCCCGGGGAGAAGTTCCTTTTTATCCAACAGACAGACCCGGCACATCACCTCAGCAGTTCCAATATGCAGATGGACCCGTGCCATATTGCGGAGTGCGATCGGAGAATCTTTCAAAAGATAAAGCGATGCTTGAATGTAACTGGACGGCTGGTAATATCCAGGAGTCACCACCACCTGACCACGATACACCTGATCCAGTTCCACTCCTTGGAGATTCAATGCTGCCCGTTCCCCGGTACCCGCCTGTACTACAGGCTGGTTGTGCCGTTGAATACCCCGGACTCTTGCGGCAATGCATTCAGGTAATATCTCAAGCCGGTCCCCAATCTTACAGCTCCCGGATAGCACAGTGCCGGCAACTACCACACCGAACCCTTTGATTGTAAAACAACGATCAATCGGCATCCGGAATACGCCCCGATCCGGTTTCCGTTCCACCTCCCGTGTCAGCTCAAGAATTCCCCGCTTCAAATCCTCAATTCCCTCGCCGGTACGGGCTGAGACCGCAAATACCGGGGCGTTTTCCAAAAATGATCCCCGGACCAGCTCCCGAACCTCATCTCTGACCAGCTCTACTAATGTACTATCGACCAGATCAATCTTGTTTATTACAATTATTCCCTTTTTAATTCCCAACAGCCGGCAAATTTCAAAATGCTCCTTTGTCTGAGGCATAACCCCATCATCAGCAGCAACCACCAGCATTACCATATCAATGGAACTCGCCCCTGCCAGCATATGACGCACAAACCGTTCATGACCCGGCACGTCGATAATTGTAATATCTTCGCCGAGAAAGGCAAAACCCAAGTCGGTGGTCATTCCCCGTTCCTGCTCCTCCTTCAAACGGTCCGGGTCAGTCCCGGTGAGTGCTTTAACCAAAGCGCTCTTACCGTGGTCAATGTGGCCGGCAGTACCCAAGACAAAATGCATTACAACCTCCGCCGTTCATCAGATCCGGGAATCCCCAACTCGGCCCGATACTTGGCAACTGTTCGGCGGGAAATCTTGATTCCCTCAACCTGCAACCGTTCACATATCTCTTCATCGCTCAAAGGACAACTTTTGTCCTCGGCGGCAATTAATGCCTGGATTTTCTCCTTGATTCCCGTACGCGCAACTCCACCAGTTCCCGTTTCAAAAAAATCTCTCAGTTTGAAGATGCCGAACTGCGTTTCCACATACTTACCGCTGATTGCCCTGGAGACCGTCGCAGGGTGAACCCCAAGATCCGTTGCAGCCTCCTTGAGCTTTGCCGGACGGAGAAACTGGGTCCCATGCTGAAGAAAAGGACCCTGCCGCCTAATTATCCAATCCATTAATCGCCGGAGCAGGCGCCGCCGGGATTCGATTGCCCTCAGAAACATTAATGCGTCACTTACCTTTTTCCGGGCAAATGCGACCGTTTCTGCCGGATAACCCTGAGGATGCTGAACTATTTCGACAAACCGTCGCGCCACCCTGATTCTGGGAATATAGCTATCCTGCTCTATCGCCACAAACTTGCCATCCTGCCACTCAATCGAAAAATCCGGCATCACATACTCTGGTGGCACAGAAGTAAACTGACGCCCCGGTCTGGGTTCTAACGACGAGATATTCTTTACCGCCTGCTCAACATTGCTGATATCAATTTGCAAAATGCCTGCCAATTTCCGGTAATTCTGTTGCATAACCAGTTCCCAGTGTTCCGAAAGCAGTCGGTATTCCAAACTAGTTTGATCATATCCCCTCAGATTCAACTGCTTGAGAAGGGCGGAGCGCATATCCGGACAACCGATACCCCCGGGGGGAATTCGCTGCAGCACCCCCAGCACCCGGTTAAGTTTCTCCAGTGATATTCCAGTTAATTCGGAAATTTTTCCCGGTGGCACAGAAAGAAATCCGTCCTCATCCAGCCATTCAACAATCTCCTCTGCAATATGAGTATCTTGGGGTTCAATTTCTGTCAAGAGTTTCGGAAGCAGGATATCATGATAGGTAATCCGGGCATCAGGAATGATCTCAGCTATGGCACTTTCCTTGCCTTCCTCGTCAGCCCCATAACCAGTAACCTCCCAGCTATCTTGCGGCAGAAGGTCGGCAATATCAAATTCCTCCGCCGGATCACCTCCCAAAACACCGCTTGGAACATCCGGCTCTTCAGAAATACCCGAAACCTCGGTTTCTGCTGAATCAAAGCTGGCATTCTCATCACCATCATCTACCATTTCCAGCGCTGGATTCTGCTCCAGCTCATTTTCAATCAACTGCTGCAGATCCAGACCTGGTAGCACCAAGAGTTTCAGGTTGAGCACCAATTGTGGAGTAAGCCGCGCTTCGGTGCGCAACTCATGCCGTTGTTCAAAGTTCATATCCGAAACCTCTCCCCCAAATATACCTGTCTTGCCTGCTCGTCCCGGACCAATTCCTCCGATGTCCCCGAAAGCAGCACCCGGGCATCATACATTACATATGCCCGATCGGTAATCTCCAGTGTTTCCCGGACATTATGATCAGTAATTAGAATGCCCAGCCCTTCGGCCTTCAGCCTTCTGATGATATCCTGAATCTCCGCCCGGACAATTGGGTCCACACCAGTAAACGGTTCATCCAGCAGCAGAAATAAAGGTCTTGAAGCCAGTGCTCTTGCTAGTTCCACCCGCCGCCGTTCGCCCCCGGAAAGACTGCTGGCACGCTGACGCCGGATACTGGTTATGTTGAGTTTGGTGAGCAAGCCATCGATTATCTGTTCCTGTTCAGCCCGTGAGATATTAAGCAGTTCCAGAATCACCCGGATATTATCCTCCACTGAAAGTTTCCGGAAAACCGAAGGCTCCTGAGAAAGGTAACCCAGACCTAACCGTGCCCGTTTATAAACCGGCAGATGGGTTATATCCACGCCATCGAGAAAAATTCTGCCGGAATCAGGGCGAATGAACCCGGTAATCATATGAAAAGTAGTGGTCTTGCCGGCACCATTGGGACCAAGAAGTCCGACCACCTCCTGCCGGTTAAGCTCCAGTGAAACCTCGTTGACTACCCTTCTGCCACCATAGGTCTTCACCAGCTCCTGGGCAACAAGCTTCATATCACTAATCCCCGATACGCTCGGCAGAACCGCGCCTGATCAACTGCCCAGAAATCAGATTTGCCACCTCAATTACATCAATTTTGCCGTCGGCAAGCTCCATACTTAACTGTGAACCGTTGACCAGAACAGTTTCACCGGAATTGGTCCGATACCGTCCTTTCGCTCGACCGTGAAGTGCAACCTGCCGGAGAGACTGGTCTTTAAGATAAAATACGACGGTATCGCCTTCCGCCGATCCGGAGCTGTCCTTTACTTTCGGACTTCCCCAAGCAACCCCGGAATCCGCAGCGGGGTGGAAAACCGCAGAATCACACACGAGTTCCCCCGCTCCCGATCGCACTCGCACATTACCACTTGCTCTAAACTGCCCTTCGACATCGTTATAATCCATCGTGGTTGCCGTAACCTCAACCTCCGTTTCCTGCTGCTCAGGGTTAATCGTTAAAATCGGTTCCGAATCCACCATTCCCTGTCGTGATTTCAGAAAATAACAGCCCCTTTTGCCGTTAACCACAAACTCTCCGCGCCTGTCTCGCAATTCCAAGCCTGCTGGCGCCTGAATCCTACCCGCAACAAACGAATATTCGAGTACCGGTGCTCGGATCTCAACCGATTCTTCCTGCACCGTAATTAACCTCCCGGGCCGGGCGTAAAGCCTGGAGTGACGTTGAGAAAAATCATATTCCACTGAATCTGCCTGTACATAAACCTCAGATGTTTTAATCCAGACCGAATCCCAGAGAACCGCCCGATCCCGCCCCGGTGACAGCTGGGCATTCCGGCTGCAGATCACTGTTCCACGATCAGAAATCGCAACACTCTCTCTGAGAACCATCGCTTGCATACCTCCAATCCGCACAACCTCCATTTTCCGGGCATAAATCTCTGCTCCGCTCAAAACCGTAACGGCAGACAGCGCAATCAGTAAGACGGGATTAGGGTTCAAATTCATAATTGGAACTCCCGTACACTTCACTGAGAATCTCAATTTTATTCAGCTGGGCATCTGCAACCAGTCCGGTACCGGCGATCTGCCCCTGTGAGGTCTCGATCACAATTCCGGCCTGTGTATGAATCAGGCGCCGGGAATTACTCCACGCAAGCGAATCTGTCCGCAGTGTCATGCTATCACCGGTAATCACACATACATGCCCCCGCGCCACTAGGTCCTCACTTCTAATCCAGACTGTCCCGGCATCGGCTACAAGCCGGGAATAAGGCTGCTCATCATCACCGTAAAAAATAACTTCCAGAGTTTCCACATCAATCCGGGATTCATTTTCCCAGACCGTCGCCAGCCGGGCACTTAATCGGTAAAGACGCCTGCCGCTCACCGATTCATCCAACTCAAAATCCCGGACAACCTGATTGGGCAATTTGTAGCTCTCAAATCTTCCCTCTTCCTCCTTGCAGCCAACAAGAAACAGTAGTGAGAGATACAGGACCTTGGAGCAGACAGCAGAAAAAAATCTCATCTGGTCAACCGGACTCATCTCAGGAAACCGCCCCAGCCTTTCCCCAGAATATCCATTCTGCTGGCCGTTCCCGCACCATCTGAACCAGTGCCCGGATACATCCCTCAGGACCTTCGGGTTCAAAAACCCGGACCCGCAGGCGTCCGTGATCCCAATAACAGAACACGGGTATCACACCGCAACCGCGTCTCCTTCCGAAGGCGAACGGCAGTGCCGGGATCCGGAAAGTCACTCCATCTAGGACGATCTGAATCCGTGTTCCCCGTGCAGTATTGTCCAGCATGAACCCAGTTATTCCGGGCCGCCGCAACTGCTCAATCAGCATCCTTGCCCGATTAATCACCTTGATACCGGTCTTCGAACGCAACCGCCTGACCATCAGGTTAAATCTTTTGTCGTGCATATCGCCTACTATTACTGCTACATCCTGCCCGTGACCCCGGTAAATTCCGGGCAGAAATTCCCAGACCCCAAAATGAAAAGAAGCCATGATCCATGCCGATTGACCACCTGTCTGTACACTCCCATCGTCAATATTTTCCCTGTAAATGACCGCACTGTCAATTAATTTATTGCCGGCTGGCGTCCCCAGCTTGGCCATCAGTGCCAGATTCCTGCCGATACACCAGCCGTTTCTCAGCCAGAACCACCGATTTCGGCTGCCCAGAAGCAGACGCTGATTAATCTCAATCTCCCGGCGATAATCGTGCCGAAAAAAAAGATAGATTACGGTGAAAATCCTTGCAACCGCAATCGCCAGTTCAAGCGGCAGCCCCCGCACTAGCAGCAGAACCGCGCTGAGCAAATTCATAACTTGCCTTTAAAAATGAAGTAAACAGGGGGTGTGGTGCCAGTGGCCGCGACTTGAACTCCGGATGGAATTGAGTAGCGATAAAAAATGGGTGGTTGCGCAACTCAATCATTTCCACCAGTCTACCGTCCGGCGACATACCGGAAGCGATCAGCCCGTAGCGTGCAAAGAGCTCAAGAAAGCGGTTGTTAACCTCATACCGGTGCCGGTGCCGCTCCCATACAAGACGCCGCCGGTAGCATCCGAACGCCAGGCTTGGCTTCCTGATGGCACAGGGATAGGCACCAAGACGCATTGTCCCGCCCTTAATACGCTTTCCCCGCTGAGCCGGCATCAGATGAATTACCGGATAACGGGTCTTGGGGGCAAACTCGGTTGAATTGGCACCCTTGAGTCCGCAAACATTGCGCGCAAACTCAATGACCGCGACCTGAAGTCCAACACAAAGCCCCAGAAAGGGCACCCCCTGCTTCCGGCAGAAGGTAATTGCCGCCATCTTCCCCTCCATGCCCCGCACTCCGAAACCGCCCGGGACAATGATGCCGGCAAACCGGCGCAACCGTGCCCCAACATTCGCCGGTGACAGCTCCTCGGCTTCAACAAACTCAATCTCCGGCCTTACTCCCACCGCAGCTCCAGCATGAACAATCGCCTCGATCACCGACTTGTAGGCATCTCTCAGCTGGACATATTTGCCGCACAAACCTATCGCTACGGTACTCTGGGCCTGACTTTGCCGCCGGACAAACTCCCGCCAAGGCTTCATGTCTACCCGACTCTTCCGTTTCAACCCCAGCTTCCTTACAATCAAATCATCCAGACCCTGCCGCTGAAACACCAGCGGAATCTCGTAGATGTTTTTCACATCAATTGCCTCAATCACAGCCTCGGGCTCCACATTACAGAAGAGAGCAATCTTTTCCTTGGCATCCGGGGGAAGCGGCTTTTCTGCCCGGCAAAGCAGAATATCCGGCTGAATACCGATTTCGCGCAACTTGTTCACCGAATGCTGAGTCGGCTTGGTTTTGAATTCCCCGGCGCTCGGAACAAACGGCACGAGCGTCAGATGGATATAGAGCACATTTTCCCTGCCCTCCTCAAGCGCAAACTGACGCGCCGCTTCCAGAAAAGGCAGCCCCTCAATGTCGCCGACGGTACCGCCGATCTCGGTAAGCACTACATCTTGGCCCCGGGCAACCTTCCGGATCCGCTCTTTGATCTCACCGGTAATATGGGGCACAACTTGAATCGTCCTGCCCAGATATTCCCCCCGGCGCTCCTTTTCAATCACCGCAGAATAAATCTGCCCGGCGGTCAGGTTATTATCCCGGCTGAGATTACGGTTGATAAACCGCTCATAATGCCCCAGATCCAGATCGGTTTCTGCACCATCATCGGTAACAAATACCTCACCATGCTGAAACGGATTCATCGTTCCTGGGTCAACATTGATATACGGATCAAACTTCAGGGGCATCACCTGCAGCCCGCGACTCTTGAGCAGCAGTCCGATCGAAGCGGTAGCAATTCCCTTTCCCAGCGAAGAAACGACCCCGCCGGAAATAAATATGTATTTCGGCACCTAAGCTCCCGACACAGTCACGGTGCCCGAAGACTGATACTCAGACATTAACCCTGACGCTGATTATGCTTGGGTTCGCGTTTACAGATCACCCGCACTACCCCCTTGCGTTTCACAACCTTGCAATGGGCGCAGCGCTTCTTCACTGAGGAACGCACTTTCATTTTTTCTCTATCTCCTTTCTGCCGAGAACATGCTAAATCTACTTGAACCGATAAACGATTCTCCCCCGGTTTAAATCATAGGGAGAAAGCTCAACTGTAACCCGGTCGCCGGGCAGAATCTTGATCCAGTGCATCCGCATCTTGCCGGAAATATGCGCCAGCACGGAGTGCCCGGAGTCCAGCTGTACACGGAAAGTAGCATTGGGCAGTGCCTCGGTCACCACCCCTTCAACCTGAATCATATCCTTTTTTGCCATAACCGCTCTTATTGTTATACCGGTTCAACAACTCCAGTCAATATTTCCGGCTCATCATCAGTCACCAGTACGGTATTTTCATAATGTGCCGAAGGCTTCCCGTCAGCGGTCACCACGGTCCAGCCGTTCTTTAATGTCCGGACCGCCGGTCCACCCATATTCACCATCGGCTCAATCGCCAAGGTCATGTTTTTTTCCAACCTTCGGCCGCTGCCCGGCTTGCCGAAATTGGGAATCGTCGGCTCCTCATGCAGCTCAACCCCGACTCCGTGGCCGTGCAGTTCCCGGACGACTGAATATCCCTGCGCCTCAACATAACGCTGGATTGCCGCACTGATGTCACCAACCCGGAATCCGGCCCGGCAGAACTTCAGTCCCTCATAAAATGCAGCCTCAGTTACCCGCACCAGTTGCACTACCGCGGGTTCAACCCTGCCGACAAAAAATGTCCGGGCGCCGTCGGCAATCAGACCGTCTTTGGTTACCCCGACATCCACCTTTACAATATCCCCGTCATTCAATACCCTGGAGTCAGGAATACCATGCACCACTTCATCGTTCACGCTGATACATACCCCGGCAGGAAAACCCCGGTAACCCAGGAAGGTCGGCACCCCACCGGCACTCCGGATATAGTCAATACACACCGCCTCCAGCTCCTTAAGTGTAATCCCGGGCACCACCACCTCTGCAACCCGCTTCAGGACACTCGCGACAATTCTGCCCGCAATTCTCATTCCCGCCACCTCGGCATCGCTTTTGATATAAAGTGCCATCACTCATCTCAACTGCTCAACCAGCTGTTTCAGCTCCGCAAACACCCGGTCCCGTCCCAGACTCCCGTCCAGTCGCACCAGCTTTCCCTGCCGTTCATAATAATCAATCAACGGGCTGGTCTGCTCGGCATAAACCCGTAACCGTGAACGAATTGTTTCCTCCTGATCATCGGCACGCTGATAAAGTTCGCCGCCGCACACATCGCAGACACCGGCATTTTTCGGAGGACTGAAACTCAGATTATAAATCCGGCTGCAATTTCTGCATTGCCGGCGGCTGGAAAGCCGGCGCACCACCTCATCATCGCTCAAATCAATCAGTACCGCCCGATCAACCTGCACACCCAGCCGTTTCAGGAGTTCATCGAGCCCGGTCGCCTGTGGCATGGTCCGGGGAAATCCGTCAAACGCAATTGACTGCTGCCCATGCTGTCGGACGAACTCTTCGACGACCGCCAGGACGACCCCATCCGGCACCAGTGCACCTCTTGCCACATAACTTTCAACCTGCCGGCCCAGTTCGGTTCCCTGACTGATCTGTTCCCGGAAAACCTCGCCGGTGGAATAATGGACAAACCCCAACTGACTTGCGAGCAGCTCCGCTTGTGTTCCCTTACCCGAACCGGGAGGTCCAAGAAGCACTAAACGCAATATCCTTTCACTCATTGTTCTGCTCCGTTTAGTTTATCCATCATTCTAACCGGCAATTTCAGTTCAGTCAAGGAATCCCCCGCATATTTGACACCCATCAAAAATAATATTAATATGATATCTGTGAACCACGGACGGGTCTGGGCAGAAATTGACCTTGACGCCCTCAGACACAACATCGCTCAGGTACGCTCGGCAATCGGCAACGGTAAACTGCTCTTTGCGATCAAAGCCGACGCCTATGGTCACGGACTGCGGGAAATAGCCCGTGCCGCCCAGAATTTTGTCGACGCCTTCGGTGTTGCCAGTGTTGAAGAAGGGGTCAGCTGCCGCCATGCCGGCGTCGCTGATGTGCCCGTACTGATCCTCTCCCCAATCCCCGAAAAGGAAATCCCCGAACTGTTTGAATACCGGCTGATACCAACGGTATCGGATGAACAGTTTGCGCTTGCCCTCGCTCAGGAGGCACAACGGCGGCAGACCTCAATTCCGGTCCACATCGAAGTCGACACCGGTATGGGCAGAACCGGCGTCAGCCTGAACCAAGCGCTCGATTTCATCACCAGGGTTACCAGCCTGCCTGGTATCACCCTTGCCGGCGTTTTCACCCATTTTCCGGCTGCCGATACTGACATCCACTTCACCCGCCAGCAGGTCCGGGAGTTCAACCGGGTGACTGCCCAGCTTGAGCATCGGGGCATAACCGGATTTCTGCGTCATGCGGCAAATTCTGCCGGCTGCCTCAACATTCCGGAGGCACAGCTGGACATGGTCCGCCCCGGACTTATGCTCTACGGCATTATGCCATTGAGTTACCACTTCGGCCATCGCCAGGCACCATTCACCTTAAAACCGGTAATGAGTCTGCGCTCCCGGATTGTCAATCTGCGGGAATTTCCTGCGGGCACATCAATCAGCTATGAACGCAACTACTTCACTACCCGCGACTCGCGGATTGCGGTCATCTCTGCCGGTTACGGTGACGGCTATCCCCACTCGCTCACAAACAAGGGCTACTGCCTGCTCCACGGCCGAAAAGTGCCGGTAGTTGGCAATGTCTCGATGGACCTCACGATGCTCGATGTCACGGATGTGCCCGACGCCCGCCTCGGCGATATTGTTACCCTGCTCGGCTCAGCTGACGGCAAGAAAATCTGCGCCAACGAACTGGCGCTGCTTGCGGGCACAATTCCCTATGAAATCATCTGCCGGGTGAGCCCACGCGTGCCCCGCATCTATCTGCAGGATGGCAAAGTGGTTCATATTAAAACATTATTAAATTATGACTGAACAGCATGACCATGAATCCTGTGCCGGCGAACCGCCGCCGAGCCTGAACGGTCTAATCCTCACCCTTACCGCCACTGCCCTTGCCTATCTCGGTCAGCCGGTAAACCCGGACGGCAACAACCCGGAACCCGACTTTCGTCTTGCCCGTTATACTATCGATACGATCCAGATGCTCAAGGAAAAAACTGAAGGAAACCGCACTAACGAGGAAACCGAGCTCATTGACGATGTTCTGACCCAGCTCCGTCTTATATATATCCAGAAAACCGGCTCCGGAACGTAGACTCGGCTTAGGGGCATAACCGGCACTGCACGGAGTAAAAGAACCAACACCGGGTTTACGCCGGGGGTGAACTCCCTCATTTTTATAATTATCAGCCGGGACCGTGTTGCTAAAATGTTGCAAATCAGTAAGTTATCTTAAAAGCCATCTTTTCCGCGCACCCGGAAATGGGAAATTAGGCCGCTGCCGCCAATATAACTGTAATATGGAGGTTTTACTGCAAATCTTGACTATTGTTATCAGGATGCTTATAATCACCAAAAGGAATTCATATGCCAAAAAGAACTTATCAACCGTCAAAGATCAGGCGTAAACGGACGCATGGCTTTCGCGCCCGGATGAAAACCGTCGGTGGCAGAAGAGTGCTTGCCAACCGCCGGCGTAAGGGCAGACACCGTCTGACCGTATGAACATAACCGTGCCCTTCCGGCACAATTACTCCGATGCGCGAAAGTCTCAAGCGGGTGGAAATTGTCCGGCACCGCCGGGCAGTCATCTCCATTACCCAGCAGGGACAGCGGATTGCTTCATCCCTTTTTACCTTAAAATATCTTAAAACTGAACCTCGCAATTTTGGCCGGCGCATCGCCTTCCATTTAAGCTCAAAAATCCGTGGTGCGGTGATCCGCAACCTGCTGAAACGCCGGCTGCGGGAAATTTACCGTCGCAACAAGGAATGGTTACCGGCAGGTTATGATTACATTGTCCAAGTCCGACCCGGAGCAGAAAATCTCAGCTTTGAAGCTTTGAAACAAGAGATAAGAAAACTTTTTGAGGAGGTATCAGCATGCTCACAAAACTCGTCGTGCTCCTGATCCGGGGATATCAGCTGACTTGGGGAACAGTTCTGCCTAGGTCCTGCCGGTTTTACCCTACCTGCTCTGAATATGCGCTCGAGGCGATATCCCGGCATGGAGTCCGCGCCGGCACCTGGCTGGCGCTGAAACGTATCCTCAGATGCCACCCTCTGAATCCGGGAGGGTATGACCCAGTTCCGGAAAAAACCTCAGTAAAACAAAGGATGATAGAACGATGAATTCCGACAACCTCAGGATGCTTGTCGGCTTTGCCATTATCATGGTAATCCTCATCCTATGGCAGCTTCTGCTTCCAGGCCGGACCCGAACCACTCCACTACCAGCACCGGCACCGGTCGAATCGCTGATCGTCCAGTCCCAACCCCAGACACCGGTACTTACCACTCCTACCGAACCTGAATATCAATACCCGGAAACCAGCTTCACCCTGAGTAACCGGTTTCTTGAGGTTACGATCTCTAGCCGTAGTGCCGCAATCAACTCCTGCTATCTGAAAAACTACCGCGTCCAGCTGATTCCCGAAGGACAGACGATTCTGGGTATAAAGGAACTTGCGCAGTCCCTGCTGAGTGGATATCAGACCACCGACACCTCCCTAACTCTGCAGTATCACACCGCCCCGGGAAGATTGACCCTCACTTGGCTAATCGGCGATGACTACACCCTGCAGCTTCTGCTGGATGCCGAATCCACCCTCAATCGACTCACTTTTGATGCCCGTGGCGGCATCGCCACCACCGAGGCAAACCTGAAGGAAGACCTTGCCAATTTTCATTTCTATGCCCGCACATCGGGTAAGGTGCATCAGATTGCTGCCTTGAATCTCCGGCGCAAGCCGTTCAGTGCAGTGGCTGACTGGGCGGGACTGAAATCCAAATACTTCTTTGCCGCTCTGGTGAATCAGACCGGCATCGACTCCTGCCGGGCTGAGGCACTGCCTGATGGTAGAATCGGAATGCAGGTAACCCACACAATCAGCAAAAACCCTGCCCGTTATCTGATTTACCTCGGACCGATTGAATACAACCGGCTACGCCGGTTTGGTCTCGGATTTGAGAATGTGGTCAGTCTCGGCTGGCTTAAACCGATTGCCCTCGCAATCCTGTTTATCCTCCGGCTGTTCTATCAGCTCGTACGCAACTGGGGCGGGGCGATCGTCCTTTTTTCGCTCGTGATGAAACTGATATTCTATCCCCTTACCCGGACTCAGACCCGCCAGATGCGCCAGCTCCAACTTTTGCAGCCAAAATTGGAGGAGCTCAAAAAGAAATACAAGGACGATCCGCAACAGCTCAATCAGGAAACTATGCGCCTTTATCAACTCTACCGGGTCAATCCGCTTTCCGGCTGTCTGCCGCTGCTGGTTCAGATGCCGGTCTTCTTTGCCCTCTATGCGGTCCTGCGCAATTTCATTGAACTACGGGGCGCAGGTTTTATTCTCTGGCTCAGGGACCTCTCCCAGCCTGATACACTGTTCGGACACATTCCGAGAGGTGTACCACTGGTCGGGGGCTTTGCGCTCGGACTGCTCCCGATTCTGATGGGGGTATCATTCATCGCCCAGAACCTGCTGACTGCCACTGACAAAAAGAACTGGGCACTCACGGTAATCTTTCCGATCTTCATTACTGCAATCTTTCTCAATCTTTCCAGCGGATTGCAGTTATACTGGTTTATCTATAATATACTCTCAATTGGCGAGAGTCTGATCGCAACCAAAGGAGGATCACTATGGCAGAAAATCAGAAAAGCCCCGAACCCGGGGGGGAATTAAATCCGGCGATCCAGGCCGATGCCCAATTTGCACCCGAAGTTCCGGCTTCTGAAGAAGAGCATATCGCCCGGGTGATCGAGGAACTGATCAACCACATCGGCATCCGGGCAAGGGTTGAGGTCAACCGGACAGACGAAGGCTATCTGGCGAACATCAAAACCAAGCGGGCAAGTGCAATTCTGATTGGCAGACGCGGTGCCACACTCAAGGCACTGCAGCATCTCGTGCGCACAATTGTCCGACGCCGGTTCCCGGAAATTGCGCCGATTACCGTGGATGTTGCAGGCTATCTCCAGCGGCGGGACAACTTCCTGCGTAAGAAGGCGCTGGCGGTTGCCAAAATCGTCACCGAGACCCGACGGGAGATGGCGCTCGACTTTCTGAGCGAGAAGGAAATGGCGGTAGTCCAGGATGCACTTGCGACCATGCCCCAGGTGCGGGTATATGCGGTCGGCACCGGCTCCCGCCGCAATGTCATCATCGCACCACAGGAAACCGTACCCTCGACAGGAACGAAGGGCTGACGCAATCTGCGGTCAATGACAGAGGATACGATTGTTGCCCCCGCAACCCCCAGCGGAGTTGGCGGGATCGCGGTCATCAGAATCTCCGGGCCCGACACCTTTGCACTGCTGGAACGGCTCATACCCGGCCAGAATTTTCAAGCCCGGCCCGGCTACACCGCCCGCCTGTGCTGGCTCCGGGATGAAAAAGGGGAATTAATTGACCAAGTAATGATCACCGTTTTCCACGCTCCACGCTCCTATACTGGAGAAGATATGGCAGAAATCTCATCTCACGGCAGCCCGCTGATTGTGGACCGGATCGTCCGGATGTGCCGGCGTCTGGGTGCCCGTCTTGCTCAGCCGGGCGAATTCACCCGGCGCGCGGTTCTCAATCGGAAAATGAGCATTTCCAGAGCCGAAGCGGTAGCAGGAATTGTCCATGCCCGGAACTGGCGCGCACTGCGCGTCGCCATCAACGCCTACAACGGTGCCACCGCCAAGCTTGTTAATCATCTGCAGGAACCGCTTTATCAGCTGTGCGCTGAACTGGAGTACCGGCTGGGTTTTGCCGAAGAGTCCCACCCGGGAAAACCCGGATTCAATTTAGCCACTATTGACCGCAAAATTCAGCGGCTTATCACCGAACTTGACCGGAAAATCAGTCAGGCAGAAGCCACTAACCGGCTCTTTGAGCCGGTGACGGTAGCGATCGTGGGCAGAGCCAATGTCGGCAAATCCAGTCTGTTCAATTGTCTTCTGCAAGAAAAGCGGGTTCTGACCAGCCCGATCCCCGGCACAACTCGGGATCGAATCGAAGCCCGTCTTGACCTGAGTGGAATAACGGTCCGGCTCATTGACACCTGCGGTTATCATCCTGATGCCCGCAACCCGCTCACCCGCCGGGGCACGGTTGAGACTTCCAAGGCGATTGCCGAGGCGGATCTGGTGCTAATCATCTTTGACCGCTCGATGCCAGTCCGACCGCTTGACCGGGAGATTTTAACCCGGATTGCCGACAAACCTAAAATTCCGGTGCTTAATAAGTCGGACCTCACACCGCGGTTCCAGCCGGCAGAACTCGGCCTGAAAAATCCGGTGACGGTCTCCTGCAAAACCGGCGAAAATCTGAATCTCCTGCGCCGACGCCTACACCGGGAACTGATGGTTGCCAGTGCAACCTGTCCAGTCTTCACTCAACGCCAGATTGAATGTCTTACCCGCTGCCGGGATGCGCTCCGCGCAGGCATCAGGAGTGAAAATCTGGAAACCCGCCTGTTTGAAGTCCGGACCGCACTCGATGCGCTCACCGCAATTGACCAGCCGGTTACATCCGATGCGATTCTCAACCGGATATTTGAAAATTTCTGCGTCGGCAAATGATCAATCGCATCCTGCTCGCACTCTCAAGTCCGGTCCGGTTCCGACCCGCCGCCCGCTGGACCGTCAGCCTTGCCGCCCGTCTGAATGCCCACCTGTTTGCAGTCTACCTGCTGCCGGCTGACACCGGTTCAGACCGCACCGGTCCGGAGGAATTAAGAACCAGCAGAATTCGGAAACACTCATCGGAAGAAGAAAAGGCTTGGCAGGTACTCTATGAAATTGAGGATCAATCCTTTAATCAGAACGTCCGGGTTTCACTTTTGCTGGAAACCGGCGAGCCGCTGGCACGCCTTGCTCAACTTTGTGAAAGTTACAGGATTGACCTGCTGGTCGTGAGTGCCGAAACTCCCTTTTCCCCCGAACATCTGCTCCGGCACTCTCAAAAACCGGTCGTATTTTTCAAAACGGACAAGGAGGAGTAATGCCCAAAAAAGTGTCCGAACTGCTGCTACCTGCGGCAGTTATCCTGAAACTCAACAGCCGGGAAAAGTCGGCGGTCATTGCAGAACTCACCGCACCGCTGGTTACCGCCGGCCTGGTCACCAGCGAACAAGAATTCATTTCCGCAATCATGCGCCGGGAAAATCTTGAAAGCACTGGAATCGGTTTTGGTGTCGCCATACCTCATGCCCGGACCAATGCGGTCCGGGAAGCGGTGATCGCCTTTGGCCGTTCCGAAACCGGAGTGGACTTCTCCAGTCTGGATGGCAAATTGTCCCATCTTATTTTCCTGATCGCCGCTCCGGAAGCGCTCAAACGTGAGTATATCTGGACACTGGCAAAACTTTCCAGTCTGCTGCGCCGGGAGGAGGTCCGGAACGGACTGCTCCAAGCAGGTTCAGTGGACGAAGTCTATGCCATCATTGAGCAGTATGAACGCCTGTAATCCCATTGTCCGGATTTTGGGTAACTGCCGGCTGGAAGTGATACTCGGCGACATCACTGACCAAGATACTGAGGCAATCGTCAATGCTGCCAACAACCACTTCTGGATGGGTGGTGGTGTCGCCGGTGCCATCAAACGCCGCGGCGGAGCCGAGATTGAACAGGAGGCAATGAAACTCGGACCGGTTGAACCGGGAGCAGCGGTAACTACCAGCGCCGGCAGATTGAAGGCTAAGTTCTGTATCCATGCTGCGGTCATGGAGCAGGATCTGGTTACGAATGCGGAATTGATTACCTGTGCTACCAGCAGTGCCCTCCAGGAAACCGCACGGCTGAAGATCAGATCGGTTGCCTTTCCCGCATTGGGCACCGGCGTTGGTGGATTCGCCGTGCCGGCATGTGCCCGGCTGATGCTTGCTGCTGCATTGCGCCACTGCCAGAAACATCAATACCCCGAACTGATACGTTTTGTCCTTTTCGAGCCGGCTGCGTTTCAGGCATTTGCTCAGATATTAAGCTCACTTCCAGAGACTCCATGACCGAAATACCGGCGGTCTACTTTCTTGCCCGCTGCCGCCAGCTCCTGTCCGACCGGTTTGCAGAACTCAGGCTGGAACTGACGCCGGCAGAAATCCGCACCGGAGAACCTGAAATTGATGCCGATCTGGCAGTTCCAGTATTCAGACTGGCAAAAACAGTCCGCAAATCACCGGAGGAACTGGCGCACCAAATTGCAGAAACACTGAATCTTACCGGCACACCATTTGCAGCCATCAGTGCCAGTCGCGGCTATGTCAACCTCAAGTTTCAGCCCTACGAACTGGCCCGTCGGGTCTTTGAGGATTATCATGGGATTTCACCGGGGTTTTCGGGTCAGTCACCGGAACGCTACGGCAGTTTCACCTTTGGAACCGGCAAGACCATTGTCATCGATTATTCTTCCCCGAACATTGCCAAACCCTTTTCCGTGGGCCATCTCCGTTCAACTGTGATCGGTCAGGCGCTTTACAACATCTACTCCTTTCTCGGTTACAGGGTGATTGGTGACAACCACCTGGGTGACTGGGGAACCCAGTTTGGCAAACTCCTCTGTGCCTATGAAATGTGGGGGGATGCCGCGGAACTGAGCCGCAGCTCCACCCGGCACCTGCTGGACCTATATATCCGGTTTCATCAGGAGGCAAAAGAAAAACCTGAGCTCGAAAAGAAGGCACGAGAATGGTTCCGGCGACTAGAGACCGGTGATCCGGTCGCCCGTACCCGCTGGCAGGAGTTTGTCCGGCTGAGTCGGCAGGAATTTGAACGGGTTTATCAACTGCTTGGAGTCCGATTTGATCACACCCTCGGCGAAAGCTTCTATGCCCCCCGGTTGCAATCGGTTATTAACCGGGCACTCCGGCTCGGAATTGCCCGGCGGGAAAAACCGCCTGCTACCGTGACTGCCGGTGAAGAGACGGTTAGTGCAGAGGAAACAGTGGTCCTGATCCCGCTTGACCGTTTTGGTATCAAGGTTCCCCTGCTTCTTCAGAAATCGGACGGCACCAGCCTCTATGCCACCAGAGAAATCGCCACCGCAGAATACCGGATTGAAGAATGGCACCCGGAAAAGATTCTTTATGTGGTCGGCAATGAACAGGAGTTCTACTTCAAGCAGTTCAGTGCCGCAATGAAACTTTTGGGCTATGACGTCCCCTGCATCCATGTGAACTTCGGTCTCATCCGTCTGCCCGAAGGCAGGCTTTCCACCCGTGCCGGCCGGTTCATCCTGCTGGAAGATGTAATTCATGAAGCAATCGAACGGGCAATGGCAATCATTCAGGGACGCGACCTGCCCGAATCAGAAAAGGAGGAAATTGCCCGCCGGGTCGGAGTCGGTGCCATCAAGTATGCTGATCTTTCCCAGAACCGGGTGAAGGAGGTAGTCTTTGACTGGAACCGGATGCTTGCGCTTGACGGTGACTCCGGCCCTTATCTGCAGTATGCCTATACCCGCACCCGGTCAATCATGAGAAAGGCGGGCAACCCGGAAATTGCGGACTTCCACCCGGAAACGCTCGTTGCCCCGGAAGAATTAAATCTGCTTAAACAGATTGCCCTGTTCCCGGATGCTGTAATCGCAGCTGCCCAGAATTATGAACCTCATCGTATCGCCAATCGTATCTACCGCTTAACCCGTGATTTTTCAGTTTTTTATGACCGCATTCCGGTCCTGACTGCACCGAGCCCGGAATTGAAGCGCAGTCGGCTGGTGCTCGTGGAAATGGTCGGCACCGTCATCAGAACCGGCCTGAAACTCCTAGGAATTGAAGTCATGGAACGCATGTAAACCTCCTGCGCAGCATCAGGAGTCAAATAGTTATGAACCCCGTCTATTTTGACCATGCAAACTCCACCCCGGTCCTGCCCGAAGCGGTTACAGCAATGCAACCCTATCTGAATCAGCAATTCGGTAATCCCTCAAGCCTGCACCGATTCGGTGACCCGCCGCGTCAAGCAATCGAACAGGCCAGAAATCAGGTCGCTCGACTCATCAATGCAGCACCGGAATCAATAATCTTCACCAGCTCTGCAACTGAGAGCAACAATCTGGCACTAAAGGGCTTGGCACTTGCCCATCAGAACAAAGGAAAACATATCATCATTTCCGCTATTGAGCACATTTCGATTATCGAACAAACCCGCACGCTCAAACGACTCGGTTTTGAAATTACCACCCTGAAGGTTGATCAGTGGGGCAGGGTTGACCCGCAGGAGCTCCGGGAAGCAATCAGACCGGACACGATTCTGGTCTCGGTGATGCATGCGAATTACGAAATCGGCACGATTCAGCCCGTTGAACAACTGGCTGCAATTTGCCGGGAGCGGGGAATTCTGTTTCATTCGGACGGCACTGCTGCAGTCGGCAGAATTGCGATTGATGTCGCCCGGCTGGGAGCGGACGCCTATACCTTCTCTGCCCAGTCAATTTACGGTCCAAAGGGGGCAGCTATCCTCTATCTCAAACCCGGCACCAGGATCAACCCTCTGATCGAAGGCGGATTTCAGGAAAAGGGACGTCGCGCCGGAACTGAGAATGTTGCAGCCATAGCAGGAATGGGCAAAGCAGCAGAAATCGCCCAGATACATCTCCCCGACTGGCGGAAAAACCTCGACCGACTCGGTAAACGTCTGTATCAGGAACTGCCCACCCGCGTTGAACGAATTATCTTCACCGGACACCCTGTCAACAGACTGCCCGGTGTTGTCAGCATGTGCATAGAGTTTGTAGAAGGCGAAGCACTGCTGCTTTCCCTCGATGATACGGGAATTGCCGCTGCCTCCGGCTCCGCCTGTACCGCTCGCACCCTCAAAGCCTCACATGTGCTTTTGGCGCTGGGCATTAACCATGCAGTCGCTCAATCCTCACTGCTGTTGACACTGGGCAAGGACAACACCGACGCAGACATTGACTATTTTCTTGACCAGCTGCCACCGATTGTCAGCCGTCTGCGCAGCATCTCCCCGCTTTACGCCCGTTATCTCCGGGGAGAAAACCCCTATGAATTCAAAGCTGGACAAAATCATTATCATGAAGAAAATTAAGGAGCAGACATGTATTCAGAAAAAGTAATGGAGCACTTTCGCAACCCCCGTAATGTTGGGGAGATTGAAAATGCGGATGGAGTCGGCGAAGTTGGCAATCCGGTCTGTGGTGATATGATGACCTTCTACATCAAAGTGGAAAATGACATAATTACCGATGTCAAGTTTAAAACCTTCGGGTGTGGTGCTGCAATTGCGGTATCATCAATGGTGAGTGAAATGGCAAAGGGCAAGACAATTGAAGAAGCGCTCAAGATCACCAATGAGCAGGTGGCAAAGGAACTCGGCGGCCTGCCACCTAATAAGATGCACTGTTCCAATCTTGGTGCTGATGCCCTTCACGCTGCAATCCAGGACTATCTGCAGCGCCGGCAGCAGAGTGCAACTGGCTGTCGCTGCCCCTACTGTGACCGGCCGCTTACGGAAGGAGAAACAGTCTGCCAGCCCTGCCAGACCAAGATAAACTTCTGTCCGCACTGTGGCAAACCGTTGCCCCGGAACACCACGGTCTGCCCCGAATGCGGCGGTAAAATCGACAAATAGGAAGGGAGGCTCATGCCTTTTAAGAAAATCAGCGGTAAGAACAACAAACATCAAGTTATCTTATTTGCGCTGTCCACCTGCGGCTGGTGCCGGATGACCAAGGAGCTGTTCAACAGTAACGGGATCGAATACGAATTCATCGACGTTGATCTCACATCCGGACCGGAACGGGAGGAGATCATCAAACGTGTGCGCCAGCTCAATCCCCGCGGCTCATTTCCAACAATTCAAATTGATGATCAGGTAGTCGTCGGCTATGATGAAGAAAGAATCCGGGAACTGCTGGAGATTTGAATATGACTGAAGAATTTCCGCCTGAAGTCGTCAAGCTTTACGAACAACTGAAAAAAGAAGCGGAAGAAGCCGGCTATAACCTGAATCCAGACCGGAATTTCACGCTTGGCTTGGTTGCCGCCCTGCTGACCAATGAAAAAAGATACGGTTACCGTGCCTGCCCGTGTCGACTTGCGCTGGGAGACAAGGAAAAAGACATTGACATCATCTGCCCCTGTTATTACCGCGATGCCGATCTGGAGGAGTTCGGTGCCTGCTACTGTGCTCTTTATGTATCTGATGACTGGATCGCAGGCAGGATCCGGAAAGGTTCAATACCTGAAAGAAGACCGGCTCAGTTCTTCATCTCCGGTTATGCCGAACCGGCACCTGTTACGAACACCGGGGAAATGACAAAACTGTCGCTGCCGGTATGGCGCTGTAAAGTATGCGGCTATCTGTGCGCCCGTCCGGAACCTCCGGGAAAATGCCCGATCTGCAAGGCAGGAAAAGAGCGTTTTGAACGCTTTATTTGAGCGATGCTGATCGTAGAAATCAGTGTTGTTCCAGTAGGCACGGGAAATCCCGGTGTGAGTAAATACATTCGCACCGCAGTGGAAATAATAAAAAGCAGCGGGTTGAACTATTCGATAAATCCCATGGGCACATGTGTCGAAGGCGAGTGGGATGAGATTTTTTCTACTTTAAAAAAGATTCATGACCGGCTGGCTGCTATGGGATGTCAGCGTCTGGTTACAACAATCAAGATAGATGACCGCAGGGACAGAAATCAGACCATGCAGGATAAGGTGAGCAGGGTCAGCCCCTGACCCTGCTCACCATTAATGGGGCATCCCAACCACTCACAACCGTCCCATATAGAACCGGTTACGAATGCCACCCACGAATCTTCGTATTCGGTGTATGTTGTTTCCCAGAATTGAGACATTTAAACTCCTTACACAATTACCATTATATAGCATGCAACTCCCGTACCAGCCTGAATTTGGTAGCTTATCTTATTCAGAATCAATGAAATAGAAAATATGGTCGTCATCTAGAACGTATGCAGTGTATCACTGCATGAGACATGTAACTGTTGATGCAATGATACATTTTATCAGTAACTCAGTAACTCTGTAAAAGATGCCATTACATTAATATCAGGCGTAACCGAGTTGAATGGTCGAAAACATGGGTGTTAAATTACGGGCGACTTTCTTGACACCAGTTTACCATTTTGTATAATGATTTTGAATTCTGATGGCATCCGAGGCAAGATTCAATTTTTAGTTGGTAATTCCCGGTTAACATCTTTTTCGTTTATCGGGAAACAAAACCGGTCAGTAAGGAGCAAATATGACACAGGAAGAGCTTAAAAACAAGAAAATAACCGAATTGTATGAGATTGCCGAATCACTCGGGATTCCTGATTACCGGGAAAAACGCAAACCCGGTCTGATTATGGCAATACTTGAGGCGGAAGCCCGGCAGCGGGCAACAGAGGGAAACGAGGGGGGGGTTCAGGTCGATGGCGTGCTGGAAATCCTTGAGGATGGGTTCGGATTTTTGCGTTCACCGGAATACAGCTATCTGCCTTCCTCGGACGATATCTATGTCTCCCCCTCGCAGATCAAGAGGTTCGGACTGCGCACGGGTGATACCATTACCGGCATCGCCCGTCCGCCCAAGAACAGCGAACGCTATTTCGCCCTGCTGAAAATTGAAACGATAAACGGCACGCCCCTGACCGAAGAACGGCCCCGGATACCTTTTGACGCATTAACCCCGCTCTATCCTCAGGAACGCATCCATCTTGAGATTCCGGAAAAGAACGACCTCTCAATGCGAGTCGTTGACCTTTTCACCCCGATCGGCAAAGGACAGCGTGGACTGATTGTTTCCCCGCCCCGGGCCGGAAAAACCGTGCTCCTGCAGAAAATCGCCAACAGCATTACCCAGAATCATCCGGAAATTAAACTAATCATTCTGCTCATCGATGAACGCCCGGAGGAAGTAACTGATATGGAACGGTCAGTTAAAGCTGAAGTCATCAGCTCAACATTTGATGAAGTCCCCGAACGCCATGTCCAGGTTGCTGATATGGTTTTGGAAAAGGCGAAACGGCTGGTGGAGAACAAACATGATGTTGTCATCCTGCTGGACTCCATCACCCGGCTTGCCCGTGCCCATAACCTGGTAGTGCCTCATTCAGGCCGCACCCTTTCCGGCGGTCTGGACTCCAACGCCCTGCAGAAACCGAAAAAATTCTTCGGCTCTGCCCGAAATATTGAAGAAGGTGGCAGTCTGACGATCATTGCCACCGCCCTGATTGAAACCGGCTCGCGGATGGACGAGGTTATATTTGAGGAATTCAAGGGGACCGGCAATATGGAGCTCATTCTTGACCGCCGGCTTGCAGACCGCCGGATCTTTCCCGCCATCGACCTCCAGCGTTCCGGCACCCGGAAGGAGGAACTGCTGCTGAATGAATTTGAGCTCAACCGCATCTGGGTGCTGCGCAAACTCCTCGCCGAACTCAATCCGGTGGAAATGATGGAATTCGTCCTTGACAAAATGCGCCTGACCAGGAATAATAAAGAGTTTCTGGAATCAATGAGTGAAAGTTAAAAAGGAGTCATACCATGAAGGAAAAAATTCATCCACCATACGGTGAGTGTGTTGTCACCTGTGCCTGTGGTAACACATTCAAAACCCGTTCCACAAAACCGAAGCTTCATGTCGAGATCTGTTCTGCCTGCCATCCGTTTTTCACTGGCAAGCAGAAGATTGTCGACACTGCCGGCCGGGTGGAGAAATTCCGGCGCCGTTACAAGCAGAACGCCGATACCGGCGAAAAGAAATAAACTGTCGCCGTGTCCGAACAGTTAAATCAGCTTGCCGCACGGTTCCGTGACCTTGCGGCATTTCTTTGAAATCGAAAAACTGCGCAACGAACGCGCAAAACTGCGCGAACAGTCTGCCTCCGCCGACTTCTGGAACAACCCGCACAACGCCCAAACAGTGATGCGCCGGCTTGCCCAGCTGGACGATCTGATCAGTCGGATGGAAAAACTGGAGCGGGAAATTAACGAAATCCGGGAACTTGAGGAGCTTTTCGCCGAAGAAACCGATACCCAGATCGCTGACGAACTTGCCTCGCAGCTCAGGGAAGTGGAAAAAGAATTCAACCAGCTCGAAGAACGGGCACTTTTCAATTCTCCGGAAGACAGCAGAAATGCCATCCTTTCAATCCACCCTGGTGCCGGGGGCACCGAGTCCTGTGACTGGGCGGAAATCCTGTTCCGGATGTACCTCCATTACATTGAAAATCAGGGACTGAAATACGAAATTCTTGATTTACAGCTCAACGAAGAAGCCGGGATCAAAGATGCAACAATCGAAGTAAGTGGTCCTTACGCCTACGGACTGCTTAAATCGGAAATGGGAGTTCACCGGCTGGTACGGATTTCGCCCTTCGACGCCAATCGCCGACGCCACACCAGCTTCACTGCTGTAACGGTGCTCCCGGAAGTGGATGAAATTGAAGTGGAACTGAACCCCAATGACCTTAAGATCGACACCTTCCGGGCAGGCGGGCACGGCGGTCAGAATGTCAACAAAGTCAGCTCGGCGGTCCGGATTACTCATATACCGACCGGAATCGTTGTCACCTGCCAGAACGAGCGTTCCCAGTTCCAGAATAAACAGAATGCCCTCAAGGTCCTTCGTGCCCGGTTGTATGATTACTACCGTCAACAGCAGCGGGTAGAACTGGAAAAATTTGAGGCCGCAAAAACCGATATCGCTTGGGGACACCAGATCCGCTCCTATGTCCTCTTTCCCTATCAGCTGGTGAAGGACCATCGCACGGGTTATGAAACCCGGGATGTCGAAAAGGTGCTGTCGGGAGAAATTGATGAATTTGTCCGCGCCTATCTCACCCGGTTCAACCGTCAGCACACCGGTGCTGTCCGCCCGTAATTTTCTTGACAACCGGTTCTACTTTCGCTATTAAATATAAACTTTAATTCAAGGAGGAATAACATGAAGGTATCGGTCGATCGGGAACTTTGTACCGGCTGCGGACTGTGTGTCGACACCTGTCCAGATATCTTTGAACTGGATGGCGACCTTGCCCGGGCAAAGGTGGAGATTGTGCCCGAAGCAGCAGAAGACTGCGTGCAGCAGGCAGCGGAAGACTGCCCGGCAAGTGCAATCAAAGTAGAGTAACGGATTCAGAGCAACTTTTTTATCGCCTTCCGAATCCTTGCCAGGTCCGCAGAATAACCTTGGACGCGGACTTGGGTTGTACCATTAACAGATCTTTCTGAAAGCACTCTGCCGGCAGAACGTATCATTGCCACAAGGTCCGGACGGTTTACCGGCAGAGTAAAACGGCGAATTACCATCTGCCCCTCGACGATTTTTCTTATCCGATCCTGCAACCGGTCCAGCCCGGTACCAGTCAGTGCTGATAGAAAAATGGCATCCGGATACCTGGGCGACAGACGGCTGACTATCGACTCATCAAATACGCGATCGATCTTGTTGAACACCAGAACCCTGGTGTTATTAGCAGCACCGATTGCCGCGAGTGTTTCATTAACAACATCAATACGCATCTCTACCTGCGGATCGCTGATATCAGCCACATGGATAATCAAGTCTGCCTCCCGGACTTCAGAAAGGGTCGAACGGAAAGAAGCAATCAACTGAACCGGCAGATTCCGGATAAATCCGACGGTATCGGTCACCAGCGTCTTGAGCCGGCTGTCAATCTGCCAGACCCGGGTGTTTGCATCAAGAGTAGCAAACAGCTGATCTGAAACCTTTGCACCGGCAGAGGTCAGGCGGTTGAAAATTGTCGATTTGCCGGCATTCGTATATCCTGCGAGTACAATCTGAAACAGATTGCTCCTCCTTTTCCGCTGAACCGCCCGCTCCCGTTCAATCCGGGCGAGCTCCCGGCGCAGAAAGGTAATCCGGTGCTCAATCCGGCGCCGATCCATCTCCAGCTTAGTCTCTCCTGGACCCCTGGTTCCGATACCGCCCCCCAGCCGTGACAGCTCCACACCCAGACCAGTCAGGCGTGTCTTGATGTATTCGAGCTGTGCCAGTTCCACCTGCACTTTTGCCTCGGCAGTCCGGGCATGCAAAGCAAAAATATCAAGTATCACCGCTTCCCGGTCAATAACCCGCACCCCGATGATATCTTCCAAATTCCGGAGCTGAGTTGGAGAAAGCAGATCTTCAAATACCACAAGATCGATTCCATACTGAGCACAGAGCCTGCTGACCTCAAGCGCCTTCCCGCGACCAATAAGCGTTGCGGCGTCCGGTCGCTCCCGGATCTGAATTATCCGTTCCACCACCGAGCCGCCCGCAGTCTTTACAAGCTGAGCGAGCTCATCGAGCTGATCGGCTTTAATCCAGCGCTGGCGAGGTGACCGCGCCAGCCCTACTAACAGAACCTGCGAACTCATTAAGATTGGGACTTTAGAACATGAACCAGCCGGTGGATAAAGGTTACAAGTGACCCGACGGCAATAACACCCAGACCGAGGGGTAGTAGTCGCCTGCCCAGTACGATGGCACTGAACACCAGAATGATCACCCGTATCGGGCGCTCAAAAAAACCCACCTGACATTGACGCCCGGCACCTTCCGCCCGTGCCCGGACATAGCTCACCAGCAGGGAAAACAGCATAGTGATCATCGCCAGTACCGAATATACGCCATTCACTTTCTGGTAATACAGAGCAATGCCGGTCAGAATTATCCCTTCGCTCAGACGGTCAACGGTAGAATCAAGGATTGCACCGCTGACTGAGGTTCTGCCGCTCATCCGCGAGAGTTCGCCGTCAACCGTATCGCACAATCCCACCAGCATGGCAGCTACTCCTCCCCAGACAAAATTCCCCATGGCGAATAAAATACCGGCTACGATACTCAAGGGCAGAGCACTCCAAGTCACTGCTGATGGGGATATTGCCCACCGGTTCAACAATTTGACCAGCGGCCGCAGAAATCTTCTACCTCGGTCCTTGGTCTCGTTCCTCATAACCACTCACAACCACAACTACTTCTCCCTTAATCTTCCTTGATGTCAGCACTTCCAGCACTTCCGAAACCCGCCCGCGAATTATCTCCTCATATTTTTTCGTCAATTCCCGACAGACAACCACCCTCCGGTCACCCAGCACCTCTCCGATCTCATTCAGCAGTCGGATCAGCCTTCTTGCCGACTCAAGAAAGATTACCGTCCTTGTTTCATCTACCAGCGCCGCCAGTCGCTTCCGGCGCCGGCCGGCACGTTTCGGCAAAAATCCCTCAAACACAAAGCGGTCAGAAGGCAGACCTGATACTACCAACGCTGCCAGAATTGCCGACGCTCCCGGCACTGGAATCACCCGGATACCCTGCTCAATTGCAGCACGGATTAGATAAAAACCGGGATCGGAAATTCCGGGTGTCCCCGCATCACTGACCAGTGCCACCGCCCGTTGTTGACTGAGAACAGTAAGAATTTCCGGAGTCCGGCGGAATTTGTTGTATTCATTATAGGAAATCAGCCGGTTGGTAATACTGAAATTCTTTAGCAGCAGACCGGTCTTCCTAGTATCCTCACAGGCGATCAGGTCCACTCCGGCAAGTACTGTCAGCGCCCGCTGAGTGATATCTCCTAAGTTTCCGATCGGGGTTGAAACTATATAAAGACCGGGCTCAATATCCACCGTTCATCCCGTAACAAGTTCTGGAAATTCAACTGTCCCGGTAGTGAGATCCAAAATTGCAACCGACGCCACCCCCGAGAGCCAGCCGCAGGCTTCTCCTGGATTGACAATTACCGGTTTTCCCGGTTCATACCGCTGCCGGTGGGTATGGCCATGAAGATAGAAGTCGCACTCCGGTACCGAATTCAGAGGTTGATGACTGACGAAAACCCGCCGTTGTGACAGCTCCAGAAGCACCGGCTGAAGATGAAATTCAAAGCCCAGTCGTCGGGCACTCTCTTGTAGCGCTGGCGGATCACCATCACAGTTACCGAGCACAACTGTCAGCGGTGCCTGAGACCGGCTGAACTCCTCCAGCACAAACCGCGCCACAATATCACCGCAGTGAATTACCCGATTCACCCTGCGTTCATTGAACAGTGCAATTGCCCGGCGGACGTGGATCAGATGGTCGTGGGTATCGGAGATGATGCCAATCAGATTCATCGCAGCAGCTTCATTATTTCTTCCAGCTCCATCAGTCGCAATGGATGCCGCAATTTACGCAGCGCCTTGGCTTCAATCTGGCGGACGCGTTCGCGGGTAATGTTGAAAATCTGCCCGACTTCTTCCAGCGTCCGGGGGCAGTTATCGCCCAGTCCGAACCGCAGTCTGAGCACCTTCTCTTCGCGCCGGGTAAGGGTCTTCAACCCCTCCTCCAACTTCTCCCGGAGCAGCTTGACCGCAGCATCATGAGACGGCGAAGCAGTTTTGTCATCATAGATGAAATCGCCGATGAAGCTGGATTCCTCGTCGTCAATCGGTTTGTCAATTGAAATTCCGAACTGAGCGATTTTATTCAGCTGTTCCAGCTTCTCCTTCGGTGTTGAGAGCCGCTGTGCCAGTTCGGCGGTCGTGGGCTCTCGCCCTTCGATCTGCAGAAAACGGCGCTGAATCTTCGCCACCTTGTTAATGGCATCAATGATATGTGCCGGGACCCGGACAGTTCGTGACTGATCGGCAATCGCCCGGGTGATCGCCTGTTTGATCCACCAAGTCGCATAAGTTGAAAATTTGAACCCTTTCCGGTAATTAAATTTTTCCACCGCCTTAATCAACCCGACATTACCCTCCTCAAGCAGATCCGCAAACTCCAGCCCCCGGTTGATGTAGCGCTTTGCGATTGATATCACGAGTCGGACATTCCCCTCAATCATCCGGTCCCGTGCCGCCAGAATCCGCTCCTCACAGGCAGCCATCTCGGCCAGAATCCGTTTGAGTTGGGCAGGTCTCTTCCCAAGAAATCTCCGGGCTTCAGTTAATTTTGCCTTCAACTCCTTAAGCTCGGCTTCAGCTGTCTCACCCCGTGCCCTCAGATGGTCAACCTTCTCCTGAAGCTGGATTGCCTGATTCGCTACATTTTTGAATTCCGTAAGGAAATTGTTGATGATATGATGCTGAAGGGATAGCGCCTGAATCTTATTAAATGCCCGGCGTTTGACCTCGGCGATTTCCTTTTGTACTCTTGGTGTCGGTTTCTTTGTCTGCAGCTCTTCCAGGCGGTCTGCAGCTTTCTGAATCTCCCGGAGACAGCGTATGAACCGCGTTCGCTCCCGTGCCAGCGCCTTCTTGTCAAAAAGACATTCAAACTCCACCCGTGCAATCTGATCCAGCGTTCTGGTTCCCTCCTCAACCGGACGGCATTCTTCAATCACCCGGCGCATCATCGGCACGGAATCAAACAGATACTGAATCAATCCGCGGTAACCCTCTTCCATCTCCCGGGAATACTTGACCTCTTCATCACGGCTCAAAAGTGGCAGTTTTGCCAGCTCCCGGAAATACGCCTTGGTTGTATCGTCGCTGCGCTGAACCGCCGGACGGGTACCATGCCGCGCCAGAAGCAGTTCCTCGCCCACCTCATGATTTTCAACCATCTGAATACCCTCACGATCCAGACTGGCAATCACCTCCTCCAGCCGGTCTGGTGCCATCAGAATTTCGTCGGGAAGCATGTCCTCCAGTTCAGCATAGGTCATCCGGTGATTTGCTGCTGCCTTCTTCAGAATATTCTCCATCCATTCGGGCTGCTGATCACCGTCATCAGGTACGCCGATATCATTCTTCCTCCCGGTATTCAATCGTGCTTTTTTCCGTTCAGCAGCCCTTGATTTCGATCTGCTCGTGCGACTTTTTCTGCTCATAACACCTCACTTTTTCTTCAAACATCTTGACTTAAGTAAATTTTTTTCCCGAATCAACCTCTCCTCACGTTCCTGGTCTCCGGCATCATGTGCCCGCTCGATTTCCCGTTGCAGCCATCGTCCACGGAAATCACAGAGCCAGCGCCGGAAATCATTCTCATCCGGGGGCTTCTCCTCCGAAAAAAGCCAGCGGGCAATCTTGTTTCTCGCCGTGTCATCGCCCACCAGCTCCATCAGCCGGTGCGGGGAATAAGCCTCATCTCCACAGTGCACTTCCAGAGTCCGGGCAATACTGCTCAAAACCTCATCTTCAACCAGCTCTGAAATTGAAAATTCGGATGCGACCTGCGCCAGCCTCTGACTCTTGACCGCTGCCGCCAGAAGTTTCTCTGCACGCCGGTGCCAGGCGTCGGACAGACGAAAATCGGTGCCCTTTGAATTCTCGGGTCCGGCGGTCAGAAGTTGCCTGGGGTCGATGTTAAAATTCCGGGCAATCCGGTTCCGGTACAATTCTCCTGTTACCGAATCAGGAATCAGAGCTACGAGACCGGTAAGTTCTCTGAGCACTGCCCGCTGTTCTGCCACTGAACTCAGTTCCCGGCCAGCAACGATAAAATCAACGAAATCAACGCGCCGGCTTAAAATATTCTCGAAATCTTCCCGTCCGTACTTCCGGACAAAACTGTCCGGGTCCTCATCCGCCGGCAGATTAACAATCTGCGGGTCCAACCCTGCGCGGAGCAGAGTTTCGATTGAGCGCCGGCACGCCTTCCTTCCCGCTTCATCACCATCATAACAGAGAATTACCTGCTGATTAAATCGCCGCAGAAGCAGTGCCTGCTCGGTAGTGAGTGCGGTTCCCAGACTTGCCAAGCAGTTATTAATTCCGTGTTCCACCAGTGACAGCAGATCAAAATTACCCTCAACCAGCACCGGTACATTATCCCGAATATAGGCCCGCGCCTGATAGAGACCGTAGAGGTTTTCTCCTTTGTGAAAAATTGGTGTGTCCGGGGAATTAAGATACTTCGGTTCACTGTCATCGAGCACCCGCCCGCCAAATCCGATTATCCTGCCGGAAAGTGAAAATACCGGGAAAATAATCCGCTCTCGGAAATAGTCAATTCTACCCTCGTCACGCACCAGAAGCAGCCCGGACTGAATCAGCAGCTCCTCGTTCAACCCCAGTTTTGCGGCATGCCCGCGCAGATAATTGCCCCCAGGAGCAAAACCCAGTCGGAACCGCTTAATCGTATTAGCACTCAAGCCTCGCTGCTGTAGATAATTTCTTGCCGGCTCAGATTTCACCAGCATCTGCTCATAGAAACGGGCAACCCGCTCGCATGTCTCATAAAGCGGCTGATACTTGCTGCTTCCGGTTTCTTCCTCCACTCTGATTCCCAGCCGTTTCGCCAGCAGCCGGACCGCCTCCGGAAATTCCAGTTTCTCGTAGCGCATGACAAAAGTGATGGCGGTGCCGCCAGCACCGCAGCCAAAACAGTGATAAGCCTGGCGTTCGGGACTGACATAGAAAGATGGTGACCGCTCGGAATGAAACGGACACAGACCGCGATAATACCGGCCAACTTTCTTAAGCGGCACATAACTGCCGATCAGTGCTACAATATCGGTCTCCTGCCGGACCCGTTCAATAATATCGGGCTTAATCATTTCTCACCATTCCGCTCTGCCTTAGGATGCAACTTCACAATCGTCACACCCATGCCGCCTTCGCTGGGCTCGGCAAACCTGATTTCGGCAACCCGGGCATCCTGCCGCAGTTTTCTCCATAGCATCTGGCGTAGAGTTCCTGTTCCTTTACCATGCAAAATTGACAACTCAAATGCACCTGCAATTACCGCTTCACTCAGAAACCGGGATACGGCGATTTCTGCCTCATCCCGGGTCATTCCTCGAATGTTCAAATGCGGCACAAACTCAAACTCCTCAGAAACTGCCGGCTTGGGCTGGGATGCCGGACGAGCCAGTTTCAAGCCCCGAGGATCTACCTCCAGCTTGATATTTCCAAACTCCACCACCACCCGTTCACCCTTGTACTCCACCACTTTGCCCCGACGCCGGAAAAGTTCGGATTCCACCTCATCTCCAACCGCAAAAACCTGTGGCGATTCTTCATTTGGAAGTGAAGGCAATCGGACTTCAGACAGCTGTGCTTCAACAACTTTGAGCTCATCCGCAATAAAACTCTTTGTCTTAACAACACTTTCCCGGTCTGCCTGGCGTTCCCGCAGTTCCCGCACCAGATTTTCGATCCGGCGCCGCCATTCCTTCAACTCCTGTTCCCGCATCAGCAACTGCCGCTTCCGCTCCTGCATCTGCCATCGCTCAAATTCCGCCAGTTTAGATTCATATTCCCTGATCAACGCCTCAGCCCGCTTCTGCTGCACTTCTGCTTCGTGTCGCGCCCTCGTCACCGACTCCACTTCCATATTAAGCTGCTGGAGCTTTGTCTTGAAATCCAGCCACTCACTGCCCATCCGTTCCCGCGCCCGGCTGATCAGCGTTGCCGGCAAACCTGACTGCTCAGCGATTTCGAAGGCACTGGACTCGCCCGGCAAACCCATCAGTAACCGGTAGGTCGGACCGTTACGGAACTCCATACCGGCGTTGGCCATTCCGTGTTCATTCTGAACAAATACCTTCAAACTGCTGAAATGAGTAGTCGCCACGGTGAACACTTGGCGGCGCCTCAACTCCTCAAGTACTGCAATTGCCAGTGCCGAACCCTCTTCCGGTGCAGTAGCAGAACCGATTTCATCAATCAGCACCAGACTTCTGGCGTCAGCACCATTGAGGATCTGCTTCAGCCGATGCAGATGGGCAGTAAAGGATGAGATATCCGCTTCAAGCGACTGCTCATCGCCGATATCGGCAAACACCCGCTCAAACCATGGCAGCCGGGAACCGGCAGCCGCGGGGATAAAAATACCGCTTTTCATCAGCAGGACACAGACCCCGATGGTCTTCAGCACCACCGTTTTGCCGCCGGCATTCGGACCCGAAACCACAACGACATTTACACCATCAGGTAGTTTGAAATCAAGGGGCACCACCTCAGACCGGTGCATCATTAACAGCGGATGTCTTGCCTTAACCAGCTCCACTCTGCCGTCTTCGTCAATCACCGGCTGATGACAATCAAATTTGATGACAAACCGGCGCTTTGCCAAAAGTGCATCCAGGTCCGCCACCGCGCTGATTCCTGCCCGGAGCGCACCGGCAAATTTAACTACCAGATCAGACAGCTCCCGCTGAATCCGTTCGATCTCCTCCCGTTCCGCATCCCGCAGTTCCTGCAGCCGGTTCTGTTCAGTAATCGTCGCCAGCGGTTCTATAAACACCGTCTGCCCGCTGGCTGAAACCGAATGTACCACCCCGGCAATTTGATTCTTGAACTCCACCCGGACCGGTACGACAAACCGCTCCCGTCGCACCATCACCGTGCCGGCAAATCGCTCGGGCTCAGTTTCAATCATCTGCTCCAGCTGCTCCACTAGCCGGTTCCGACGCTCCCGGATTTCGCTCCGCAGCTCATAAAGCAGATCACTGGCATTATCCCGGAACGCACCTGAATCATCAACTGCCCGTTCTATTGCCCTCTGCAGTTCCCGGACATCAGGGATCAGCCCCACCAGTGCCCGCAGCACCCTGAGCCCGTGTTCCCGAGTCAGAAAGAACTGTCTACAGCTGTTCAGTGTTGCACACGACTGTCTTACTCGGAGCAATTCCTCCGCACTCAAAACTCTACCCGCTTCTGCCTCCCATAGCAGCTGCCGGATATCACTCATGCCGGCAAGCGGCGGCTCGGCATCCAGCTTCAGCATCTCTGTCAGTCGCTCATACTCTGACTCTGCCTGATCCCGACTCAGCGACGGCTTCAGCTGAAGTATTTTATCGCGCCCGATTGACGTGCTGCAGCCCTCTGCCAGCAGACTGCGGATACGCTCAAAATCAAGCGCCTTGAGTGTTTGCGCGTCCAAAACCTTCTGACCCTGGAGTTATTAACGCTCGCTCAATTGCTTGCGAAACAACCTGCGCCTTGCCTCCGCGAGTTTGCGTTTACGCCGCTCACTCGGTTTCTCGTAATACTCGCGGCGCTTCACCTCGCGCAGAATTCCTGCCTGCTCGCAAACCCGACGGAACCTCCGGATAAAACTCTCGTAGGGTTCACCTTCTTTGACAGTAATACCTACCATGCGTTCAACACCTCCTTTCCTGAATAATCATTGCAAATCTCCCAGCCGGGCAAGGCAGAGTGTAACTGCTGCTATTGCTGCGGTTTCTGCCCGCAACCGCCGCGGCCCCAGGGTGAAAAGCCTTGCGCCGGCAGCACTCATTGCTGCTACCTCCTCGGGTGTAAACCCGCCCTCGGGTCCAATGACTACCAGCACCGATTCAACCGCCGGTTCCAGAACCTCTTCCAGTCTCCTGACCCGTTCCTCTTCATAAGCTACCACCACCCGCTCATAATGCGGGAAATCTGCCACCAGCTCGCTGAAATCCCGTGCTGGCCTGACTTGGGGCAGTACTGTGCGCAGTGCCGTCTTCATACCGCTGACCGCCACCTGGTGCAACCGCCGGTACTTGGTTTCACTCAACCTGCCTACAACTCTTGCGGAGCGAAAGGGGATAATCTCCTTAACCCCCAATTCGGCTGCCGCCTCTACTACCTGACTCAGTTTATCTCCCTTCAGCACTGCCGGTGCCAGTGTCAGCTGATGCTTCGGTTCCCGCTCGCCTGCTCGCACCGAACAAACCTCAAGCGTAACCCTGGCAGACTGCAGTCGCCTGATTATCAGGCGGAACTCCTGTCCCCTGCCATTTGTAGCGTAAACCTCATCACCGGGCTGATAGCGCAAAACCTTCGTCATGTGCCGCGCTTCGGCTCCACTGAGCTCAGTGATTGCTGTCCCCGGCTTCAGTTCCGGAATATAGAAATACTCCATAAATTGTTACGCCCCGCGCTCCGGCTTCCGCGGCTCAGGTACCGGTTCGGATGCAGCATCTGCCAGCTGCTTGTAAAGCTGGCGTTCACGGGAGGAAAGATGCTTCGGAATATGCACAACGACCCGGACAAGGAGATCGCCATTCCCACCACGCAACCGCTTGAGCCCCATTCCCCGCAGACGCAATACCGTCCCGGAACTGATTCCTGCCGGAATCTCCACCTCCCTGTTACCGCTCAGCGTCGGCACGCTGATCTTGCCCCCCAGCACCGCCACAGGAATTGATATCGGCACCTCCACCATAATGTCATCACCTTCCCGGATAAAATACGGATGCTCCTTCTCCTCAATCTCAATGATTACATCACCGGCACCACCCGGACCCCAGTGCCCCTCCTTCTCCAGCACAAGCGGCATCTGAGAGTTCACGCCACTCGGAATCTTCACCTTGAGGGTTCGACTGCGCCGAACTCGCCCCTCACCGTCACATTTGGCGCAGGTATTTTTAACCTGCTCGCCAGTTCCGCCGCAATCGGGGCAGGTGGTAATCTGTACGAACTGACCGAAAATTGAGCTCGTTTGGCGTCGAACCTGACCGTGACCCCGGCAGGTACCACAGACCGTCTTCCCGGTCCCGCCTATTCCAGCGCAATCCTCACACCGTTCGAACCGGGAAAATGTCACCTCCTTTGTAACCCCGTTGGCAATCTCTTCCAGGCTCAACCTCATTTTAATCACAATATCCCGTCCCCGGGACCTGTGCCGGACGCTCCTGTTTGATTCGGAACCGAACAGTAAATCAAAAATTGAACCTCCGCCCGAAAAACCGCGCAAAAGGTCGCCGAAAATGTCCTCGAGGTCCTCAGTATGGGTGAAATGGCGTCCAAAGTCAAAACCACTCGGTCCGAACTGGGCAGAAACGCCTTCATGACCATAAGCATCGTACAGACGCCTTTTCTCCGGATCCGCCAGGACTTCATAAGCTTCAGAAAGCTCCTTGAACTTCTCCTCTGCCTCCTTGCGGTTCTCGGGATTACGGTCCGGATGATACTGCTTCGCCAGACGACGATAGGCAGCCTTTATTTCTTCCTGCGTTGCGTTACGGGATACCCCGAGGACCTCGTAATAGTCGCGTTTGGTCTGGGGCATTATATCTGAAAGAGCCGACACCTAGTCGGCTCAAATCAGCCACCTCCTTAAAGCTTCCAATTTATTAAACCTGCCTCCTTTTATTTCTTCTCCTCGCCATCAATTATCGTATAATCAGCCTGCTGCCTTCTCTCCTGATCCTGACCTGTGCTTCCGGTACCGGCTGATCCCTGCTGTCGATAAAGCCGTTCGCCGATTGTACTCACTGTCCGTTGCAGCTCATCAATTCCGGCTTCAATTGCACTCCGGTCATCACCCTTCATTACCTCTTTCAGCCGATTAATCGCCGCCTCAATCTTCTGCCGTTCTTCGGCTGACACCTTGTCACCTAACTCCTTCAGCGTCCGTTCCGTCTGGTATATAATGGTATCAGCCTTGTTCCGGCTGTCAACAAGCTCCCGCCGTTTCCGGTCCTCAGCCGCATGCGCCTGTGCCTCACTGATCATCCGGTCAATCTCTTCCTTTGTCAGTCCGGAAGATGCGGTTATCTTGATACTCTGCTCCTTCCCGGTCAGCTTGTCCTTTGCCGTCACATGCAGAATTCCATCGGCATCAATATCAAAGGTAACTTCAATCTGCGGTATTCCTCTGGGGGCGGGTGTAATTCCAACCAGGTCAAACACTCCCAGTGTCCGGTTATCTGCTGCCATCTCCCGCTCCCCCTGAAGCACATGAATCCGCACTGTTGTCTGGTTGTCCTCAACAGTAGTGAAGATCTGACTCTTGCGCGTCGGAATCGTAGTATTCCGCTCAATAATCTTGGTGAACACACCGCCGGCGGTCTCAATTCCCAGCGACAGGGGCGTAACATCCAGCAGCACAACATCCTTCACCTCGCCGGCAAGTACCGCACCCTGAATCGCCGCTCCAATTGCCACCACCTCATCCGGATTGATACCCTTGTGCGGCTCCTTGCCGAAGAAATCACGCACCACCTGCTGTACCCGCGGCATCCGCGTCTGACCGCCAACCAGGATCACCTCATCAATATCCCGCGGCGTCAGCCTGGCATCCTCCAATGCCTGTCGTACCGGTCCCAGCGTCTTCTGCACCAAATCCTCAACCAGCGCCTCCAGCTTTGCCCGGGTCAGCTTCATATCAATATGAAGCGGACCCTTCTTTTCATCCGCATAGATAAATGGCAGACTGATCGTTGTTTCCATCGAAGTGGAAAGCTCACACTTTGCCTTCTCCGCCGCCTCCTTAATCCGCTGGAGCGCGGTCTTATCCCTCGAAAGGTCGATGCCGTGCTCACGCCGGAACTCCTCAATAATCCATTCCATCACCCGCTGGTCAAAATCATCTCCGCCCAAGTGAGTATCACCATTGGTCGAACGGACTTCAAAGACTCCTTCACCGATTTCGAGAATTGAAATATCAAAGGTTCCGCCCCCGAGATCATAGACTGCAATCTTTTCTGACCCCTTTTTGTCCAGACCGTAGGCAAGAGCCGCTGCAGTCGGTTCGTTGATAATTCGCAACACATCCAGTCCGGCAATCTTCCCTGCATCCTTGGTTGCCTGACGCTGGGAATCGTTGAAATAGGCAGGCACTGTGATCACTGCCTTGGTTACCGCCTCGCCGAGATAAGCCTCAGCCGCCTTTTTCAGATAGGAAAGAATCATCGCTGAGATTTCCGGTGGCGAGTAGCGTTTGCCGTCAACCTCAACCCAGGCATCACCATTCGCCGACTCTACCACCCGGTACGGCACCCGTTTAATCTCCTCCAGCACCTCGGAATAGCGCCGTCCCATGAAACGCTTGATTGAATAAATGGTCGAAGTCGGGTTGATCACCGCCTGCCGCTTGGCCAGTGTTCCCACCAGCCGTTCCTTACCCAGCGCCACTACTGAAGGGGTAGTTCTACCACCCTCGGGGTTCGGGATCACAACTGGCTGGCCCCGCTCCATGACCGCAACACAGGAAAATGTGGTTCCGAGATCAATACCAATTACCTTACTCACTAATGCCTCCTTTCTTCATACTCAGAACAATCAACTCCTTAGTTATTAGACTCTGCTCCCCCTGATTTGATTTCAGCATCCGGCTTCTCTGTCTTTACTTCACTGTTCGAGTCGGACATTTTCCCAACCTTCACCCGTGCCGGCCGGATAACCCGGCCCGAAATCTCATAACCTCGGACCACCTCCTCCAGCACCCGGTTATTATCCTCCGCGGCTTTGCACTCCACAAACCCTACTGCCTCAGCCCGCCGCGGATCAAACTTCTCACCGACACAGCTGTAACTCCGCAGCCCGTGATTCTCCAGCACCGACACCAGCTGCCGGTAAATCAGCTCCACCCCCTGCTTGAGACTCTGCACATTGTTTCCCCCGGCACTCAGCGCCCGCTCAAAATTGTCCAGAACGGAAAGAAGTTCACAGATCAGACTCTCCATACTTTCCTTTTTTTTCACCTCAATATCACGCTCCATCCGTCTGCGGTAATTCTCAAAATCGGCCAGCGCCCGCAGATAATCATTTTTCAGTTTCCGGGAAATCATCTCCAGCTCACAAACCCGCTCCACCAGCTCGGTCACCGGACCTTTCTTCTCTGATCCGCCAACCTGCCGATTTTCAACCGTTTCCATACTTAAATTAGACCCCAAAAACATATTGTGCGTTTCACTGCCACCACTCTGCCCCTGAACTCCAATGGCATTTTTACAGCCCTTGCCTACCAATTCCTGCCCACAGTTCCCGCGAACCGCTCCTGACTCAAACCCCAGAACCTTCCCGTCTGATACCGTCACCGGAACTGCCCCCGGAGCAGGTAAATTAAGTGCCCAAATTCTTAAGATATTGTAATTAAATAAGTTAAACAGAGAGGGTTCATTGACTGCTCGCTATTCAATTATGCTTGAAAGCCGTCAGAAAATGGCGCAGGGCTTCCACTGCTACGTTCGCCTGTAACATTATACCCCGCAACAACCGGAAATTTAACATTAAATTCAATTATTGACTGCTCAAATTTCATTCTTATGCTATAATGATGGCTCATGCTTATACACCCGGATTAAAAGTCACCAGCCGGACCCATATCCGCAAGGTCCGGCGCCTGCCACTGCCAGGAGAAACCCTGGTGGAAAAGGGCGCACAGGTAAAAGGCGATGACATCGTGGCGCGCACCGCGGTTCCGGGTAATGTCCAGACGGTCAATGTTGCCGGACTCCTGGGTATACCGCCGGAAGATGTCCCCAATCTGATGATCAAGAAGGTCGGGGACCCGGTAAAAAAAGACGAAGTTATCGCCCGCTCCAAAGGCCTGTTCGGTTTATTCAAGAGCGAAGTCCGATCACCAGTTGACGGCACAGTCGAAAGCATATCTCCCGTGACCGGGCAGGTGATATTGCGGGAACCGCCCCAGCCGGTACAGATTGACGCCTACATTGATGGTATCGTTGATGAAATCATCCCCCGCGAAGGTGTGGTTGTCGCCAATGATGTCAGCCTGATTCAGGGGATCTTCGGTGTCGGCGGAGAAACCCGCGGTGTTCTCAAACGCATTGCCGAGGCACCCGACGAAATTGTCCCTGCGGAAAAAATCGGCCCCGACTGTCAGAACCGGATACTCATTGCCGGCTCGCTCATTACCTATGAAGTAATTGAAAAGGCGCTCCAGTTCGGTGCCCGAGCGATCGTTGGAGGCGGCATTGAGGATTCCACCCTCCGCCGCTTTCTCGGCTATGACATTGGCGTCGCCATCACCGGCTCAGAAAAAAAGGGATTGACCATCATCGTTACCGAAGGCTTCGGTACGATGCGGATGGCAAAACGCACCTTTGAACTCCTTTCGGCGTTAGAAGGAAAAATGGCTTCCGTTAACGGTGCCACCCAGATCCGTGCGGGAGTAATCCGACCCGAAGTAATTGTACCCTGCACGGACAGCAGTGGGGAAGCCAAACCCAGCCAGGCAGAAGGCGGACTGGCACTGGGGATGCTTGTCCGTATTATCCGCCAGCCCCATTTCGGCAAAATCGGCAAGGTCATTGCCCTGCCGGTGGAACTCCAGACAATTGAAACTGAGGCAAAAGTCCGGGTACTGGAAGTAGAACTGGAAAATGGCGAACACATTGTTCTGCCGCGCGCCAATGTTGAAATCATTGAAGAATAAACTGAAAACAACCTTCGTTCTGATATTTACCGCCTTCGTGACCGCTAAGGCGACAGAACGCCAGGTCGGATGTGCCTGGCTCAAAATCCCGGTTGGCGCCCGCGAAGCTGCTATGGCTGGCACAGGCACTGCTGCTGCATTCGGACCGCAGGCACTCGTCTATAACCCTGCCGCTACTGCCCGGCTTGCACCATTCTCCATCAATGCCAGCTACACCAAATGGTTTCTCGACACCCATCACCAGTCAATCTTTGCCAATCGTGACCTCGGCATCTTTCAGCTCGGGCTCGGTTTGTCCTCATTTGCCTACGGCAAAATTGAATACCGGGAAGAACGACCAACAGAAGAGCCATTCGGTACTTTCTCCCCCCTTGATCTCACCGGGTACCTCAATTTTGCCCGCACCTTGGGTGATTTCGCTGAAATCGGTTTTAGTGCCCGCTACTTCTACTCGAAAATTATCAACAATCAGGCATCAGCCTTGGGGGCGGATGCCGGCTTTCGTGTTCATCCTTTACCCAACCTCACAGTCGGTCTGGCAGTAACTGACTTTGGTAAAACCCTGTATTATTACTACGAACCATTCTGGCTGCCCACCCGGGCACGGGTCGGCCTCTCCTGGAATCTGCCAATCAGTACTACCCGGCTCACGCTGACCGGCGACGCCAACTACTTCTTTTACAACCGGAACTTCCGGGCAAGTGCCGGCACTGAACTGACGGTTAATGAAATCTTATTTATTCGTGCCGGTTGTGATCCACTCAACCCTGGCAATCGATTCAGTTTCGGGACCGGAATCCGACACCGGCTGTTCCGGCTGGACTATGCATGGTCACCACTCGGTTTTAACCTCGGTTCCGCCCACCGGCTCAGCCTCAGCTTCGGTTATTAATTATGTCTGCCGGTCAGAATCAGGGCTGGCTTGATTTTGAACAGCCGCTGGTAGAACTCCTTGACCGCCTTGAAGAGGTCACAGCGCTTGGTGCAGCTCAGGAGATTGAACGCATCCAGAAACAGATTGAAGAACTCAAACTTAAACTTTACTCCCAGCTTACACCCTGGCAACGGGTCCAGATGGCGCGTCACCCCCGGCGCCCCTACACGCTCGATTACATCGAACGAATCTGCAACGACTTTGTCGAACTGCACGGCGACCGTGCATTTGGGGACGACCCGGCAATCATAGCCGGCTTGGGGAAAATTGACACCATTCCCTTTGCCATCTTGGGCCATCAGAAAGGTAGAGATACAAAGGAAAAGCTCGCCCGTAACTTCGGCATGCCCCACCCGGAAGGATATCGCAAGGCACTCCGAATTATGGACCTCGCGGCCCGTTTCGAAGTCCCGATTCTCTGTCTGGTAGACACCCCGGGTGCCTACCCTGGTGTTGGTGCTGAAGAACGGGGTCAGGCAGAAGCGATCGCCCGTAATCTCAGAGAAATGGCGCTCCTGGAAGTGCCGATCATAGTAATTGTGACCGGGGAAGGCGGTTCTGGGGGTGCCCTGGCAATTGCGGTCGGCGACCGGATTCTCATGCAGGAAAATGCGGTGTATTCTGTAATCTCCCCCGAAGGCTGCGCCGCAATCCTCTGGCGGGATGGTTCCAAAGCAGAAGAGGCGGCAGCGGTTCTGAAAATGACCGCTCCGGATCTCCTGACTCTTGGTGTGATTGACGAAATCGTACCCGAACCACCGGGTGGAGCCCATCAGGATTGGGATGAAGCGGCTAAACTACTGAAAAAGGCGGTCCTCGCTAACTACTACTATCTCAACACCCTGCCCGGGTCTGAACTTGTCGCGCGACGGATCGCCCGGTTCAACTCTATTGGCGTGTTTCAAACCCCAGAGAATACCCCCCGACGATGACCCAACCATCGGGGAACGAATCAACCTTCCGTTCCGGTTACATCGCCCTGATCGGCAGACCCAATGCCGGCAAATCAACCCTGCTCAACACCCTGCTCGGGCACCGGCTTGCCATCGTCACCCCGAAACCGCAAACTACGCGCCACCGTATTCTCGGCATCCTCAACGGTCCTGACTATCAGGCACTCCTCCTGGATACCCCCGGAATCCTCGATCCGAAATACACTCTTCAGAAATTGATGAAACAGGAAATCGAACGCGCGCTCGCCGATGCAGATATAATTCTGTTACTGATTGATGTGACCGATCCGGTCTTTGAAGATCTGAACCTCATTGCCGGAAAAAATGCGGTCATCGCCCTTAACAAAATTGACCAAATTCCGCGGCTGGACTTGCTGCCAATTACAGAACGCTGTGCCCGTGAAGGCTTTGACCGTATCTATATGATTTCTGCACTCAAAGGCGACGGGATTGAAGACCTAAAACAGGGACTGATTCAACTCCTGCCTGAGGCACCACCTTTTTATCCGTCAGATCAGATATCTGAACGGTCAGAACGCTTCTTTGTTGCGGAACTGATCCGGGAAGCAATTTTTAACCGCTATGGTGCAGAAGTTCCCTACTCAACTACAGTAGAAATTGAGGAGTTCAGAGAAAGACCGGGAAGAAAGGACTATATTCGCGCCACGATCTATGTTGAAAAGGAATCCCAGAAGGCGATCCTCATCGGAGAGGGCGGCAGGGCACTCAGAAAGGTGGGAGAAATTGCCCGGGAGTCTATCGAACAGTTTCTGGGGCGACCTGTTTATCTTGAACTGTGGGTCAAGGTCGCTCGCAACTGGCGTGATAACGAACCCTTCATCCGGCGCACCGTCTACGGCGGACTTTAAGTCCGCTGGCTCAGCTCAATCAGTACGCCACCCGTTGCTTTCGGATGAACAAAAAAGGCTCGGGTGCCTTCAGCCCCTGCCTGCGGTTCCGGATCCACAATCCGCACACCCGCCGCCTTCAATCGCTGAAATTCAGCATCAACATCATCTACCTCAAAGCAGATATGATGCAGGCCTGGCCCTCGAACCGCAAGGAAACCGGCAACAGGTGCATCCGGTGTATCAGGCTGAACCAGCTCAACCTTTGTCTCGCCGACCTGAATAAAACCCACGGTAACCTTTCTGTTGGGCACCGTTTCCTTTCGTTCCAGTTTCAGCCCCAGCTGCTCGGTGTAAAACCGGGCTGCCTCATCCACGCTCGGGACCGCGATTGCAATATGGGCAACCTTCTTGATCATGTTATACTCCCCTCTCTTTTAAAAACTTTCGTATTTGCTGTCCTGCTATCGTACACGGTCATATTCCCCAAAAACGGCACGCAGGGCATCACTGATCTCGCCGAGCGTGCAGCCAGCACGCACCGCCTCAATAATTGCCGGCATCAGATTGGCATCACTTTGCGCCGTCTCCCTCACCTGCTTTAACCGTTCCTCAACCAGTCGATTATCCCGGCGTTGCCGGTAAGCGGCTAAAAGCACCCGCCGCTTTTCTGCCAATCTTTCGTCAACTTTGAGCAGCTTCAGTTGGGGTTCAACCGCATCCTGAAACCGGTTCACCCCCACTACAATCCGCTCGCCCCGCTCCACCTCCTGCTGATACCGGTAGGCACTCTCGGCAATCCGTTCCTGAATAAACCCCTGCTCAATCGCCCTGACCGCCCCTCCCCGCCGTTCAATCTCATCAATCAGTTCCTGCGCCCGCCTTTCAATCTCATCGGTCAGACTTTCAACAAAATATGAACCTGCAAGGGGATCGACCGTGTCGGCAACTCCGGTTTCGTAGGCGAGAATCTGCTGAGTTCGCAGAGCAATTGTTACTGAATCTTCAGTGGGGAGCGACAGCGCCTCGTCCCGCGAGTTAGTATGCAGACTCTGAGTTCCACCAAGAACCGCTGCGAGCGCCTGATAGGCAACCCGGATGATATTATTCTCCGGCTGCTGTGCGGTCAGGGTTACACCGCCGGTTTGAGTATGAAACCGGAGTTTGCATGCCTCATCTCCCGCATTGAATCGTCTACGCAGCAACCGGGCCCAGAGCCGTCTGGCTGCCCGGAATTTCGCCACCTCCTCAAGAATATTGGAATGGGCGGCAAAGAAAAAAGAAAGCCGTGGTGCAAACTTGTCAACCGCCAGCCCTCTTGCCTGAGCTGACTTGACATACTCCAGTCCGTTGGCGAGTGTAAATGCCAGTTCCTCCACTGCGGTTGCTCCTGCTTCCCGGATATGATAACCCGAAATACTCATCGTATTCCACTTGGGCACCACCCCCGCACACCAGGCGATGATATCAGTCACCAGTCTCAGCGACTCCCGGGGAGGAAAGATGTAAGTTCCCCGCGCAACATACTCCTTGAGAATATCATTCTGGATTGTCCCCTGCAGCTTCGACCAGTCAACCCCCTGCCGCTCCGCCACCACGCAGTACATCGCCAGCAGAATGGCGGCGGTGGCATTAATAGTCATTGAGGTAGAGACCTTGTCCAGCGGAATCCCCTGAAACAGCACCTCCATATCCTCCAGCGTGGAAATCGCCACCCCGACCTTCCCAACCTCACCTCTTGCCCAAGGACTGTCTGAGTCATAACCCATCTGAGTTGGCAGATCAAAAGCAACCGATAGCCCCGTCTGTCCCTGCTTCAACAGATAATGATAGCGGGCATTGGTCTCCTGGGCAGAACCGAACCCCGCATACTGACGCATCGTCCAGAACCGGGACCGGTACATCGTCGGCTGGACCCCGCGGGTAAAAGGAAAACTTCCCGGCAACCCCTGCTCCTCATGATAATTTTCCTTTTCACGATCAAGCGGGGTGTAAACTCTCTGGACTGGGATTCCTGACACCGTTTTGAACTCTTTACTCCGCTCCGGTATTTTATTAAGCGCCGGGATTAATACCTCTTGCTCCCAGCGCTCAAGCTCCTGTCTTAACTTCTCAAGATTGTTCATACGCTTTTCGTTTGGGACTTCAGCCATCACAGCGGAATACACCCGTGCTTCTTCCACGGATTACTCAACTGCTTGTTTTCAAGGATCTTCAAACTCTGGATGATCTTACGTCTTGTCTCCCGGAATTCAATCACTTCGTCAATATATCCGAGCTCCGCTGCCTTGAACGGATTGCCGAACTTCTTCTCATATTCGGACACCAGCTTGCGTTTGGTTGCCTCGGGATCTGATGACTCGCTGATCTCCTTTCGAAAGATGATATTCACCGCACCTTCTGAACCCATTACCGCAATCTCAGCTGTGGGCCAGGCGAAGTTGAAATCACCCCGGATATGTTTTGAAGACATCACATCATAGGCACCGCCATAAGCCTTCCGCGTAATCAAAGTTACCTTGGGCACTGTTGCCTCACAGTAGGCGTAGAGCAGTTTTGCGCCGTGCCGGATGATACCGCCATACTCCTGAGCAGTTCCGGGCAGAAATCCCGGTACATCAACGAAAGTCACAATCGGAATATTAAACGCATCACAGAACCGCACAAACCTTGCCGCCTTGACTGAGGCATCGATGTCCAGACAGCCCGCAAGAACCTTGGGCTGATTGGCTACAATACCCACTACCGCGCCATCCATCCGGGCAAACCCGATTACGATATTCTTCGCCCAGTGCTGCTGAATCTCCATGAAACTCCCGTTATCCACGACCCGCAGAATCACCTGTAACATGTCATAGGGCTTACGCGGATCATCGGGCAAAATTTCCTCAAGACCTTCCACATCCCGGTCCGGCAAATCCCGGGCTGGCAGGCGCGGAGGCTTCTCACGATTGTTCTGGGGCAGGTAATTCAAAAACTTCCTGATCCGCAATAGCAGATCTTTGTCGTCAATGTCCTTGAAATGAGCGACTCCGGAAACGGAATTATGAGTATCTGCACCTCCCAGCTTCTCCTTCGTCACCTCCTCGCGCGTCACTGCCTTAATCACCTCCGGTCCGGTGATGAACATATAACTTGTGCCCTCGGTCATGAAAATGAAATCGGTCAGTGCCGGTGAATACACCGCACCGCCAGCACACGGTCCCATAATTGCTGAAATCTGCGGAATCACCCCTGAAGCCAGCGTATTACGCAGAAAGATATCCGCATAACCGCCCAGACTTACTACGCCTTCCTGAATCCGGGCACCTCCTGAATCATTCAAACCGATCACGGGCATTCCGACCTTCATTGCCAAGTCCATTATTTTGCAGATTTTCTCAGCAAAAACCTTGGAAAGCGTGCCACCGAATACAGTAAAATCCTGGGAAAAAACCGCAACCGGACGCCCGTTAATCATTCCGTAACCGGTTACCACCGCATCACCATAAAACTTCTTCTTCTCCATGCCGAAATCGGTGCAGTCATGCACCCGGAGCCGATCCAACTCAATAAAACTTCCCTCATCGAGCAGAATTTCCAGCCGCTCGCGGGCGGTCAGCTTTCCTTCCTCATGCTGCTTCTTAATCCGCTCCTCGCCTCCTCCCATCAGCGCCTGCTCATTCCGCCGCTGCAACTCTTTCCGGACATCATCAAGATGGGACATAATCAATCAAAATACTAAAAGGATGTTCAGGTGATGTCAAGCAAATGTCCTCTTCAAAACTGCTTGACACCGTAATATATTAAAATTATAATACTTAATACTTAAACCGCTTGATAACATCCCACATATGCCGGTCGCTCCGCCCCGGGTTATAAAACCATCAATCCCAATTCCCGCTGCGCCTGGTGATCAAGCAGGCACTACTATCGGCAAAACAACAACCTGGGATGACACCGGACAGACTACCTCTTTTCCCATACCACTCCCAGAAGCGGTACCTTTCTTTAAAGTGGAAAAAAACCAGAAAAAGTTTATGAGGTGCCACCGGTTTACCCCGAAATGCTACGGAATCTGGGAATTGAAGGCAGAGTGGCAGTTCGGGCGGTCGTGGACACTTCTGGTATGGTAACTAATGCTGAAATATATGCCTCTTCCGGATATCAGCTCTTCGACCAGTCTGTCATCGATGCAATTCTAAAATACCGATTTACCCCCCGGTTGCAGCGCACCCGCAAGGTTCCGGTCGAAATAATTGTTACCTTTGACTTCAAATTGCATTAGACCATTTATTAATATTTCCCACCAGAAACAATCGTTTCCCGCTATTTTGCTACTATGGTTCTCACCTTCTGATCCAAACTTTGTTGTTTTTGGGGGTAACCGCTCAACGGACAACCAACACCGGTTGAACCTGTGGTGATGATTTAAACCAGATGAAATAAACTCCCGGAGAAACTGCCCGCAGATCGTTCTCACCAGGACCAAGTTGAATCACCAGCCTGCCGGTAATGTCCATCAATCCTGCTGCCTCAGCGTTGGTTAACCGTATGCAATTGCGGACCACCGTCGGTAAGCTGTTCAAGCGATATCTCCGGGAACGCTCTTCATCAACTGCCTGCGGATAAATTTCAATCGGTCCCACCGGATTTAGCTGCCGTCCGGCAAGACCCGGATAATCAGGGGGATAGCGCCGGATTTTGAAAACCGAATTGGCACCGGGCTGCAGCACATCACCCTGCTGCTGTGGGCCATAGCGGGTAACCGGGTTGACATATTTCCAGACAATCCGGCGTTCAGGCGTAACTTCATAGAAAATACCGCTTAATCCGACGCAGATCAGAGTATTGCCGTTGGCAAGTCGCTGACAACTGGAAATCAGACTGGAGTAGATACTCTCCGGCGGGGATCCAATGAACTGCCATGTAAGTTCTGCCGGACCGTATGCCGAATCCGGCCCCAGATGATAAAACCCGGGTGAATCAACTGGCGGGACAAACTGGTCAACAGTTGAATACCAGGGAGTTCTGCCGTAACCATTATTAAAAACCAGCATTTCACCACTACCGGGCAGTCCCGGCTCAATCCACTGAATGTCATGCTGACCAAATAGCGTTTGGCCGATCGTATGGTCACGACGATAGGCGCGCGGGTCCCCCCAGCGGTAAAGCAGATCACCACCCCGCCCGTATCGGCCACCGGTGTGACTGGCAGCCTGCTCCCGGGTGGTGCTGTGATCAATTACCCAGATCTCAGAAAACTGACGGACACTAACGGCAATCTGATCAAGCTCGGGATTATAGGCAAGCCCGTTGGTGTGATTCCAGTCAGAAACTGCCAGCCCGGTAACAAAGTTCAGATCTATCAGTTCGGGATGCTGCCGGGGATCACCGTAATTGGACTTGGTGGAATCATAATCCTGAACCAGATGATTCCAGACATGCCACTCCCATACAATTGAATCGGTCCGGGGGTCAACTTCAACCAGATGATCGGGCCAGAGGGAGTTGTAAATCAACAAATTGGGATCGCGACCGGCTTCAATCGCCTCGTTCCGTGACTTGTATTCCCAGGCAATCAGCAGTACATTCCCATTAGGCAGCCGGATAGCATCATGGTGCTGGCAGTGCTGGGTATTAGAATAGGTATAAGACCAGACCACATTTCCATCCCAGTCAACAAGCTCCAACTTCCCTCCAATACCACCACCATTTCCGAATACTGGATTGTTAGTTTGCACTGTACGAAGCAACAAGCCGTCCTCACACAGATAGACTGCCATCCCCGGTAAACCGCTTCCGGACCAGGAATGAACCAGCATTCCATTATTATCGATCAGATAAGCAACATTGTAATTCATCGGCGCAAAAAGTGTATAACCTTCAGCGTTGGCAACAGAATCCCGAAAAATCAGGCCCAGCGTACGGTTCTGGGTAGCATACAGATTGTGTGCAGGATATCCCGATAATATTATTACCAGAGTGAGCAGCAACTGTTTTGTTGTACACGTGCCGCGCTCTGATTTGTGGAACATCTATAGTCCTTATAATACAATACTATTTTCCGGGGCAAAGTCAAACAGTAATTATTCAATGCACCCGGTCTGTTACAAATCTGCCCTTGATCGCTTATTACCATCCTGTTGACAGTTTTCTTAACTGCCGGATAATTGGCTATGCCTGCCAACATACCCTTCTTAGGCGAAACTCTTGCCCTGTTTAGCGCACTGTTCTGGGCACTGGCGGTAATTCTCTTCAAAAAGAGTGGCGAAACTGTTCACCCTCTCGGCTTGAACCTGTTCAAAAACATGTTGGCATTAACACTCCTGATCCCGACGCTCATTATTTTCCATACACCCCTTATGCCCACGATGCCATTCGCCGATTACCTCAGATTTATCCTCAGCGGCCTGCTCGGAATGACATTAGGTGATACGCTATTTTTTATGAGTCTCAACCGACTTGGCGCCAATCTCGCGGCGATCACCAGTTATACATACAGTCCACTTATGGTAATCTTCTCCATGGTTTTTCTGAAAGAAAGAATCACGCCACGACAAATACTCGGCATTGTTTTGATTCTGACGGCGCTGCTCCTGATTTCCAGCTACCGTACCCAAAGCCAAATCAGTCGCCGAAATCTCTTAACCGGCATCACATTCGGCATTTTATCAACCGCCTCAACTGCAGCAGGGATTATCATTATTAAGCCGCTGCTTGCTCAAACCCCGCTGCTCTGGGCAGCTGCACTAAGACTGATGATCGGCATGATCGGAGTGGCAGTCGTTACTCTGGCCCTGCCTGAACGGAAAAAAATAATCAGCTCAATATTCAAACTTCGGGGACTGGGTTATTCAACTGCCGGTACCGTATTGGGTACCTATCTTGCCCTGACCGTGTGGCTGGGGGGCATGAAGTTTACCCAAGTTTCTGTAGCTGCTCCGCTCAATCAGTTGAGTAATATCTTCATTTTTATATTTTCCGCCCTGTTTCTCAAAGAACCGATAACTCACCGTCGCCTGCTGGCAATTATTACTGCCGGTATCGGCGCTGTTCTCGTCTTCCTGAAATAACAGTTTAATCCAGTGCTGGAGGGTTGGATCGAAATCGAATTAATACCAGAACCGCTTCAAAAACCAGCCACAGCATCAGTAGAAATACCACCAAGCCCACCACTACCAGCAACCAGTTATGAGACCGGGAATACTGGTGGATATTCATTACCATTGCCCAGCCGGTCATGATTACCAGAAATCCGGTTGGTATTGCCGCTACCCACGGCTTTGCCCGTTTGAATGTGAGATAAATAGTCACCACCACCAATGCCAGACCTGCCAGCAACTGGTTAATCGTACCGAAAAGGGGCCAGAGAATAAGGGCACCCTGCCCGCCCGGTCTAACCATTGCCAATCCAAATGCTGAACCAACCGCCACCAGGGTAGCAATATGCTTGCCGGTGAGAAAGCGCCAGCCAACACTTCGGCCGAACTCCTGAACAATGTACCGCTGAGTTCTGGCAGCAGTATCAATTGTCGTACCGGCAAAGGAAACGATAAATACCCCCATGATTGTCATCATCAGTTCCCGGATATACCTGCTGTTACCAAAGAAATAACTCATCATGTTACTGGCACCGGTCACGAAAGCCCTGATATTAGCTGCCATACCGCTGGCAGAAGACCAGTCGGCATAATGTTCCGACCACGCAACAATACCTTCAGCCAACCCCCTGCCATTAGCACCAAATCCTGCTGCCACTGCAAGTACGACTAAGGCCGCCAGAATTCCTTCTGCGATCATCCCGCCATACCCTACCAGTTTCGCATCACTTTCCCGGTCAATCTGCTTGGATGCGGTCCCGGAGGCAACCAGCGAATGAAACCCGGAAATGGCACCACAGGCAATGGTAACAAAAAGAAACGGCCAGACCGGTGGCGCCCCGCGGGCAGAAAAGTTAAATGCCGGTGCCACGAAACCCAGATGCCCCGGGTCCCGGATAAATGCCGCCACTGCGCCGGCAAAGATCAGTAGCGCCGCCACCAGAAGTTCGTGAGAGTTTATGTAATCCCGGGGCTGAAGCAGTATCTCCACTGGCAGAGTGGAAGCAATATAGGCATAAACCATCAGAATGACAATCCAGATCACCACTGCATTCGGCCCGGGAATCTCAAGGGGCAGAAACACGCCCACCGCAACAGTCAGATACATCGCCAGCAATGCAATCCATGACCAGAGCTCAAGACTCTTCCCTTTGCGAAAAACCATATAAGACAATACCACTGCAATGGGAATCTCCATCCAGACCGGGAATACTGAGGTGGGATACATCTTGAACAATACCCCCATAATCATCGCAAAAATTGCGATTACAACCCACAGTTCCAGAAAAATAATCGCCATAAAAAGATATTTCGCCCGCTTACCGATAACCTTGGTAGTAATTTCACCAATGGACAAACCCTTATTGCGCACCGATACAACCAGCGCCGCAAAATCATGAACACCACCCAAAAAAACTGTGCCAAGCGTAATCCAGAGCAGTGCCGGGACCCACCCCCAGATGATCCCAATCGCGGGACCGACAATCGGACCCAGCCCGGCGATTGAAGTGAAGTTGTGTCCCCAGACCACCCAGCGGTTGCTGGGCACATAGTCGGTATTGTCACACAAAATGTGCGCTGGTGTTTTGCGAGAGTCGTCAAGTTTAAACACCCGGCGGCTGAGAAAACCGCCATAAACTCTGTACATCATTAGAAACCAGATCAGACAGATAATAAATACAATAAACGCCATACCGTCTCCCCTGGTTTGAAATTTAAAGTTAACCTGAACACTACAACAGTCACAAATCCTACTGTTTTCCCGGGATCTGGAAAACCGAATCCAGCACTGTGCCGTCAACCCATTTAACCGCTGCCACTACCCGGCTTGTCCGCTCCTGCCTTTCCGGCTTTCCACAGAGACGCTCAACCTCAGCCTTCATCTCCTCCAGACTCTTAAGTGGCAGACTTTTACCTTTGACTGCCTCAATCAGGTCCTGCCGCCGCGGGTTGATCGCAATTCCAAGCTCAGTAACTACAACATCGATCATTTCACCCGGACCGCACAGTGTAGTCACTTCATCAACAATTACCGGAATCCGGTCACGCACCGCTGGCATCGCCAGAATTACACACCGGGCATAAAGACAGTTCTGCCAGCCACCAATGCCGTGCAGCAGACGTCCATCGGAGTGAGTAACCACATTGGCGTTAAAGTTCAAATCTACTTCAGTCGCACCCAGAACGACCACATCCATCAGATTAATGAAATTTCCTTTGGAATGATGGTTGTAACTAATCAGGGGGGCGGTGCCGATATGACTGCGGTTCACCGCAATCGAACGCACTGCCTCCAGATCAAATGCCTGCCCGTCCACTAGCGCATCCGTCAGACCTTCCTCCAGCATCCGTACCAGAAATTTCGTCGTTCCCCCGTGAATCCAGCCTGCCCTTACGCCAGACTCCTTCATCATCTGGGCAAGATAAACTGCAAAGGCAAGGGAAATACCTCCTGCCCCAGCCTGAAAACTGAACCCATTGCGCATTATGCCCGCATCACGGATGAACCGGGCAACCAGTTCGGCAATATAGAGACGATCTGGAGAACGGGTAATTTCAGTCGTTCCGGAAACAATCTTCTTCGGGTCGCCAATGGAATCCTGAACCACCACATAATCCACATAGCTACCGGAGATTTCAATCGGGATACAGGGGAAAGGCACAAGATTATTGGTTACAACAATTACCCGGTCAGCATACATCGCATCAGCCAGCGCATAACCGAGCACACCACAGGCTGCATCGCCGTTAACCGCATTGGCATTGCCGAAACAATCAGCACTTGGTGCCGCCAGCACTGCAATATCAATATGGACCTCACCATCCTGAACCGCCATTGCCCGGGCGCCGTGTGAACGCAGCACGCCCAGTCCCCGCATCCTGCCGCTGGTACAGTAATCTCCCAAGGGACCGTTGAGACTGCCTTCAATATGATGGATAACCCCACTGTCAAGGTGTTTGATCAACGGTGCATGACAGGGGAAAGCTGCCGAAGGAAACCAGACCAGATCTTTGAGCCCCATCTCAGCGCAGATGTCAAAAAGCTGCAAAGCCAGCGTATCACCGTCCCGGAAATGGTGATGCGTAGAAATTGTCATACCGTTACGGACACCGGCCAACTCCAGTGCGGTTTTCAAATCCTTTACTACCTTGTTACCATCACGGGGGTAATCAAGAACAGTAGGAATTCTGGGGGCGGCTTTGCAACCCGAAGGCCGGAAGCGATCAATCCCCGGGAAAGGCACTGCCGGCCGGCCGTTGATCTCGGTAGGCACCATTCTGCCCAGAGCATTGGTGACAAGATTCATCGCCCCTCCTTATTCCAGTCCGGACTTAATCTACCCAGCGCCACTGCCAGTTCCAGTGTCCGCCGGGCACGACGGACAACCGGCGGGTCAATCATTTTGGACCCGATCACCGCCACACTTTTGCCATTTGCCCGTGCCACCATATCCGCTTTCACGATCTCCATTGCGTGAGCAATCTCCTCATCATCTGGAGTAAAAGCCTCGTTCACCACCCGAACTTGACGGGGATGAATGCACCCCTTGCCTTCAAAACCGAGTGCCCTTGCCTGCAGGCAGCTGAATTTCAACCCCTCAAGATCAGCCACATCTGCATATACCGTATCAATCGGCTGAATCCCGGCAGACCGTGCAGCATTAACCACTACGGAACGAAGCCAGAGTGTTTCCCAGCCATCACGAGTTTTCTGTGCACCGATATCGGCGATGTAATCCTCCATGCCGTAAGTCAGTGCGGCGATCCGTTCTGATGACCGGGCAATTTCGTAGGCACGAAAGGCACCAGCAGCTGTCTCAATAATTGGCATCAGCCAGACCTCATGCCGGATACCGGTCCTCCTTTCAATTTCTGCCACCGCTGCTGCCAGTTCCTTAATTTCCTCATCATCCTCACACTTCGGAACAACCAGCAGATTGACCCCGGCACGAATCAGGGGCTCAACTTCCTCTTTACCCTGCGGCAGGGGATTAATCCGCACCATGCGCTCACACCCTGCGAAATCAAGCGCAATCAGTGCATTTCGCACCAGCACGAGTGCAGCATCCTTCTCTTCCGGCGGCACCGAATCCTCGAGGTCAAGAATCACGCCGTCCGGCTCATGAATCCGGGCATTGAGCATGAATTTGGGTTCATTGCCCGGAAGATAAAGCCGGGATCGCCGCCACCGTTCCCGGCTGCTGGGAAGACCAAAAGAGGGGCCTGGCTCAGGTAACCACTCAGCAACATCTTGATAGTTCTTGCCTAAAGCCCGGCGGACCGCGGTCTCAAGCCGGGCCATGAGCACAAACGGCACTGCCCCCGAATCCTCAACTTCAACCCGGGCATTGCTGATGCCAAAAAAACTCAATCCGGCAGCCACGAGCTTGTGGATAGAATCTCCATATATAAAACTGACCCGGCTTTTAACAATTAGCTCGATCCCGCCTTCGTCTCTGAGTTCCACTACCACGAAGGCATCCGAGCGTACTCCTTCGCCCTTTCTCCCGGCTACTCCATTCCGGCTCATTTCCTGCCCACCCTTTCTCTCAATTTTCGGCGCGTATACTCCAAAAGTCCGCCCGCCTCGACAATTCCCAGAATTTCCGGCGGAGGTTTGGGAAACAGAAATTCCTGAGTACCAATTCTGACCCGCCCCAGATCCGCATTCAATTCAACCGCCATCCCCGGTTGATAATAATCAACCGCCTCAGGCGCTTCAATCAGCAATAAACCCTGATTAATCGCAGCCCGGTAGAAAATCCGAGCAAAGCTCTTGGCGATTACCGCCTGAATTCCTACCGCTTTGAGTCCTACTACTGGCTGCTCCCGGGAAGAACCACAGCCGAAATTTCTGCCGGCAATAATTATATCTCCTGCTTGGACACTGTTAGCAAATTCCGGGTCCAGATCCTCGAGCAGGTGCGGTCTGATCTCCTCGGGTTTGGAGCAGGTATAGGTATATTTCCCCGGGAAAAGCATGTCGGTATTGACATCATCACCGTAATACCAGATTCTCATGCTACATCACCTCCCTTGGATCGGTTATTTTTCCGGTCAGTGCGCTCGCTGCCACGGTTGCGGGACTGGCAAGATAGATTTCTGCCTCCCGGCACCCCATCCGTCCCTTGAAGTTTCGGTTGGCGGTAGAAACACAGCGCTCACCCGGTGCCAGCACCCCTTGATGAGCACCCAGACAGGGACCGCAACCCGGGGGCAACAGCACACCGCCCGCCTCAATCAGTGTCTGAATATCACCGGCATCCAGCGCCTTCTCCAGTTCACTGCGCGATGCCGGCAACAGCAGCAGCCGGGTACCAGGAGCGACCCTGCGTCGGCCGATGATTTGGGCTGCCAAAGCAAAATCGCTTGCGCGACCATTGGTGCAGGTCCCAAGCAGACACTGCTGCACCTCAACATCCTTAAACTCATTGACCGGCTTCACATTGTCAACCTTGTGGGGCGCTGCTACCATTGGAACAATTCTGTCAAGTTCAAATACCAGTTCCTGTCGATATTGCGCATCCGGATCTGCCCACACCTCCTGCCAGTCGGACCTTTCAACCCCGATTCCGGTGAGAAAACCTTTGACAATCTCATCAGCAGGAAAGACCGCAATCTTCGCTCCCATCTCTACGCCCATATTAGCAATCGTAAAGCGGTCATCGATAGTCAGATAGCTGATATCACCCCAGAATTCAACCGAACAATAGTCGGCACCATCGGCACCGATCTGACCGATAATCGTCAACACTAGATCCTTGGCGGTCACTAATTCTGACAGCCGTTTACGAAGCTGGATACGGATTGACTGCGGCACCTTGAACCAGGTTTCACCGGTCAGAAGGAGTGCCGCTGCTTCAGTACGGTCGATGCCGGTGGCAAACGCATTCACTGCTCCGTAAGAACAGGTATGGGAATCCGAACCTACCGCCAGCATTCCTGGCAACACCAACCCCTTCTCCACCATCACCTGATGGCAAACGCCAGTACCTATATCATAGAAATGTCTGATCCCGTATTTTTGGACGAACTCCCGGATTTTCTTATGGCCGGCAGCCGTCTTCTCATCTACTGCGGGTACAGTATGATCGAGGACGATGACTACCTGGTCCGGATTGGCAACACCAAACTCATTCAATTCCTTGGCGATCTTATCAGTAATTGCAGCAGCATTATCGTGCATCAACAGCCGATCCGGCTTGCAAAAAACAATCTCGCCGGCCCGAACCTCTGATTTACCCGCCTTGCGGGCAAGAATCTTTTCGGCAAAGGTCATTCCCATATTTTACCTCACTTTCTTCGATTATAAAAAATATTGCATTGAAATCAATTGACAGCCTTGCTTCCGGATGTATCGTTTATTCATATGAAAGAACTTGTCGGGTTGTTTGCGCTCAGTTCGCTGGGCTGGCTCTGGTTACCCCTGATTCTAATCTGCATCACCGTTGTAATCGCAGCCAAGGTTCTTTGGATCTGGATGCTGATCGATGTCCTGATTCACGAAACTGACGAAAGCAATATGCGTCTACTCTGGACACTGGTCATCATTTTCACTCACTGGCTGGGCGCACTCATCTATCTACTTGTCCGGCGACCCGAACGCATCCGTAAACTGGGAAAATAGCATGAACTGTACCCCTTACCCTTGGTGCACCTTTGGTCCTTTGCATAATTTTCGGTGGGGTACTCCCCTCGGCTGGCTCATATCCCTCAGTTTATTCGTTTTCTGGGGATGGACGCTGATTGACATCCTAACTAAAGAAACTGATGAAAAAGGACAGCGGGCTCTCTGGGCAATCGCAGTCTTATTCACTTATGTTATCGGTGCCGTACTCTATCATGTCGTCCGCCGAACCGAACGAATAAAGACACTGGGACATTAACTCAATAATCCGCCCCTCTGGTAGATCTCCAGTTGCACCTGGGAAAATGGTTTCCCCTGAAGGCGGATTTTTTTATCCAGCAGAATAATTTCTCCGGTTTTCAGGTTTACCTGAATTTGATCTCCGTTCTGAACATAATCCATCAAATCCGCTGTCATTACTGCCAGTCCGGCATTAACTGCATTTCGGAAATAGATTGCACCGAACGATCGGGCAATGATCAGCGCAATCCCCAGGCTTTTAAAACAGTCCACTGCTTGCTGTCGGGAAGAACCGGCACCAAAGTTAGCACCGGTAACGATAATATCGCCCGGCTGTGCCTTTTGGGGAAAGTCTTCCCAGCCGGGCAGATTGCCAAAGGCGAACTGTCCCATCTCCCGGATGTCGGTTACAGTGAGATGCCGGTTATGGTAAATCTGATCCGTGTCGACATTGTCCTTTCTGACTACCCAGACCCGACCCGTGATCACCAGCGGCGGCACAGATGCCGGTTGTGTCGGCGCAGCAGTAATTATCTTCGCCGGTTCCCTACTCTCAAATGTAACCGGCACGGGGGGGATGCGGTCGCTGGTGGTAATGATACCGGCAACCGCTGAAGCCGCGGCAGTTGCCGGCGATGCCAGATAAACCTCGCCCTTCCCCTGCTTACCGGTAAAATTACGGTTGCCGGTAGAAACTGTCACCTCCCCGGGACCGTTCTGACCAATCTGTCCGGCAGCACATCCGGCACAGCCGGCATTACCGACGAGCGCTCCTGCCTGTTTAAAAATCTCCATTAAACCGGTTCGAAGACACTGTTGCCAGATAGCATCGGTTGCCGGCACAATTTTGAGCACAACTCCAGGTGCTACCCTTCTGCCTTTCAACACCTCTGCCACCACTCGGAGATCCTCCATTCGGCCATTCGTGCAGGAACCGATAAAAACCGAATCAACCTTTCTCCCGGCGACACTCGTTACCGTTACTACATCCTCCGGATGTCCGGGCCGGGAGATGAGCGGTTCGATTCCGGCAAGATCAACACGGTCAACTCGCAGATAATTTGCATCCGGATCGGCATAAACCGGTTCCACCGTTCTACCGATCCGCTGCCGGCAGTATTCAAGCACCTCAGCACTGGGCGGAAATAGAATAATAATCGCCCCCATTTCGGTTCCCAGGGAGGCGACTGTTATCCGGCCGTCAAGGCTCAACTGGTGCGCATATTCACCATACACCTCGGCCGCACAACCTAACAGTCCGTTTGCACCGAAGTAACGTAAAAGCGCCAGACCGACATCCTTAGGGGTAACTGATACAGATGGCATGCCGTTCAGTTCAACCCGCACAGTTGGGGGCACTTCAAACCAGACTTTTCCCTTAGCCCAAGCATAGGCGATATCCCTATCGCCCATCCCCTGCCCGAAGGCACCGATTGCGCCAAGAATATTTGCATGCGAATCGGTGGAGACCAAAGTATCGCCCGGGCCTGCCAGACCTTCATCAATTGCAAGATGGGTGCCGATACCCGCATCGATATCAAAGATTCTGATCCCCCATTTCCGGGCAAACTCCCGACAGAGCTGCTGATTCGCTGCATACTTCTGATCGGAACCGGTGGGATTGCAATCAAATGTAAAGAAAGTCCGTTTCGGGTCGTCAACACCAAGCCCATGTTCCTCGAGCTCCTTGACCACATTTGCACCGCCAAAATCGCGCGCCACGCGGACATCGATCTTCATTTCCACAATATCGCCCGGCTGTACCTGTGTTCGCCCGGAGTGTTGGGCGATAATCTTCTCAACAATGGTCATACTCATAAAATCAGCTGTCCTTTCTGCATCATGACAAGGGGGTCAAAAGTGGCAAAATCAGCCTGATGAATCAGCACCGTCTCCAGCACTTTGGGTGCACCCTCCCCCTCCTTCGCATGACAGGCGATTGTATTGATTACGTCATCGGATAGCCCGACCTTGGCAGCGATGATCGCCCCGGAAATTGGATGACGGGCCAATTCACCTGCCCGACTTTTCTTGTAACCACCTTTGCCATCAGGATGCACCTCCACAAGCTTACCCACATCATGTAACAGTCCACCTGCAATCAACCGGTCAAAATTTACCGGATAAGGCATCTGACGGTAGGCGCGCAGTTGTGCCTCTGCTAATCCCAGCGCCCCTTCGGTTACCGCGATCGTATGCTCAACAATATTGATCCCCTTTGTATCGGTCAGAATGGTAAATGGCAGGCGCTGCAGGTCCTCAATCGACTCCCAGCCTCCGAGTGCTGCTGCTGTCACCCACACCTGGACCACCTGCTCCCGCAGTTTTTCATCCTTTATTCTCTCCAGCTGATGCTGAAACAGCTTTCGGATTTCATCTGCGGTAATCATCAAACCCCTCACAGCGCTGCAATAATTGCATCGGTCATTTTCTGAGTCGATGCCGCACCATGCTGGAATACATCCGGACCGCCGGACAGGCGGAGCATGTCATAAGTCCTAACTCTGCCCTCGGCAACTACCCTTGCCACTGCCTTTTCGATCCGATCCGCCTTTTCCTTCTCTCCGATATAATCGAGCATCATCGCTGCTGCCATGATCATCGCAATTGGATTAACGATTGAAGGCGAGAGCCGCTCATATTTGGGCGCTGAACCGTGGGTTGGCTCAAAAACTGCCACTTCCGGTCCGATGTTTGCTGAATAGGCGAACCCCAGCCCGCCCACTAGTCCGGCAAAGCCGTCGGATACGATATCGCCAAACATATTTCCGGAAACAATCACCCCGTAGTCCTCTGGGTTCTTAGTCATCCACATCATCATCGCATCAATATTGACCGACCAGAGTTGAATATCAGGATACTCAGCGGCGATCTTCTTAGCCTCCAGTTCCATCATCCCGCTGGTCTCGCGCACAACATTCGGTTTCTCACAGATAGTAACCGATTTGTAGCCATGCTGACGGGCATAATCAAATGCGGCGCGGATGATCCGCTGACATGCCGGACGGGTAAAAATCCTCAGGGAAATTGCCATATCCTCAGAAGGCACATGGGCAAATGCCTTCATCTTCTTGTGCGTCTCCAGTGCCCTGCGGACCTCAGCCGGGGGATTGGTCCACTCCACGCCGGCATAAAGACACTCAGTATTTTGACGGAAAATTACCACATCAACTTTGGGCTCCTCGAACCCATCGCCCTTACGCCGGATAAAGTTCAGCGGATTACCCGGAAACGATCGACAGGGCCGGATACAGATATCAAGATTGAAATGCTGGCGCATAGTCACAATCGGAGAATAATACACATACCCTTTCCCTTTAAGCGCCGGGTCCAGTTCTGCCTCCGCCTTATCCTTGGGCTTAGAGGTAATAGCACCAAACAGGCCAATTTTGTGTTCCTCAAGCAATTTTATCGTCCGCTCCGGCAGGGCATTCCCTTCCTTACACCAGAACTCCCAGCCAACATCACCATGCACGAACTCTGCATCAAACCCGACCGCCCGCAGCACGCGCAGCGCCTCGGGTAAGACAATCCTGCCAATTCCGTCCCCGGGCATAGTTACAATTGTTCTCTTTGCCACAATATCCTCCTTTTATCTATTTTTCAATGGATTGACACTAATATATAATTATAAAAACGACTGAATTTAGGTCAAGCCGGAAATCTTTGCTTGACTTCCTCCTTACTATAATTTAAGTTTTAATTATAGACATAACATCCATCAAATGGAGGTAACATGAAAAAAACAGTCGGACTCTTGCTGTTTCTTCTAACCCTTGCCTTGGCCCGAACCACTGCAGGGGGCTACGGTGCTTTTGGTCCCACCTTGGCACTGCTGAAATACGATGACCTCAACACTACATTTCAGCGCAATGGTTTTACTAACCTCAATTCACGGCACTGGCTGTTTGGGGGCGGTGGTTATGCACTGGCAAACCGGGTACTTATCGGAGGCGCCGGGTGGGGAGGAGCGCAATCTGTTACATCAGAATCCCTGAAACTCCTCTGCCGGGTAAATTACGGTGGTGGAGAATTCCGTGCCGGCTACATCATTTTAGATTTCAAACATCTGCTGGTGATTGCCGGTCTCGGTATCGGTGGCAGCGGCTATTCCATCAGTCTTAGCCCGGAAAACCACACTGTCCCGAGTTTTGACTCCCTGCTGGCACATCCGGGAAGAACTTCAACTCTGAACTTCTCCGGCTTCAACCTCAACCCGCAGCTCGCACTGATTTTACCCTTGTCCTTTATCGGACTGGAACTGCGCGGGGGGTATAATTTCGGCCCTTTGGGCGCGAACTGGGAACTGGGGGACGGCGGCGCAATCCTGCGGGGTCCGCAAATGCCGGGCAACAATCTCTGGTTCAGTCTGAATGTGATCTTTGGCGGATTCAGCCACGAAAAACCGAAACTGAAAAGCAGAATAGAGATTGAGGGAGGCAATGCTCCTGAAGAACCGCCCCAAAGGGAAGAAACACCATCGGAACAGAAGTAAAAACCGGTTTTTATTGCCTGACAGAAATTAGCAGTTAGAATTATTTGAATTAAACACAGGAGGAAAATTGCGAAAGGTATTGCTGTTTTTTTTCATGATTGCCGGCGCCGGCTCAGGTAATGTCGTCAATCATACGCTTAGAATCACACCGGAAAAACCGAAGATCGACAGTTATCGGGGCTTTGACCGGATTACTCTGGATGGTACATTTTTCATCCCCGAACCGGGCAGACCGCTGCTGCCGATAATCAGCATTACCTTGGTGATTCCGGCCGATGCCCGGCTTCATCGGATTGATGCATCACCGGCGACCACCAACCAGATTGAAGGCAAATTCATTATCCTGCCCGGTCAGTTCCCGGTAACAATTTCTGCATCTCAACTTCCTGAATTCTGTCCGCCCGACACTGTAATTTACCGCTCGGATGAACCCTGGCCGGCTCAGCCACTCGTCAATTATTCAGTTCATCATGCCGGTGGATTTCAACTGGTTAATCTTCTCATCTGCCCGTTCACTTATTTTCCCCTTTCCGGCCGTCTGCTGCTGCATACTGAAATCAGCCTTACTGTTACATTTGAACCCGGATTAACTCCAGTCACTCCCATCACCATATTCCAGCGTAATCAGCAGCTCCAGAACCTGAGACCACTGGTCGTTAATCCCGAAGATCTAACAACATTCGCACCTCCTATTTTTGAGAAAGACCAACTGTCAATCGACTATCTGATTATCACCAGCAGGGAACTGAGCGAAAGCTTTCAGCCCTATCTTGAATACCGGCGCCAGCGCGGAATGCGCACCGAAATCCGAACTACCGACTGGATTGAAGCCAATTATCCAGGTCGGGACCTTCAGGAAAAAATAAGAAATCACATCATTGACTATTACCATAACCGGGGTGTGGTCTATGTTTTACTTGCTGGTGATAACCGGCAGATACCATCCCGTCAGATCTGTGTTAATGTTGGCAATGAACAGGGAATGATTCCCACTGATCTGTATTACGGAGACCTGGACTACTCCTGGGACTCAAACCATAACAACCTGTTTGGCGAAATGGACGACTCGGTCGACCTGTATGCCGATGTTTTTGTCGGACGGGCATCAGTAGAGACACGGGAACAGGTACGGAACTTCATCAGCAAGGTCCTCGCCTTTGAAAACACACCCGCTGCTGATTATATTCAGCGTTCCCTTTTGCCCTCAGGCTGGCTCTGGCGCTCCCTTAATTATCACGGCAAATTTGTGAATGACTCCATCGCCGAACTGACACCATCGGGATGGACCGACCGGAAAATGGAAAATCCCCCCGGCGCTGGTGTTGTAGCTGACTCTTTTAACAACGGCTTTTTGATTTTTGACCCGGCTGGTCATGGTAATGAGAGTGGTGTTTATGACGAAAATGGAACCCCAATATATACGACCAGCTATGCCGGTTATCAGACTAACCACAACCGGTATTCAATCATTACTTCACTTGCGTGCAATCCGGGAAACTTTGAAGCCGAGGATTGCCTGGCAGAAGTAGCACTAAACTGTCCTGATGGCGGCGCAATTGGGGTGATGATGAACTCCCGCTACGGCTGGGGTACGCCGCCGGTAATGGGACCCTCGGAAAAACTCTGTGTCCGGTTCTATGACTATCTGCTCGCCCGCTCCGAATACCTGCTGGGTCCTGCCCATAACCGGTCTCGTGAAGAGTACGCAGGCTCTGCCATCTACTCCTCACTCTGGCGCTGGTGCCTGACTGAATTCAATCTCCTAGGCGACCCGACACTGGACATCTGGACTGCACCGCCCCGGAATATGACCATTACCGCTCCGGATACGATCACTACCGGCAGTCAGACCCTGTCAGTGAATGTTTACGAAAACACAAACCCTGCATCTGGTGTTACGGTTACTGCCTGTAAAGATAATGAGGTATTGGTTACCGGAATTACCGGCAGCAACGGTCAAGTCAACATCAATATCCATCCGTTCACACCGGGCGAACTCCAGCTCACAGCAATCCGGCACAACAACCTTCCTGCCACCAAGATTGTAACTGTGCTTCAGGGAGCAGCTGAACCGTATCTTGTTTATTGTCGTTACGAAATTGATGATACCCTTCAATCCAATCCCAACCACATCCTGGAACCGGGGGAAACTGCGCGATTGAAAATCACGATTAAAAACACCGGCACCGGACCGGCAACTTCGGTGCGCCTGACGCTGACAGAAACCAGCCCTTATATTGAAATCATTGATACAACCGCAATTCTGGGCACCATCCTGCCCGGCGAATCCGCAACTGCAGAAAACATCACGATCACCGCAGTGTGTTCTGCTCCTCCAGGGTCCGGACCAGAATTCACCCTTTACATCCACTCGGACCAGAACAGCTGGCAGACCATGTTTTCGATTAATCTTGGGTATTCGGGCAGAACCTGGGCAGATATCTCCGCTGACAACTGTGCTCTGACTGTAACCGCCCGGGGCGGTATCGGCTATGATACTGACGATGGTCGGCAGGGCAGAGGCTTCCGGTATCCTATCAACGATACATCAAGCCTTTATCTTGCCAGCTTTACCCTGGGCAATAGCCCGGATTACTTAGTTGACCGGTTTTACCGTCAGCATGGAATTGACCGAGACTGGCAACTGAATGACAGCATCCGCACCCGCCTGCCTGTCTGGAACTCCGCGCAGCTGCTGCAGGCAAGCTTTACTGATCTGAATCACCCCCGGGCGAAATCAGTGATCGTTGATCAGCGGGCGCTTGTGCCGGCACCACCCGGACCGCGGAATACAGTGATTCTCGTTTATGACCTGTGGAATGCGGGAGCTGTTGAACTGAACAACCTCTATGCTGGCATCCTTGCCGATTTTGATGTGATTGCTACCGACAGGCTGCACGACCTTGCCTGGACATTTCCTGAACAACGGACAGCAGTGATGCGGAATGTCAATAACCCCAGTCGCTTCCTCGGCATCAAACAGCTCTATCCCGCCACACCGGTTCGTCTCACCTGTATTGACCATGCAGTTTATGTCTATCCGGATTCAGCAATGACCGAAGATATGAAATATCGCGCCATTACCGGCAACTTGGGTGTAAGACAAAGTGATCACCCCTTCAACTGGTCAATCTCAGTCAGCACCGGACCATTTGACCTGATGCCGGGTGCAGGGAAAAGACGCATGGCATTCGCCTTTATTGGCGCACCGGACTCAATCTCATTCCTCAATACCTGCCAGACGGTTCAGGAGTGGTATGATCAGAATGTCGGTATGCAGGAATCCCAGAACCTGAGTAGATCGGACTTGATCAATTTCAGTATTGAACCCAGCATTTTTAATCGGACAACAACTGTCCACCTGCACCTCCCCCTACATTCCCGACTGCGCCTCACGGTGCATGACATTGCGGGCAGAACCGTCACGCGGCTGTTTTCTGGCAGCCTTGATGCCGGCAATCATCAGTTCGCTGTTAACAGCGAAAAACTGGCGCCTGGAGTCTATTTTGTCCAACTGGAATCTCAGGCAGAACAGCAGACACTACGCATTCTCAGGTTAAAATAACTGCCGTTAATCTGAAACTGTTCGGGGCTGACCGGTAATATTACCGGTCAGCCCCGGTAGAGGCGCGGTCTGGCTCGGTTTACATAACCCCGCTGATCATATCCCTCACCTTTCAACTCCGAAAATTCAATTTTCGCCAGACAGGCGAACGCCAGCAATTCCCGATTTGTAAGAGCGCCAACCCTCCTTTCCTGCTGCATTAACCGCGACCACTGAATTGGAAATCGGAGTGAACTGCGGTTCCGATTCGCTCATGCGCATCCTGGCGATAAAAACTTCAGTCACCAGCAGCCCGACTCCCAAGCCTGCCTCCACCCATTTTCTCATTGCTACTCCCGTCATTTCTACCTCCCCAGAGGTTTATCGATAGATATTATCAACCAGCATCCGCTCAGTGGCGATCTTCTTGATCTGATAATCCCGCATCGATTCATGAAGATTGATCTTCGGATCCAGTGCCCCCTTATCTACAGACCTCAGCTTAGCAACCATCAATCCGGCTACCCCAAACACACCGACCAGAAGTATCTGCATTACTCTCTCTACACCTCTATTAAACATTTTTGCTCCTTTCTTTCAATTTCATTTACTGTCTTTTGTTCGCCATCGTATCAACGAGATGCAAAAAATGTGCCAGATTAAATTTCACTATTATAAGTATTATAATTACAATATATTACAACAAAAAAGCGCCGGCTGGTTTTAGTGGATGTCTCATCTATCGAGACAGGAGGCTTGAATGTCTCAAATTATGATAAAAATTGTCTCAAACTTATTTTTCTGGGTGAGTTTAAAATTGGGTCTTAATTCCTGGTGCTGTTTCTAAATCTTATATTGTGTTTTTTTATTAAACGATAGAACTGTGCCCGGCTATAACCTGAAAGTTCAGCCGCCTTTTTGACATTTCCGTTAGCCTTTTCAAGACAATCCATGACCATCGCTCGTTCCAGCTCCGCGCTCGCCTTTTCTTGGACAATTTTTTTTGCTGATTTCAGTGGCGACTTGATATCAGCCTGCTGAAAACCGCTCAAATGGCGCAACTCCGCCGGCAGATCTTCAATCTCAATCTCCTCCCCTTTTGCCAGTACCACTGCCCGCTGAATTACATTCCGCAGCTGCCGGATATTACCAGGCCAGCTATACGCAAGAAACAGACGCAACACCGCCGGACTGACACCACGGACCTCCCGTTTCGCCTCCTGATTTGCCTTAGCAATGAAAAACCGGACCAGCTCAGGGATATCTTCTGCCCGCTCCCTTAAAGGGGGCAGGTAGATCTCAATACCGTTCAGCCGGTAATAAAGATCCTCCCGAAACCTTCCTTCCTGAATAAGTTTCTCCAGATTTTGATTAGTAGCAGCAACCACCCGGACATCAACCCGCACCGGTCTGGTGCTACCTACCCGTTCAAAAGTCTTATCCTGCAGAACCCGCAACAACTTTGCCTGCAACCCGGGGCTCATATCACCGATCTCATCCAAAAAAACTGTTCCGCCGTCAGCCAGTTCAAACTTTCCCTTACGCGCACTCACCCCGGTAGCCGCACCTTTTTCTACACCGAAGAATTCTGCCTCAAGCAGAGTTTCTGGCACCGCAGCGCAGTTAATCGGCACGAATGGCTTCCCACTCCGGCTACTGGTAAAATGTATCGCCCGCGCTACCAGCTCTTTGCCGGTTCCACTTTCACCCCGGATAAGAACGGGAAGACTTGAGTCCGCACATCGAACAATGATTTCCAGATTCTTTCTCATCGCTATCGACTTGCCGATCACACCGTCAAACCGCAGTCCGGGAATTTCCATTATTGGTGCTGGCAGTTCCTCAGCCAAACTGTACAGCTTCTCCACCGCTGGTGCCAAAAGCGAAGCCACGGTCTCCAGCACGCTGGTGCGAAGATCCAATTTCCATGATGCTCTCCTCGCCAGATAAACATAACCGTTCACATCACCTCGGACACATACCGGCATCAGCACTTCGTGCTCCTTCACAATCGGAGCACCCTGTTCCCAATCCTCCACTGCAACATTAACGTCGCCATAAATAATCCTGGGAATCTGGTTAATTATTAGTGCTGCGCCATCAAATCCGAATGCTTCGCAAATCATCTTGAGGGCGCCTTCAATGAACTTACCCGATTCAAGTCCAGCAAGTGCCAGCCCGGCAATTCCAGCGACCAGAGCAATTTCCCGGTCGGCATTAAGTTCCAGACGGAACAGAATCCGGTTCACCTCATCAGTTTCTGCCACAAGTCCCAGTTTCCGGAAAACCCGGCTGGCAAACTTCAGCTCCTCCGCTGCCCGTTCCTTCTGATTCTGTTCCAGGAGAAACTGCCCAAACTGTAGCCGCAACCGGGCTGATTCATAACTCTCCGGTTCATCATTAAGCAACTCCCGTGCCCGTTCATAAAAGCTGCACGCCGCACCAGCCATACCCCGCTCCTGCTCCAGTAGCGCCCGGACCCGGAATACTTCTGCCTCAACATTGCGGGCACCCAGCTCCTTTGCCAGCTGTTGTGCCTGCTGACAGAGCCCGGCGCACCGATCGTAATTTCCCTGTGCCAGCTCCAGTTCTGCCATCCGCCACAAAAGCATGCTGCTATTCAACCGGTCCTGATTGACCGCGCACAAATCGATTGCTTCCGCAAACGCCCGGCTTGCTCCCGCATAATTGCGACGCCGGAACTCGGCTTCCCCCAGATTAGTCAGGCTATCCCGTAACAGTTCGGCAGCAGTCAATCCCTTTCTCCCGGCCTCAACAACCGTGGTAAAAACCTCCACCGCCCGTTCCAGACGGTCACGCTTAAGAAACAGTTCGCCCAACAGATTCAGGGCATTGTAACGGATAAAATCATATCCCTGCTGTTCAGCCAGTGCCACCGACCGGTAGAGATTTTCCTCTGCATCGTCCCACTCACCAAGCTGAAGATAAACCCAGCCCAGATTGCAGTAATTGGTTGCCCGGACAAAGTCATCAAACTCGGGATTCTCTAGCAACTGGCGGCACTGCTGATAATAATCCCTTGCCTCATGATAACGCCCGGTGAGTCCTGCAACACTCCCCAGGCCATTAAGTGCAGCATAAATTCCGCGCACTACCCCGGCCTTCTGCCACTCTGTCAGTGCCCGCTGGTAGCAATCGATCGCTGCTTCATAATTGCACCTTGCCTGCTCCACCTGTCCAGCGAGATACCAGCCTGATCCGATGAATCGCGGCTCCCCAATCTCAGTACCGATTTTCCTGACCCGCTGGGCATAAAGATCAGCTTCTTCATTTGCCCCGCAGTGCCGGCAGATATCAGACAGCCGGCGTGCCAGCCGCACTTCTATCAAACGCCTGCCCTGCTCCTGAGCTGCCAGGAGTTCCTGTTCAAATAAAGGCTTGAGCAGGGGTGCAGCATTTACTACAAAACCATCTGCCTGTCCAAGTAGTAACTCTGCACGCTCCTCAAGAGAAGAACAGTGAGCAAGCTGAGTTTCCAGTTCCCTTACCCGCTGCAGAAAATCATCCATCATCTTGTAAATTAAGCATATACAACAAGTTCTTTACTGTCAATACTCGAACTCATTTGACAGAACAGAATAAGTCTAATATATTATTTTGAGGACGGCAGGATGTCGTTATATCATCCTGCTTTTATAAAATAAAGAATTTAACCAGCAAAGGAGCAGCGATGAACAAAACAATGCCCTCAAATCAGCAACGGGCAATCTGCCCCCAGTGCGGCATCGCGGAAAAAACATTTGCCCTTTATGAACATCCCGGATGTCCAAGTGCGCCCACAGGTGTAAATAGTTGGAAAAGGGAAGCCTGGCTTGGTCCGGACGGCAGACCGATTAACCTCCCGTGTCCGGACTGTCAGGATGGAGTTGCGCGTCCCCCTTCATACCTGTTCTGCGAAAAGTGCGAACATCAATGGGTCCTATAAATATAAAGGTAGGGTTTACATCAGCATACCACCATCAACTCTTATCACCTGACCGGTAATATATCCCGCCTCATCTGAGGCAAGGAAAAGACAAAGGCTGGCAACATCTTCGGGTGTGCCAGCCCGCTTTAAGGGAATTGCCTCAATATATGACTGGCGTACTGCCGGGGTCAGTTTCTCAGTCATGGCAGTGGCGATGAAACCCGGAGCAATAGCGTTCACGGTGATATTTCTGATGGCGAGCTCCTTCGCTACCGACTTGGTAAATCCAATCAGCCCCGCTTTGGCTGCCGCATAGTTTGACTGACCGGCATTCCCCATTTGCCCGATAACCGAACTGATATTGATAATCCGGCCCCAGCGCAGCCTCATCATCGAACGGCAGCAGGCCTTCGTAAGATTAAATGCGCCTTTGAGATTAACCGCCAGCACCCGGTCAAAATCATCCTCACTCATCCGGATCAACAGACTATCACGGGTAATGCCCGCGTTATTCACTAGAATCTGCACACCGCCTAATTCCGACTCAATCTGTTCAACCACCTGTTCCACCTGGTTGTTATCAGCAACATCAAGTGCATAACCACAAGCCCGCCCCCCAGCTTGTTCAATCTCCTGCATCACCTGCCGGGCAGATTCACCAATCAGATCACACACAGCCACTACCGCGCCCGAGTCTGCCAGCCGCTTGGCGATCGCCCGACCGATCCCGGCGCCACCGCCAGTTACCAGAGCAATTTTGCCATTCAAATTACAAACCATCTCCTTCACTCCTCCTTTATTTTCTGTTGAAATTATCTGACCACCGTCAATCGCCCCACATTTTGTTCAATTACCCCGTCCTCCTCAATCTCGACAATGTAAAAATACATCCCACTTGTAACCGGTTTGCCCTGTTCATTTCTCAGATTCCAGAAACCCGCCCGGTAGCGCGGGACAATTTCAGTCCCGGGTTCATCCAGCAACCGGACCGGCTCGCCCGCAATGTTGAAAATTCTGATTTTAAAATCGGGAAACTGTCCTGCAAGCCGGACCGAATCGGTCGGCATGTAGGCAATCGTCGCTTGGGGCTGATTATCCCGCACTACTACTGGATTGGGGAACGAGTAAACCCGGCCCAGAAACATCGGTGAAATCTTCAGAGTTGCCGTCATTATTGAATCTGATCCCGAGATCTGCTCAATAACCACACCGCTCTGAATCCCGTTGTAAAATGCGGTTGAGGGCGTGGTAAAATTGCGCACCCCGGTATCACTTGCCTTCCACAAGTGAACATCGCTGCCTCTGTCCCCGGCATCAAGGGCAAATCTTGGTGAACGGTCGGCACGCAGAATACCGACCAGCGGGTGGCGCTCATCGCTGTTGTCCGGTCGGGACTCATCGATATGCAGAATCAAAATGCCGACTCCGGGCAGACCCCGGTCAAATCCGAAGCGCTGACGGTTCTCGATCAGAAAATATTCACCATTGCCGGTCTGGCTGAACGACCAGTCAACGCCCCCGGGATTCTCGAGAATCCGGTACCCGGCGGGCGCAGTTGCAGCAGCCGCCAGTAAAGCCGGTGAGAGAGAATCCCGATATCCAGGCTGAACCGAATCGGGCACAACCCAGCCCAGAAGATACTTGCACCAGATTGACGGGTGGGTCGGTGAGCTGCCATAAGACACGCCAGTATCGGCCCGGGCCCAACCGCCGGCTGCCATCAGACAGAACATACCCAACCCGGAACTGGAATAGTCAGTATCATAGAGATCAGGCAATCCCAGCAGATGGCCGAACTCATGACAGAAAACGCCGATCGAGATTATATTACCGTCAAGAAATCTTTCCGGCTGAATTGAATACTCATCCACACTCACCCCGTCACCAGTCTGGACCGGTCCGGGGGAACCGAATATATCATCACTCAGCTGCCACTTGTGCGACCAGATGTCACCGGGTTCACCCGTCTCTTCGGCACCTGGTCCGGCATGGACGATGAGCAGACCGTCAACAAATCCATCTCCATCCCAGTCGTAACGGGAAAAATCAACCGCTCCATCAATCGCGGACACCAAATCCCGCACCAGACCCTGGCTGTTATGGGGAAAACTTCCATAAATACCGAATGAATCTCCGAGATAATACGAATAGGGATTACTCAGACGTATCCAGCCTGCCACATCACCGCTGAGCAACAGACTGCCAAAACTCACCTCCCGGTAATAATCGCGCATTGAACCGGTTCCACTACCGAAAATCAGCTGCTGAAACTCCGATCCGGGAAAACGATGGATATTATCATTGAAATCAACGAGAATTACCAGCAGTCTGCCCGTCCGATCTGTTGCCGGACGCACTGCTGAAGGCCGCTCCAGTTTCCCGGGAAGAAAGACCCTGCGACTGTTACCCGGTATCGGCGGCATCGCTGCCCCTAAACCGACGGAAAGCAGAACAAACCCGAACAGCCTCATTGTTCAGCTCTGTTATCTTCCCTGAGCATCTGGCATTTACCTTCAAAGAAACACCCCGGCTGGATCACCAGCTCCCGGCAAGTGATATTGCCAAATACCTGAGCACCGGTCTGCAGCTCGACCAGCTCCTGTGCCCGGATATCGCCCTCAATCCTGCCGGCGATCACTGCGCTCCGGCATTGAATCTCCCCTTTCAGGAACGAACGCGGACCGGCGAGAAACACATCCGCAACATCGATCCTGCCCTCAAGTTTGCCATCAAACCGCACACCACCGTTTACCCGCAGATCCCCCTTCATCACCGCCTCACTTCCAATTACTGTATCAATTCTGCCACCATTCTTTTCTCGGGACATTGTACTCCTTTATCAGAAGTATATTTGCCCGGTCCCGGTTGTCAAAACAAATTACGGCACCGGCTGCTCAATCTGATTCTGCCGCTTGACGCTGCTCGACAACCTGCTAAAATTTCGATTACAACTGCCGGCGTAGCTCAGCAGGCAGAGCAGCGGTTTCGTAAACCGCAGGTCACCCGTTCGAACCGGGTCGCCGGCTTGCTGTTCTGAAAGGAAAAAATGATCTTCCCGAAAGCACCGGATCCGAAAAAGATGCTGGAAGAACAGGAGGCGTTTCAGGAAGCAGAACGCCGCCGCGCAGAAGCCCGGGCACAGGCGATCTTCGACAGCCTGATTGACTTCAGTCCGGTGGCAATCGAAATCTTTGACCCTCAGGGAAACCTGCTCAAAAGTAACCGGGCGGCTGAACGGTTGCTGGGCAAAATACCGCCCCCCGGTATCAGTTTAAATGACCCCAGGGCACTCAAGCGCACCGGCCTGCTTGAACCTCAGCTCCGACGACTCCTCGCCGGTGCCCGGATTGAAACACCGCCTTACTGGTATGAACCGGCGGAGATCGGTCTTCCGCCCACCCCTTATGGCAAGGTCTGTCTGCGGGTAACTGCCCTGCCGCTGCTTGATTATGAAGGCAGGGTTAAGATGCTGGCGCTCATCTATGAAGACCTCACTGACCTGAAAAGGGCAGAAGCGTCAATCCAAGAACTAAAAAGTGCGCCCGCGATCTCTCCTGCCTATTCGGATTCAGCCGATTCAGCAGATACCCGGGATATTGAATTTGCGCGGCGAAAAATTGAACAGGCATGGCGGGAAAGTGAAGAGCGCTACCGCACCCTGATCGATTCAGCTCAGGAGCTGTGCATCATCCGCCGTGCTGAAGACGGCAGAATCCTTGCGATCAGTCCGAGTGTCCGCGAACTGTTCGGAGTATCAAGAGAAACGGTTCTGACCGATAATATGGCGCTCTACGCTCAGGTTCATCCCGAAGATCAGGAACGGGTGAAAAGCGCAGAACTCCAGGCCCGCCAGACCGGCGAATATCCGCCCGGCCTTGAATTCCGGATAATCAAGGAACCGGCGAAGGATACGGTCTGGCTCAGAATGACAGCCCGCACCTGTACCTTTGCCAGTCGCCGGACCTTTGAAATTATCGTCCTGAACATCACCCGGGAGAAGCAGCTGGAAGAACTCCTGAGAAAAAAGGAGCAGAATATCGCTGCCATGCTGGAAACCGAGGTCGCCGGTGTTTTTCTGATTAACCGCGACTGGGTAATCACCGCCTGGAGCAAAGGTGCGGAAAAGGAAACCCGGGTAAACAGTGAAGAAGCGGTGGGGAGAAAACTCTGGGAGGTCTATCCGGAAGCCGAAGCCAGCGGCCTTGCAGCAATCGTGCGCAAGGCGTTACTCGATCAACAGCCCCAGAGTGGCGAATTCTTTTATCAGGACGGCCGTGAACGGTACGCCGGATGGTTTCAACTGATCCTGTTTCCGGTGGATATAGGTATTCTGGGCTTGATCACCAACATTACCGCCCGGCGCAAGATTGAGCAGTCCTGGCAGGAACTGGATCGCCGGTTTCAGACCATCTGGCAGAACGAACGAATCCTGCTTGCCATCAAGGACGCAAATCTGAAATATATCCAGGCGAACCCGGTGGCATCAGCAACCTATGGCGGTGGTTCGAGCATTCTGGGTAAATCGGACGCCGAGCTGTTTCCCGCAACAGTAACCGCGATGCTGAATTCCCAAGACCGTCAGGTCCTGCAAACCGGCAGACCGGTAAATCTGGAACTTTGTCTCGGCGATCCCAAATCAGCTACCAGCACCTGGGTTGCACTTTCCAAATTGCCGCTCCCGGGAGCGAACGGCGAGACCGTCGGTGTGATTGACATCGGCTTCGATATCACCCGGCTGGTTCAGGTCCAGACTGAACTCCGGCGTGGGCGTGAGCAGTTGGAGAAAATTATCGCTGAGCAGACCGAGCTCCTGCGCCGTGCCCGGGAAGAACTTGGACGCTGGTCCGGTTAAACAATGAAGAAAAACCGGCAGCACGCTCCCGAACTCAACAGCAGACCAAATCAGCTCTTCCGATTCCACCCCCGTTATTTCTGGTTCATACTCGGGGTAATTATCATCGCCGGCTTCGGTCTGCGGGCTGCTGATCTGCGGGCCGACCCTCCACCTGACCTCTCATGGAGCTTCGCCCCCTACACCGATGAAAGCCTGAATACCTATTCCGCCCGCAACTTTTCCCTTTATGGCAGATGGAAAATGGACGACTTCCTGCCGTTTGTCATTTACCCGCTGGTAAATGTGTTCGTGGCTCTGATCTACAAAATTCTGGGTATCGGCTTTGTTCAGGTAAAACTGCTGTCCCTGATCTCGGGGGCACTCAGCATTCTGATACTCGCTCTCTTTTTCCGCACAGAAAAAAACCCCGCCCCAGCTCTGCTCAGTGCACTGCTACTTGCCACCTGCTATCCACTAGTGATGTACAGCCGGCTGGGACTGGTGGAATCACTGGAAATCCTGTCCCTGCTGCTCACCGGTTTTTTCTGGGTCCAGGGACTCAGGCGCCCTGGTCTGATGACCGCTGCCGGGTTCTGTGCTGCCGCTACCGTGCTGCTGGTAAAGCTGTCCGCTGTTTTCCTGGTGCCGGTAATGCTCATCCTGATTGTCAGCGAACTGCCCGCATTTCCGAACCGGAAACGGATGACAACCACCCTGCTTTACTTTTCTGCCGGCGGCATCATCGCATCTCTTTGCTGGCTCCTGCTCGTCTATCTACCTTACCGTAAGGAATATCTCCAGTATGCTGTACGCCATTCCAGTGAATCACCGGCAGGCCATCCCCGCACCATTTCTGCCTACCTGTTTAACACCTTCACCTTCGGTCTGCGCTCGCGTCTCATACCCCGAATGATCTGGACTGCCCTCCTCGGCTATCTGACCCTACCCTGGTTAGGACGGTCACAATCCCGGCTGCTCCGCTACACGCTGCTCTGGTTCGTCTTCGGGCTACTGATGCTTGGTTACATGAACTACCGGCCACCCCGCTATGAAATCATACTTCTGCCCTGCCTCCTGATCGCTGCTGCCGCCGCCCTCTGCCGGATACTGGAAAACGGCACCATCATTCCCCAGACCCGCCCCACCGTTATAAAAACCCTGCTCTATGGCATTTGGCTCAGCCCGGCGGTTCTCCAGTTAATGCTTTACAGCTCAGGATTCCGCAATTACCCCCAGCCCGACGGGGAATCTGGTATCATTATATTCTCTCTGATCATCGGTATCGCCCTCGCCTTTACCGGCTACGGTCTGCTCCGGTTCCGGAAAAAAGGCTGGACAATCAGACCCGGCTGGCTCCGGGTTGCACTGGTCGGACTGATTCTCATTCTCAGTCTGCGACTCGATATCGGTCAATGGAGCGCATGGTTCACCAACCGAACCTATGATCTAATCACATATTCAAAAGCGGTTGACCGTCTGCTGCCGGATAATGCTGTTGTTGCCGGACCATGGGCACCACCGGTAATGATTGAATCCCGGAAACGGGCAATTGCAGTCACCGACTGGGCGAATCTTGCTGACCTGTTCAGACGTTTCGCTGTCACCCATCTTATTCTCGGCGAAGGCGAAACCGACCGTCTGCTCTGGGAACGGGTCAGTCCGGGAGTGAAAGAAAAGACAAAAAAACTGCTCCAATTCCGCATCCGCGGACAGCTGATCACCGTGCTGGCTTTGAACGATTCCCTTTCAGGACACTGACCAGGGTCCCGACATTATAATCCAGAAGCTCCAGATAGGTATCGGTTCCCGGCAGGACACCGTTGAACTGGCTCAGGGTTACCACCTGCGCACCGGTCTCCCTTGCGAGCACCCGGGCAAGATCCGGATTATGCTGCGGTTCGATCACAATTACCCGCACTGAATCCTGGCGCATTAGCTTGATCAGTCCGGCAAAACTCCTTGCCGAAGGCTCCCGGCCCGGAAGCGGTTCAACCGCCGCAACCATCTCCAGCCCGAATGCCCGGCAGAAATAGGGCCAGGAGTTGTGCAGGGCAACAAACCGGCGATTGTTCAGCTCCGCCACCAGTCCTCTGAGAACAGCACTGACACTGTCCAGTTCTCCACAGTACGCCTCTGCCCGTCGCTGATACTCAGCACGATGTGCCGGATCAATTGCACCGAGCAGAATGGCGATTCTCGTTACCCCGGACTTTGCCACCTCCGGGTCCAGCCAGATGTGCGGGTTGCCCGCCTCATGAACACCGTGGCCGTGATGCTCACCCTCATCCTCAACCGGTTCAATCCCCTCTGCCAGTGTCAGCGCCTTCAACTTCGGATTACCGGAGTTGGCGATCAGCCCGTCCAGCCAGGCATCAAATCCGAGCCCGACCCGGATCACCAGCTGTGCCTGAGCCAGCATCTCTGCCGTCTGGGGACCGGGCTCATAACTGTGCGCGTCCTCCTGCCCTTTCAAGATCGAAACCACCTTTACCCGGTCACCGCCAACCTGCTGCACCCAGTCAGCAGTCACCGGTATGGTCGTAACAACGCCGATTTCTAACCTTTGTGACCGGCGACAGCTGCCGGTGAAGATCAGAAGTGTAATTATTAATAAGGTTACGCCGCGCGACCACATATTTTACACCGCCTCCTTTTGGGTGAGAATATCACCGCCACGACAAAGATCAACACCGCCACCATGACGATAGTAGCGCCCGAAGGCAGATTGAAAAAATAGGAAAGGACCAGCCCGGCGCTGCTTGCCATCGTCGCACACAGCCAGGAAAGAACAAACATCATTTTATAGCTGGTGGTCAGCTGATATGCGGTTGCCGCCGGAATCACCAGCAGCGCCTCCACAAGAATAATTCCCACCGCCTTGAGTGCAATCACCACCGTGAGTGCAATTAGACCGTAAAGCAGCAGATTCAGAATTCCGACCGGCAGACCGGAAGCCTGCGCCATCTCTCCATCAAAAATGAAAAACTGAAACTCTTTAAAGAAAATCGCAATCAGCAGTAGCACGAGAACCGTGAGCCCAATCATCAGCCCGATGTTCTGTGAGGTTATTCCCAGCACATTGCCAAACAGATAACCGTATACCCGGGCATCGTAGCGCCGCATCAGCCCGATGAAAAGTACCCCCAGCGCCATTGTCCAGGAAAAGAAGATACCGATCGTCGTATCCTGACGGAGAGCGGTCTGGGCACCGGTGAAACTGACGAGCGCCGCAGTTACCAGACAGAAGATAACCGCACTCAGGAGCGGATCAACTCCCAAGAGAAACCCGAGCGCCACACCGCCAAACGCCGCATGAGCAATTCCCGCACCCGCAAATGCCAGCCCGCGCAACACCACCAGCACCCCGATCACCGAACAAACGGTAGAGACAAGCAAGGCACCAATCAGCGCATTCCGGATAAACCCGAAGGAGAATAATTCAGCCATGATAATCACCGGTGATCACATACCGCTGACCATCCTGCTCAACAATCTGCACGCCGGTCTGATAAAGCCGGCTCATGTTCTCACTGTTAACTACCTCGCCACACGGACCGAAACCGAACACCCTCCGGTTGAGCAGTATAATCCGGTCCGAACAGCTCATCACCTCATTAAGATCATGGGTTACATAAATTGTGGTCAGTTTCCATTCCTGATGCACTCTTCGGATCAGCTCGACCATCTGCCTTCGGGTCACCACATCCACACCTGCGGTCGGTTCATCCAGCAGGAGCAGTTCCGGTGCAGAGACGAGGGCCCGGGCCAGAAACAGCCGCTGCTGCTGCCCTCCGGAAAGATGGCCGGCAACATGAATGGCATTTTTTTCCAGTCCTACAGCAGCCAGTGCTGCCCAGGCCTGTTCCCGTTCTTTCTTTCCCGGTAACCGGAATAACCCCAGTCCGGCATAGGTACCCATCAGCACCGCCTCCAGTGCACTCACCGGCATATTGGGATCGATCGGCTTACGCTGGGGCACATAGCCAATCCGCTGCCGCACCCGGCTGATACCAGCCCATTCCACTCCCAGCACCCGCACTTTGCCGGCAGCGGGTTTAAACAATCCAAGCACGGTCTTAAGCAGCGTCGTCTTGCCCGAACCGTTGGGTCCAATAACACCGAGAAATTCACCCCTTTCCAGCCGGAAGGAAACATCCTCCAGCGCAATCTGACGGGGAAATGAAACCGTTACCCGTTCAAATTCAACTGCCGGTACCATTACCGGTTCACCAGCAGGGCGATCAGTGTCCGTGCCGGCACACCGGTCGCACCTGCCGGACAATAGTCCCGGGCCTCGGTCGTAAAGGCAACACCGGCAATGTCAATATGCACCCAGTTGCTGTTCTTGGGCACGAATTCGGAAAGAAACAGCCCGCCGATAATCGTGCCTGCATTCATCGGCTTGCCAATATTCTTCAGATCTGCCACCGTGCTCTTCATATGTGACCGGTAGTTTTCTATCAGCGGGAGCTGCCAGAAAAGCTCTCCATGGTCCTTCCCCAGCGCAATCAGCCGGTTGATCGTCTGCTGGTCCGTTCCCAGAACTCCGGCGCACTCATTGCCCAGCGCCACAACACAGGCACCGGTCAGGGTGGCGATGTCAATCATCAGCTCCGGCTTGAAAGTAGCACCGTATGCCAGCACGTCGGCAAGCAGGAGTCTTCCTTCAGCATCAGTATTTGCCACCTCCACCGTCTTGCCATTATAATGGCGGATGACATCGCCGACCTTCTGCGCACCGCCGCCAGGCATATTTTCTGCCAGCGGTGTCAGACCGACAACTGTCCAAGGCAGTTCGGTTTCCCGCAGATAATGAAACAGCCCGAATACAGTTGCGGCACCGGCCATATCATCCTTCATATTCTCCATATACTGCGGTGTCTTCAGCGACAGTCCGCCGGAATCAAAAGTTATCCCCTTGCCGATAAATACGAGTGTGCCCCTAGACTTTCCCCTTGGGGTATAGGTCAGCTGCACTAGACAGGGTGGGTTGTGTGAACCCCTGCCGACCGCAAGGATCCCGTTCATCCCCAGCCGCTCCAGCTCTGTGTGGTCCATCATCTTGACCGCGATTCTGCCCTCGACAGCCAGCTCACCTGCCCGCTCTGCCAGTTTCATCGGCCATTTGTTTGCAGAAGGCTCGTTCACCAGATCACGGACATAGCACACCGCAGCACAGCGCCGTTCCGCTTCCCTGACCGCCGGTTCCGCCTTTTTCGCTTCCCCTTCCGAACTGAAAACCAGGACCAGCCGCTTCAACCCCGCAATCTCATCCGGTTTGGGCTGACGGTAACGATCAAACCGGTAACTGCTCAGAATTCCGCCCTCAACTGCCGCCATCAACCACCGCTCCAGCCCTCCTTTCACTTCTCCGGCACGGGGCATAATCACCCCCAACTCCTCTGCCTTCAGCTCTTGCGCCCGGCTTAACGCCCGTGCTACCGCCCCCCGCACCCGCTCCGGCTCAAACTCCGCCTTTTTCCCCAGTCCGGACAGAATCAGCCTTTTCCTGCCGGCATCAATGCCGACTGCAGTCTCACGGAACTGTCCGTTAAAACACTCATGGAGCAGAACCACCCGGCTGAAACTGCCCGGTTCCACCCCTGCGGGACTTTGTTCGCCTTCAAACATCAAAGCGGCGCTCAATCTGCCGTTCCACTTTGCTCGGCTTGTCAATTCAACTTTCATCTCCGCTCCTTTCTTTTTATAGTCTTATAATCTTATCCCTTCAGTCCTGCACCTGTCAACACCGGGGCATCCTTCAAAATCCGGTTCAGCACCCAAGTCACCAGCACTGCCAGCACAACTCGGGGAACAACGATCCAAAACAGGTTTGCCCCCAGCACCAGAAAGATAGCGGTATCCTCAAACAGACCGTGGCACAGCGCCAGAAATGTTGCCACCAGCGTCACCTGCTTGGGGGTAAGTCTGCTCTCCTTTACCGATTCCACGATCAGTCCTGCCCCGAAAACGATACCGAACACATTCCCGGCAAGCCAGGGCATTCCCGCATCCCGACTATAGCCCATAAACTTGAGAACCCGCTGCAGCCCGGCAAGCATCCGCTCCAGCACCCCGTAGCGCCGTGCCAGCTCCAGCATCAGAAAGATACCGACCAGCACCGCCAGCATCTTGATACCCGTACTGCCGAGTCCGAGTGCCCAGGACTTTAACGCTGGCACCGGCACAAACCGATGCTGCAGGGCGGAAAAATCCACCGCATTACTGCCGTAACCTGCTCCTGCCGGAACAATCAGCGTTGCCAGCCCGAACCCGGCGGCAAATGAAAGCAGCAACCGGATCAGCCATAGAAGCCACCACTGTGCCCGGATCTGAAAGAAAACCGCAGTCTCAAGAATCTGTGAATGAGATAAAAGAATCATCAGGCTCAAAACCGTCAGCTGGGCACCGGAAATTTTCAGGGCGGTGATAGCTCCCAGTGAGGCATAGATATTGATAAAATTCCCTAGAATCAGCGCCATTGCCGCCTCACCCGGCAACCGGAAGAACTTCATGAACGGTGCCATCAACCGGGCAAAGGCGGCAAGCACCGGTGTATACTTAAGCAGAGTGACAAAGGTATAGACCGGTACTACAATACTCATCAGCTTCAGAAACGCCCGCACCCCACGGAAAACACCCAGCCCGGCAGTCTGGAGCAAATCCTTCATAACCGCTCCAGCCGCACCGTCCCGTTTTCCAACAGTCCGTAGGTGAAATTTCTGAGCCAGTCACCGACATTCAGATAGACTCCGCCCGGAAACTCAACCCGCTCCGGAATATGGGAATGACCCATGATCACCACCTGATAACCATCAGCAATCTTGCACCGGGCAAACTCCCGCAGCGCTGTCACCAGCGCCGGTTTTGCTCCCTGCTCCCGGCTCCGGCGGGCGATATAGCGGGCAAGCCCGATCCCGATATCCGGATGGAGAAGCGAAAACAGGGCACCGTTAATCCGGCTGCGCATCAGGCACCGGAAAACCCGCGGAATGAAATTTCGGTCCAGCACATCACCATGGGTTACAAACACCCGCCTGCCCTCAATCTCAATGCTCATTTCATCCCGGAAACCCTCCAGCCCCAGCTCCTGCTGAAGAAATCCGCGAAACCAGACATCGTGATTGCCCCGGAGCAGAAAAACTCCCGTGCCTGAACTCCGTAGTTCCGCCAGCAGTGTAAGCACCCTGAGCCCGGACTTGGGAATCACCCGCTGATACTCAAACCAGAACTCAAACAGATCACCGAGGATATAAAGCGCCGCTGCCCGGCCTCTGAGACTGGCAAGAAACTCAGCCAGCCGGCGTTCGGCTTCGGGCTGACGCGAACCCACATGGGCGTCCGAGATGAAGTAATGACCGCTCAAGAAAAAACATTATAGACAAATTCTCCGGCTTATCAACAGAAAGGCGTATTAATTCAAACCGGGCTTGGTATCGGGACCGCTGATTAACCGGCTATAGCTTAAAATGCTCCCGTAAACCGGCTAGAACCTTGTCTGCCAGTCGTTCCGCTTCAGCGGAATTCAACCGGTAGAACGGCGTCTTGACCCCAAGCTCGATCATGATCGCCAGCTCCATTAACACCGCCGGTTCGACGCCGGCATAACCCGCAACCTTCGCCTTCAGATTGCGATTAACCCCGCCACACACCACAATCAGACCGTACTGCTTCCGCTGCTCACCGATGTATTTCAAATAGGACCGCAGGGGAGTAGCAATATGCCCCATCCAGACCGGTGCAAACAGCAGGACGAAATCATAACCTGCCAGCACATCTGGTTCCGGAGAAACCCTAGGAGTGCGGTTGAAAATGATATCCACGAGTGTATTAAAGGCACGCCTTTTCCTACCTTCCTTAAGCTGAATATGTTCAATCCCGAGCCCGGCCGCAACCTTCTGCGCCACCATCTGATTGTTACCACTCAGTGAATAGGAAACTGCCGCCATCTTCATAACAACCTCCTTTTTAATTAAATATCAAATCCGGTTCAGCCGGCGCTCAATCTGCTCAAGTGACCGGCGCACCGGCTGCCGACTGTCAATCCTCAGAAGCCCCGGACTGGAGCGGGGTGGCTTGAACCTTTCCTTCATAATCCGGTAAATCTCCAGATTGGCATCAGAAAATCCGGCCTGGTTTGCCCGGCGTCGCAGCCGGGAAATTACCGTCCGCTCCGGACAGTCAACGAGCACCATCAGAAGCTTAACCCCGAGCCGGTCTGCCAGTTCCCGGCAGCGCTGCCGGCTCTCTTCGCCGGTAAAAGTGGCATCCAGCACCACACTGATTCCTCCAACGAGAAATACCTCAGCCCGGTGGAAAAGTTCATCATACGTTCGCTGGCTCACCTCGGGCGCATATATCCCCCTGCCGTAGCCGTCAAACCGGCGTGCGCTGACCGGAATACCGCAAAGCTGCTTGCGGATTGAATCGGAAAGCAGATGCATCGCCAGTGTCCGGGCGGCAAAGTGCCGGGCAAGAAAACTCTTGCCCACACCGGGCAGACCGGCGAAAACAACCAGAAACGGCTTTGCCTCCAGCAGCCGGGCATAGCGTAGCGCCAAGTCAAAATAGCGCCGGGCAGTTAATTGCGCCTGCCGCCGGATATCAGCCGGCACACCAGGATCATTCAGCTGAAAACCCGTAACCTTGCCCCGGACATAGGCACGATAACATTGATAAAATCGGAGCAGACCGAGCATGCCCTGATCCCCGGTGAGCGCCCAGTAGCGCTCAACAAAGAAATTCGCCAGGTCATGCCGCTGATGAAAGTCCAAGTCCATCGCCATGAAGGCGATCTCCGACGCAACATCCGAACAGGAAAACCGGGGGTTGAACTCAATGCAGTCAAAGATGTAGGTCCGGTCAGCAAGAAAGATGTTTTTCGAGTGCAGATCACCATGGCACCGGCGCACAAACCCCTGGCGCCGCCGCTGCCGGAAAACCTCCCGGTGCCCGCTGATAAACCGCTCCACCAGGCTTCTGATTTCGTCAAAAGCCCGCCGGCTGATCGTCCTGCCGATAAAATCCAGTGTCTGGGCGAAGTTCTCATCCCAGTTCAGTCTGATGATCTCGCTTGAACCGTAACGGCTGATCTCCTCGCCCCGCTCCGCCTGCTGGTGAAAGCGGGCAACGAGCCGGGCAATTTCGTCAATCTGTTCAAAGGTCACCTGACCATTTTTCAGCCTTTCAGTCATGATTGCCGACTGGGGCAGCGCCTGCATCTTCACACAGTAGTCAACCACCTTTCCCTGACCGCCCAGCCTCAATCTTCCCCTTTCTTCTGTAATCGGCAGAACATCAAGGTAAAGCTCGGGCGCCAGCTGCCGGTTCAACCGCAGCTCCTCGTAGCAGAAAAATTTCCGTGCTGAAAGGGTGGTATAGTCCAGAAACCCGAAGTTTACCGGCTTCTTCACCTTGTAGGCAAACTCGCCGGCGATGAAAACCCAGGAGGTGTGGGTCTGAATCAGTTTTACCCGCCGGACTCCGGAACCGTAAAACCGGGGCTGGAGTAACTCCTGTACCCGACTCTGAATCGTCGGATCGGCAACCACTTCCAGTTCTTTCACTATCTGGGAATATAATGAACCGCTGTCAGGAGGCAATCAAAATCACCCGGCTGAGACCGGTTCACTGCATCAGCTCAATTTTCCCCTGTGTCGCTCCATTGTCATAAAAGTAGATTCCCGGCACAACCGGCTGACCCGCTGCATCAATTCCGTCCCAGAAAAGAAACTCCTGCTCCGCCGTCAATCTCCGAATCACCCTGCCCGCTGCATCCCGGATGCTCACCGGATAACCCCGGACCGCCGGAATCAGGACCCGGCGCGACGCCGGCACCGGCAGCGCGGTTGTGCCGCGCTGATTCTTTAATTCATACCCGCTGATACCGGCACCGGTCCAGCCGTAAACAAGACAGGTGCTGTTCAAGGTGTCACCATAGTTGACGATGACCTCGGCTCTGTGGTCTCCATCGAGATCGGAAAGCAGTGGATAGGGAAACTCATAACTTGTGAACTCCGGACTCTCAAATTCAACGGTCTGAGTGGCACAGTCGTAGATGCGGAACCTCAGGGAGTAACTGGGATAGGAGTAGCTGAAGCCGTAAACCAGCAGCTCCTTGGCAGCGTCACCATCCATGTTCCCAGCACCAATTACCTCCCAGTTGTGCCAGCCGGGATAAGGGTTGGGGACGGTCCAGAACAACTGCCGGGTGACACCGCTGACAAAACCCAAGGAATCCCGGTGCGCATAACCGTATCTGATCACCAGTTCGGGCAGACTGTCGCCGTCGACATCCGGTCCTACAGTCACCCAACCCTTCTGGACCGGAAACTGCCATTCCACCTCATAGCCGTTAAAAAGAATTAACAGTGCTATCAGCATCATTGCTCTCTACCTCCTATTATCTTAATTTTAAATCATTCTCCCCAGCAAGTCAAGCCAATTAAATAAATTAGAGCCATAAACAGCTGTTTTTTCACATCAGGGGGATGCGGAATTCTTCGGCATTTTCTTATAATTCTTGAAATGGCAAGTTGTTAGCGAATCGGTTTCCAGTTGCAATTCCGATTTTCCGGGGTATACTCCGGGTAACTGTCAGCCCGGTTGTCAATCTGGTCTCTGGTCCTGAACCTTAAGGGAAGCTGCTTGTGATCCGGAATAACGCTGGCGCAGTCTGAGCACTTTCCTCACCTTCCGCCTTTCCTCTACATCCCCCAGCCGTTCCAGCACTAGTTCCTCCGGCTCCACCTTCCGGTCAGAATAGGTGAAACATTGTGCCAGTGCCGCTCCTGTCTTCTCCGCCAACTGCAGGGTGCCGGCATGCACCACCGCCACCGTCTCCCCCTTCTTCACCAGTTCGCCAACCTTCTTGAGAAAGATGAAACCCGCTCCGGGGTCGATGACATCATCAAGTTTCTTCCGGCCAAGACCGATCTCCAGCCCCAGCAGTCCGACCTCGAGGGCATCGATTGACTTGACATAACCTGAACCGGTGGCATATACCGGCTGCTGATATCGGGCCTGGGGCAGCAGATCAGGATTGTCTACCACCGCCGGATCACCTCCCTGCGTCGCAATCACCGCCCGGAACTTTTCCAGCCCCCTGCCCTGATGCAGCGCCCGCAGCAGCAGCCGCCGCGCCTGCTGCGGTTTCTGAGCGAGACCGGCCAGAAGCAACATCTCACTGCCGAGCGTCAACGTCACCTCGAGCAGGTCTTCAGGACCGTCACCCCGGAGCGTAGCGATCGCCTCCCGGACCTCAAGTGCATTGCCGACTGCCCGGCCTAGGGGCTGAGACATGCTGGTCAGGAGTGCCCGCACCCGGCACCCCAGGGCACTGCCGATCTCAATCATCAGCCGGGCGAGCTTGCGCGCCTGGCGCCGGGTTGACATGAACGCCCCCCGGCCCGTCTTGACATCCAGCACCAGCCCGTCAATTCCTTCTGCCAGCTTCTTGGACATGATACTGGCAGCAATCAGCGGTATCGAATCCACCGTACCGGTAACATCCCGCAGGGCGTAAAGCTTGCGGTCCGCCGGACAGAGCTCGTCAGTCTGCCCGGCGAGCGCCACCCCGTTTTTCTCCAGCGCGGCCCGGAATTCCGCCACTGTAAGATTGGTCCGGAAGCCGGGAATCGACTCCAGTTTGTCCAGCGTGCCGCCGGTGTGACCAAGGCTTCTTCCCGAAATCATCGGCACCACGACCCCGCAGGCGGCAACCAGTGGCGACAGCACCAGCGAGACCTTGTCACCGACACCGCCGGTGGAGTGTTTGTCAATCTTCGGACCCGGAATGGCACTCAGATCCAGAATCACACCCGAGTTCATGATCGCCCGGGTCAGGGTAACCGTTTCCGACTTGTCCAGTCCACGCAGATAGACCGCCATCAGCCAGGCGGCCATCTGGTAGTCCGGAATCTCACCTTTGACATAGCTGTCCACCAGCCAGGCGATTTCCTCCGCCCGCAGTCTGCCCCGTGCCTGTTTGCGCCGGAGCAGACTCAGGAAGTCCACTTTGGAAAATGGAAATTATCCGAAGCGCCGGCCCAGAAACTTGCCACCCTTGACCAGCCCTTCGTAGTGCCGCATCACCAGATGGGCTTCAATCTGCTGGAGGGTATCAAGTGCCACGCCGACGATAATCAAAAGCGTGGTGCCCCCGAAGTAGAACGGCACGCGGAAGGCACTCATCAGCAGCCAGGGCAGGAGGGCAATCACCACCAGAAACAGTGCCCCGGGCAGGGTCAGCAGCGACAGGCTGCGGTCAATATAGGCAGCGGTCTTTTCCCCGGGCCGGATTCCGGGAATGAAACCGCCGTAGCGCTGCATGTTATCGGCCAAATCACGCGGATTGAACACGATCGAGGTGTAAAAGTAGGTGAAGAAAACTATCAACACCGCATACAGCAGATTGTAGAGCCAGCCGCCCGGTGAAAGATAACGCTGCAGCCACTCAAGGAAGGGCAGTTTCAAAAATGTGGCAAAGGTCGAAGGAAAGACAATCAGGCTCTGGGCAAAGATGATCGGAATCACGCCCGCGGTGATCAGCCGGAGCGGGATGTGGGTACTCTGACCTCCGTACATCCGCCGGCCGACAATCCGCTTCGGATACTGAACCGGAATCTTACGGATCGCCATCGTCATCAGCACAACCGCCGCATAGACCACAAACACCAGCGCCGCAACGATCAGCAGCCAGAGCCAGGAGCTGATCCGCGCCTGCTGGAAGGTCCGGGCAAAATCCTGAGGCGTACTGTCAAGACAGCCGATGAGAATGATGAAGGAGATGCCGTTGCCGATACCCCGGTCGGTAATCTGCTCGCCGAGCCACATCACAAAAATCGTCCCAGCGGTCAGGGTAAAGATCGTCATCAGCCGGAAAAACAGCCCGGGCTGAAGCACAATCGGCCCGAACTCGGTCGGCGGCTGAGACTCAAGATAGACCGCAATGCTTGCGGCCTGAATGATCGCCAGACCGACCGTGGCATAGCGGGTATACTGATTGAGTTTCTTTCTTCCCTCTTCATCCCGCTGTAACTTCTCCAGAAACGGGAAGACCGAACCGAGGAGCTGAAATACGATTGACGCCGAAATGTAGGGCATCACCCCGAGGGCAAACACTGATGCCCGAGACAAAGCACCGCCAACAAAGATATCGTAAAGTCCGAAGACCGTGCCCTGCAGCTGGGAGAGAACCCAGCCGAGCGCCTGGGCATTAATTCCGGGAACCGGGATATGGGTACCCAGACGGTATACCACCACCATTGCCAGCGTAAAGAGAATCTTTTTCCGCAGATCGGGAATTTTGAAGACGCCAGTTACACCGCCGGTCAATTTACTTTCCTTCCTCGGTCCCTTGCGGTTGCAGCAGAACCGCCTTACCCCCGGCAGCCTCAATCTTCTGCCTTGCTGATTCAGAAAAGGCGTGGGCAGTTACTGTAATCGGACGGCTGATCCCCCCCCGGCCGAGCACCTTTACCGGCATGCCGCGCCGCACCAGTTTCCGCTCCAGAAGCAGTTCAATCGTAACATTATCCGCACCCAGTTCAGCCAGATCATCCAGATTAACCACGCTGTATTCCACCCGGGTCGGATTCTGGAAACCGCGCTTCGGAATTCGACGGTAGAAGGGCATCTGTCCGCCTTCAAACCGGGCATCAAACTCCGGAGCCGAATGCTGGCCTGCACCCTTATGCCCCCGGCAGGAGGTCTTGCCATGCCCCGAGCCCGGACCGCAACCTACCCTTTTCTTGCGCCTTTTTGCCCCTGGTGCCGGTTTCAGCTCACTTAACTTCACAGTTCCTCCACTTCCACCAGATGCCTGATCTGGAATATCATCCCGCGGATCACCGGAGTATCCTCATGCTCCCGTTCCGCCCCGACCCGGCGCAGACCGAGCGCCCGGGCGGTGCGCTTGTGCTCTTCCTTCTCGTCAATCAAGCTCTTAACCAGCCGGACTTTCAACCTTTTCATCCTGCCTTCTTTCCACAAAATGACGGATCGGCTTGTTGCGTGCCTGAGCGGTCATGTCAATCGTCCGCAGTTTCTGCAGTGCCAGAATGGTCGCCTTGGCGGTATTATAGTGGTTCCGGGAACCGAATGCCTTGCTCAGGGCATCGCTTAAACCCGCCGCCTCAAGCACCGCCCGCACCTGCGGACAGGCGATCAGGCCAGTTCCCGGCGCTGCCGGCTTGACCAGCACTTTGCTGGCACCGAACTTTCCCCAAGTTTCGTGAGGAATCGTATGCCCCCGGAAGCCAATTTTCACCATCTGTTTCTGCGCCTGCACCGCCGCCTTACGCACTGCCGCCGCTACTTCAACCGCCTTCCCATGGCCGACCCCGACCTGCCCCTTGCCATCGCCGACCACAACCGTTGCTGAAATCCGCATCCGCTTGCCGCCCTTCATCACCTTGGAAATACGCTTGATATTGATTACCCGCTCAATCAGTTCCGGTTCAGGCTGAACCGTTTCGGTATCAACAGTGGTAATGTCTCTCAAAATTCCAGCCCTCCTTGCCGGGCACCTTCTGCCAGTGCCTTCACCCGGCCGTGATAGCGATAACCGGCACGGTCAAACACCACCTTTTTCACCCCGAGCGCCTGCGCCTTCTGAGCAAGCAGCTTGCCCACCTCGGCAGAAACCTCAACCGGCTTGAGTTTCTTATCTCTCAACTCGGGTGCGAGCGTAGAGGCTGTCGTCAGCACCCGGCTGGTCGTGTCATCAATCAGCTGGGCGTAAATATGCTTGTTACTGCGGAACACACACAGCCGCGGCCGCTCCGGGGTTCCGCTGATCCGGTGTCGGATACTCAGATGCCGTTTTAACCTGCGATCACGAATCATAGCTTTCAATACTATTCACTAATTTTCCCCTGTCAAGAAAACACATAACGGCATCAAACCAGCGCATCGGCCAGAATCCGGAAGATCAGCTCGTCATAGGAAATTCCGGCGTGCTCAGCCTGAGCCGGCAGGTCCGAAAGATCAGTCAGCCCGGGAATTGTGTTGATCTCAAGAAAATAAGGATACCGGCTGTCTTTGATAATCAGATCCAGCCGGGAAAACCCCTTGCAACCCAAGCTGTTATGCGCCTTGAGCGCCAGCTCCTTGACCTTCTTTTCGGTTCGGCTGTCCAGCCGGGCCGGAATGATGAACTCAGTCTCTCCGCGTGTATATTTGGCTTCATAGCTGTAGTATTCATGGCTCTTGGGCACCAGCTCCAGAATCGGCAGCACCTCCTGCCCGAGAATTCCCACTGTAGCAATCACCCCCCGGACAAAAGGCTCGATCAGCAGATCACCAAACCCGCGCCAGACCCGTTCGCAGTGATCCAGTGCTCCCCTCCGGCCCTCAAGCAGTTCAATTCCGACGCTCGACCCCTCGCACCGCGGTTTGACAATCATCGGGTAACCAAACCGCTTCTCCGCTTCAGCCAGACCTTCAGCCACATCATCATCTGCACCAACCGCCACAAAATCCGGAGTCGGGATTCCGGTCTGCCGGAAGATCATCTTGGTGAACACCTTGTCGATTGCAATCGCTGATGCGGTCACACCGGAACCGGTATACGGTATTCCCATCAGTTCCAGAAATCCCTGCATTGTCCCATCCTCGCCCGGTTTGCCGTGCAGGGCGATGAATGCCATATCAATCTTTGCCTGGCGGATTTGATCGACAAAACTGCGATTGATATCGATCCCGACCGCCTGATAACCCTGCCGCCTTAGCGACTCCAGCACCCGCTGGCCCGAAAGGAGTGAAACCTCCCGTTCGCTCGACCAGCCGCCCATCAGGACACCGATCCGGCGTTTGCGCAGGCGGCGGACGATATCGCTTCTACTCATTCTTTCACCCCTTTCCCGGCTCACCATCGGCCGGTCCGCAGATACTCATCCATGGAGCGGGCGGCAATTCTGCCCGCACCCATCGCCAGAATTACGGTTGCCGCACCGGTCACAATGTCCCCTCCAGCAAACACGCCCCGCTTTGAGGTCCTGCCGGTATCTGGATCCACCACGATCGTCCCCCGCTTCGAAACCTCCAGACCTGGTGTTGTCTGAGGAATCAGCGGATTCGGGCTGTTACCGATTGCAATCACCACGGTATCCACCGGGATACGGAACTCACTTCCCGGCACGGGCACTGGACGGCGTCTGCCAGATGCATCCGGCTCCCCCAGTTCCATCCGGATACATTCCACCTCCCGGACCCAGCCATTCTCATCGGCAATATAACGCACCGGATTGGTCAAAAGCTGAAACTCCACCCCTTCTTCCTCGGCATGATGAATTTCTGCTGCCCGCGCCGGCATCTCATCCCTGGACCGCCGGTAAATCAGGATGGACCGCTGTGCTCCCAGACGCAGCGCAGTCCGGGCGGCATCCATCGCCACATTACCGCCGCCAACTACTGCCACATTCTTACCTTTGACAATCGGAGTATCGTATTGGGGAAACAGATATGCCTTCATCAGATTGGACCTGGTAAGATACTCATTTGCCGAATAAACTCCGAGATAGTTCTCGCCCGGAATATTCATGAACAGTGGCAGTCCGGCGCCGGTACCGATAAATACGGCATCAAACTCCTCAAGCAGCTCATCCACGGTCTTCAGTTTACCCACCACATAATTGAGCTCCAGCCTCACCCCCATAGAACGGACAAAGTTCACCTCCCGCTCAACAATTGCCTTGGGCAGACGGAATTCCGGGATCCCGTACATCAATACCCCGCCTGGCTTGTGCAGTGCTTCAAAAATTGTTACTTCATGCCCCAGTTTCCGCATATCTCCGGCAAGAGTCAATCCGGCCGGCCCGGAACCGATTACCGCCACCTTCTTGCCGGTTGCGGGCTGAATTTCGCACATCACACACTCCGGCTGGGTTGCCTCCCAGTCCGCAATGAACCGTTCCAGATTACCGATCGCCACTGGCTCCATCTTTTTTCCCAGGACACAGGCGCCCTCACACTGCGTCTCCTGCGGACAGACGCGACCGCAGATCGCCGGCAGGACATTGGTCCGCTTCATCACCTTCATTGCCTCAAGAAAGTTGCCTTCGGCAATATGCCGGATAAAACCGGGAATATCTACCTGCACCGGACACCCCTCAACACAGCCGGGTTTTTTGCACCGGAGACAGCGCTGCGCCTCGACCTTTGCCTCTTCCGGAGTATAACCGAACGGAACCTCATCAAAGTTGTGCCGGCGCACCTCAGGTGCCTGCTCCTTCATCGGTGTGCGCTTGGGACTGATTTTTGCCATTTATGCCCCCCTTCGGCCGCAGCCGCAGCCGGTTTGTGCCTGCCGGAACAGCTCCACCGCCTGCCGCTCCTCGTTTACATAAGTTTTCAAACGCGCCATCAGCAGGTCAAAGTTCACCTTGTGACCGTCAAACTCCGGACCATCCACACAGGCAAATTTGGTCTGTCCATCAACCTCCACCCGGCACACCCCGCACATCCCGGTCGCATCGAGCATGATCGGATTCAGACTCACGATCGTCGGAATACCATACTTCTTCGTCAACAGGGAAACCATCTTCATCATAATTACCGGACCGACGGCGAAACACCGGTCGATCTTCTCCCCCCGATCAATTACCTGCTGAAGCATATCGGTGACCAGCCCCTTATTGCCATTCGAGCCGTCATCAGTACACACAATAAGTTCATCAACCACCCGCCGCATCTCCTCCTCCATCAGAATCAGCTCCCGATTCCGGAAACCGATAATTCCAATCACCCTGTTGTTTGCCTGACGCAGTGCCCGGGCAACCGGATAAATTTCCGGTGTGCCAACCCCGCCACCAACACACACCACCGTCCCGAACCGCTCAATTTCAGTCGGCCTGCCCAGCGGACCGATAAGATCCATTATGCCATCCCCATCATTCAGCGTCCCCAAGAGCATGGTTGATTTACCCACCTCCTGAAATACAATTACCAGTACCCCTTCATCAGGTCGGGCATCAGCGATTGTCAGCGGAATCCGCTCCCCCTCCTCGTGAATTCGCAAAACTACAAACTGCCCGGGCAGGGCTTTACGGGCAATTTCGGGTGCATCCAGCTCCAGGCGTTTAACACCAGGTGCAAGTATACTTTTTTTCAATATCTTAACCATTCTGCCTCCATTTTACTTAATAAAAATAAGCTCTACATTTTCAACTGTTCTTATTCGGACCTGGTAAATACAATCAGGTATTATACCGTAATTTTAAGAAAAGTCAACTTTTCAGATTGCCTAAACAAATATTGACAGCCGGTAGAACCTTGTTATGATATTGTATTAACTGCGGGGTGGAGCAGCCTGGTAGCTCGTGAGGCTCATAACCTCAAGGTCGCTGGTTCGAATCCAGCCCCCGCTACTTTCTTTTTTGAATTCAGAGGAGGTTTGATGCCGGAAGAAAACAGAGCGCAGGAAACCGATTGTAAGAATGGGGGTAAAATGAAAATAGTCCACAAATGGCGCGGTCCGGACATTATGGGACCGGTCTGGTTTATCGGATGGCTGTTTACCATCGGCTATCTCCAGCTGCCATTTTTCTGGAAGGGTGTGCTCGCCCTCGTTATCTGGCCTTATTATCTCGGCCGGTCGCTGGGACAGTAAAAAACAGCCTATTACCGAATTTTACTTCCGGACGAACAGCAGTTTTCGTACCACACTTCTGCTGCCCGGCAACCGGATAAAGTATATTCCGGGTTCAAGGCTTTGTAGATCAACATCAACCTCCCCTGCTGATGATTGACGCAGTGACTGTTCAAGCCGGAGGCGCCCGGTTGCATCATAAAGAAGAAAATTGCCTGCCTCCGCATTCCGCACCCGTACCCGCTCACTGACGACCTGCGGGAATACCGCCAGCCCGGTATTATCTCCCCAATTCCGGTCTTCTGCCACCCCCTGACCGCTGACGATAAAATAACCAGTGCGGACATCGTTCTGGGAATTGATATCGTAGCGGGAGTAAAGGGAACACTTGGTACCCCAGATGCCGGTGCGGTTGTTTACATAAAAGCTGTCAAAATCCACGATTATCGCGCCCCCTCCAGCAGAGAAAAACACCTCCTCCGAATCAGCATAAACCCGGGCACTATCTGGAGTGTAAATATAAAACCAGACCCTCACCCTGCCGCCGCTGCCAAAACCTGCCAGCTCCGCCCTCGGCAGCACAAAGATATTGGTATCAACTATGCCGGCAGGAGAAATGATCCGGCGCCAGCCGAAATCGCTCTGGAGTGGAGTGAGTAGAAGTTTGCCGTAGAATGCCGGGTCCTGCCAGCCGGTGGTGTCATCAACCACCATCGGCCACCAGCCGTGAAACTCTCCTGCATCTTTCTGGAAGAAAAACAGCCTGCAGGTATCGGCATCAGGATGGAGGTTCAACTGCCAGCGTTCACTGCCGAACGGAATCCGGCATTCAAACTGCAGGTTTCCGGAACTGACCGAGGAGGCGGCAAGGGCACCGGGAACCGGCAGCGGCACTAATGAGGGGCCCGATGATGTCCATGGATAGTAATACACCCGGTCCACACCACCGCTGTCAATAACTATCTGATAATTACCCTCTGAAGAGTCCGGTTCCCACCGGCTGTTGTTATTCTCGTCAATGAACAGACAGATTTCGTCGGCAGGTGAACGGGTGGAGATCTCAGGCAGAGAAAATGCCGCATAGAGGAAACTATCGCCGCTCATATACCAAGCATAGGACTGATGCTGAATTGAGGAGTTACCGCGGCGGGCGAAGTTTGCTGAACTCATAAACCCCGCCCAAGACCATTCTTCCGGTTCAATATTGCCATCTATTACCGGAACTCCCAGCTCCGAAAAAAACGCCCGGACCGTATCACTGGTAAACAGCACCCTCATCTCCAAGGTGTCATTGCCGGGAAACGAATCACCAGGATGCCTTGTGTAAACTCTCAGCGTATAGCCGGACCACAACACCGGTTGCGGCACCCAGACTCTCGGTGACGATACCGTCCTTTCTCCACCCGGTGGCAGTGAATCCGGAGTTGCTGTCTCCTCATAAATCATCTGCCCGCTAGAATCAACCTGAAAGACAACTGCATACCCGCCAGCCGGCTGGGAATCGAAATTCCTGATAATTGCCGCCAGGACTATTTCCTGTCCGGGTTGAACTCTGGGCTCCGCCGGTCCGGTGATTGCCACCACCCCGACATCGGCAGCCAAAACATAACCACAGAAAAATATCAAACCCCAGAAAAGGATGCGGGTCATGGCTTCCTCCTGTTGACACTAACAGTATAAGGGTGATTTAAGAATCTGTCAACCGGCGGGAACTGCTTGAAATTACCAGAAAATTAGGGCACTATTTAGAACCATGCCCCTGTTCTGGCTTTTACTGCTTGCCCCATCTGCCGGCAAATCCGATTTTACCGTCGTGCGGGTGATCTGGACCTCAGACCTGCATGCCCAGCTGCTGCCGACCCCTGACTTTGCCTCACCCGGCACCCCCCGCCGTCAGCTGGGCGGCATCACCGGACTGATCCACCTGATTCAGGAGCAGAAAACACCCGCAACCCTGCTGCTGGATAACGGCGACTTTGCCTTCGGTTCACCAGAAGGTGACAGCTCCCAGGGCAGGGTAATGACCTTCTTTATGAACCGTCTCGGCTATGATGCGGCGGTACTCGGTGCCCGCGACTTCAGGGACGGACTGGTGAACATTGAACTGCTTGCCCGTTCTGCCGGTTTCCCGATTCTTGCCGACCCCATACTCAACATTTTACTCAACCGGCAGACACCCCTCTTCCGACCCTATCTGGTCAAGGATGTCCGCGGGGTCAAAGTGGGTATTATCGGTCTGTCTGATCCGGAAATCACACTGCTTAACGCCCCGGAAAGAATTCCGGGGATGGTCATTGATGAACCGCTCTATCAGGCACGGCGTCTGCTTCCAGCAGTAAAGGCTGAATCGGCAGAAATCGTGATCGTCCTCGGTCATATTACAGCTGAACAGGGACGGATCATCACCGAAAGTCTGCCGGGAATTGATCTAGTAATCTGCCGGGGGGAACAGCAGCTGGAAAGCCAGCTACCCCGTTCCGGCAAGGCGGCTATTGTCAGCGGCGGCGTCTACGGCCAGCGGCTTGGGATTGCCGATATTCTCTTTCACAAGACGGAGCGCCGGGTGTATGCGATTGAAGCCCAGCTTCTCAATGTTCAGCCCGGAACCGAAACCGTTCCCCAGCTCAAACAGTTTATCCTTAACCGATATGATACCACCGCCGCCTATTCCACCAACGAGTTCTTTCCGGATGAATCCGGACGCCTTCAGCTCGCGCTTGCCATTGCCGAAGCTCTGCGTCAGAAATATAATGCGGATCTGGTCATTCTGCCGCTCTCGGCAACTGAAGCCGGACTTCCTTCCGCTCCGCTCACCCGTCGGGATTTATTCAATGCAGTCCCTTATCAGGAAAAACTGAAAATGCTCACCCTGCCGGAGAGTCTGCTCAATCAGATCCTCAAACCCGCCGGTATCAATGAAAATCTGCCTGCTCCTGCAGTTGCCGGTGCCGATCTCTTTGTACTGGGGGACACCAGCCAGCTCCGCACCCTTGCCGATGTCGCCGGTATCAGGCTCAGAGACAGAAAAAGAGGAGATTACAAACTGATCACGACCGAAACCTGGCTGGAAATGTCCGGGCTGACGGAAAAAGGCAAAACCCTGACCGAAAACCTGACCGATTTCTGGCTCAGATATGCCTCGGAAAAAGGCTCAATCATCACCTGCCCGCCGCCCCGCCTTTATCCGGCAACCGCCCTTCAGGCCCTGCGGACACAAAAACCCAAAACCGGCTTAATCAACATCAACACCGCTGATCTGGAACTGCTCTGTCAACTGCCGGGCATCGGACCCAAAACCGCCCAGCGCATCATTGAATACCGTCAGACCCACGGCAAATTCAAATCGGTGGAGGAGATCATGAATGTCCGGGGCATAGGACCCAAGAAGTTTGAGCAGATCAAGAACCTGATTACTGTACGGTAGAGAAAGGAATCAAAATTGGCTAATATGTCCGGGCGTAATAAATCAGGATCCTCGTCTCCTTGCCGCAGATGATGCATTTCCCTACGCTGTCCTGCTCATTCAAGGGCATATTGCGCGGCGTGGTCTTGGTCTCATCGATCAGCCGGTTTTCACACTCCGGGGCACCGCACCAGTGGACCTTGACAAACCCCGGCTTCGCCGCAAGGTTATGCTTGAACTCATCAATCGTCGCCGCACTGGTGGTAACACTCATCACCCACCGCCGTGCCCGTTCCAGCATATTCCGCTGAATCTGGTCCAGCAGTTTTCCGGTCTCGTCCGGCAGCCGTTCCAGACTGACCGCCAGTTTACCACTGCCATCCCGGGGCACGAGTACCACCTGACCGTTCTTCACATCGCGGGGACCGACCTCAATCCGCAGCGGCACTCCGCGCATCTCATACTCATTGAACTTCCAGCCGGCGGTATACTGAAGCCGGTCGTCAAGTTTTACCCGGAATAGCGAAAGCATTTCCCGGACCTTCCGGCACTGGCTTAAGACCGCCTCATCCTCCTTGCCATAGAGGATCGGCACGATTACCACCTGGACCGGTGCCACTCGGGGCGGCAGAAAGAGCCCCTTGTCATCACCATGGGTCATGATCACCGCGCCGATCAGGCGGCTGGAAACACCCCAAGATGTCCCCCAGGGATACTTCTCGGTATTATCCTCATCCAGATAACGGATATCAAAAGCCCGGGTGAAGTTCTGGCCGAGATTATGCGAGGTTCCGGCCTGGAGTGCCTGACCGTCCGGCATCAGCGCCTCAATGGAATAGGTCGCCAGGGCACCTGGGAACTTCTCACTTTCCGGCTTCTGCCCGGCAATTACCGGTACCGCCAGGTCATTCTCCACAAAATCAACATAGATGTTTAATATCCGCAGTGTCTCCTCCTGTGCCTCCTCCTGAGTCCGGTGCAGCGTATGCCCCTCCTGCCAGAGAAACTCCAGGGTGCGCAGAAACAGCCGGGTAGTCTTTTCCCAGCGGAAGATGTTGCACCACTGGTTGATCAGCACCGGCAGGTCCCGATAACTTCTGACCCAGCGGGCGTACATGTAGTTGATAATCGCCTCACTCGTGGGGCGGAGCGCCAGCGGTTCGGTCAGATCCGAATCCCCGCCTCTCGTTACCCAGGCGACCTGGGGCGAAAACCCCTTCACATGCTCCGCCTCTTTTTTAAGAAAACTTTCGGGAATCAGAGTTGGAAAATAGGCATTGACATGTCCGGTGGCTTTAAACCGGGCATCCAGCCGTGCCTGCATGTTTTCCCACAGCGCATAGCCATAGGGCCGGATCACCATACAGCCCCGGACCGGTGCGTAATCGGCAAGTTCCGCCTTCAGCACCACTGCGGTATACCACTCGGAAAAATTACCGCTCTTTGCCGGAATTTCTCTTACCTGACCTTCATCCTTCATAGGGCAATATTAATCAGCTCTCGAAATCAGTCAAGTATGACTCGCGGAAGGACAGAAATAACCCGAAACTGGCATCTTGCTTGACATATCCAAGCAACAGCTTAAAATCAACCCGATGGATTTATTTGCCAAATGCAGTGAATATTATCCGATCGTTGACCGGGCAAAGCGGGCAGGATACTATCCTTACTTTATTCCCCTGAATTCCGAGCCGGACCGCCGGGTTACCATCAACGGCAAGGAGCTGATCATGCTCGGTTCCAACAATTATCTCGGGCTGACAACCGATCCGCGGGTCAAGCAGGCAGCAATTGATGCAATCAGAAAATACGGCACCGGCTGCACCGGCTCCCGGTTCCTTAACGGCACGCTCGATCTTCATGTCCAGCTGGAATCGGAACTAGCCGGTTTCTACAAAAAAGAAGACTGCATTGTCTTTTCCACCGGTTATCAGACCAATCTGGGCGTAGTTTCCGCACTGGTCCGGCGCGGGGACATTGCGATCACCGACAAACTGGACCATGCATCGATTGTTGACGGCTGTCAGATGTCCTATGGCCAGATCAAGCGCTTTACCCACAATGACCCGGAATCGCTGGAAACCCTGCTCAAAGATCTGCCCCGGGATGCGGGTAAGCTGGTAATCGTTGACGGCGTGTTCTCAATGGAGGGTGACATTGCACCGCTTGACCGGATTGTGCCGCTGATGCAGAAATACCACTGCCGGCTGATGGTGGATGACGCCCATGCGGTCGGTGTCCTGGGCCGGCACGGCCGGGGCACCGCTGAACATTTCGGGGTGGAAGATAAGGTTGACCTGATCATGGGCACATTTTCCAAGTCATTCGCCACGATCGGCGGTTATGTAGTTGGTGAGCACAAAGTAATTACCTTTATCCGCCATCAGGCACGGCCGCTGATCTTCTCTGCCGCCATACCCCCCACCGCAGTTGCCACTGTGCTCGCCGCCCTGAAGATTATCAAATCGGAGCCGGAACGGCGCACTCAGCTCTGGCGTAATGCCCGCAGAATGATGGCAGGACTGCGTTCCATGGGCTACAACATCGGCACCACCGCAACCCCGATCATCCCGATCCATATCGGCGATGACATGAAAACCCTGCTTTTCTGGCGCAAACTTTTTGATGCCGGCATCTTTGCCAATCCGGTCCTGCCCCCTGCTGTCCCGCCCAACCGCTCCCTCATCCGGACCAGTTATATGGCAACCCACACCGACGAAGACATCACTCAGGCACTGGAGATTTTTGAAAAGGTCGGGAAAAAAGAGGGGCTGATTCCTTGAGCGGACTGACCGTCCGTCCGGTAACAACCGCAGCTGAGCTTAACCGTTTTGTGCGCCTGCCATTTGCGCTTTACCGTAACGACCCCTACTGGGTCCCGCCTCTGCTCAGTGATGTCAAACGCACCCTGACACCGGGTCAGAATCCGTTCTGGTCCCATGCCGAGCGCCGGCTGTTTCTTGCCGAACGCAAAGGCCAGCCTGCCGGCAGGATCTGCGCCACGGTTGACCGTAATTACAACGAGTATCACCAGACCGCAATCGGCTTCTTCGGATTCTTTGAATGTGAAAACAGCATTGAAACTGCCCAGGCACTTTTCCAGGCGGTGCGGGAGTATCTGCGTCAGGCAGGAATGAAACTGATCTACGGCCCGGCAAATCCGAGTCTGAATGACGAAGCCGGGCTGCTGATCGAACCGTTTGATGGCATGCCCTACATCAAGATGAGCTACAACCCCTCCTATTATCCGGTGCTCATTGAAGCCTGCGGGTTTACCAAAGTTAAAGATCTGTATGCCTATGCGGTTCCGCTTGACCAGCCGATTCCGGAAAAGCTGCAGCGTGTTCTTAATGCGCTGAAAAACAAACCCGGTCTTTCGGTCCGGCCGGTGAATCTGCAGGACCTGAAGACCGATCTGAAATACATCAAGGAGATTTACAACGACTCCTGGTCCCAGAACTGGGACTTTGCACCGATGACCGATGAGGAGATTGACGACCTTGCCCGGCAGCTGAAACCCATCATCCAGCCCGCCATCTGCCCGCTTGTCTTCTATCAGGGGGAACCGGCGGGCATGTGCATCGCCCTGCCCGATTACAACCAGGTGCTCAACCGGCTCAAGGGCAGACTCTTTCCCTTCGGCTGGCTGAAATTTCTGCTCTACAAAAACCGCATCACCCGTGCCCGGCTCTGGGCGCTGGGGGTAAAGCGGAAATTCCACAATCTCGGATTTGACTCCCTGCTCTACTATGAGTCATTCATGGGAGCAAAACGGCTCGGCTATACCGAAGGAGAGGTCTCCTGGATTCTGGAAGACAACTACTCAATCATCCGCCCGATCCTGATGTGGGGCGGCAGGCTGTATCGCACCTACCGGGTCTACCAGAGTCAACTCTGACTCATCGGGGCAGAAAAGTCCTGATGATTGCCTCTACCTGAAACAGACTGCTTACCTTTTTCTCTCCCGGATTGAACACCATCCCGTCGAGGAGGAAAAACCGCTCCTGATAATTAAACGCATAGAGCACAAACGGTCCGCCAATTACCTGTTTCTGATTCTGCCACACCCCCCGAATCCGGAGGCAGGGAACACCCAGAAATTCAATACTCTCAGCCCGCACCGCATTCCGGTCCACATAATCACCATCGTAGAACTTTGCGGTCAGCCGGTCCCGCAGCTGAAGAACAGAATCGGACACCAGTGGAAAAACGGTATCCTGCCAGTGGACGAATACACTCCGGTCCGGGAAATGACCGTGAATGTAAATAAACCGCTCCGCACTGTCCTTATCCTGAATCAGCCACTCTTTCGGCACATCCAGACTGAAACCGAACCGTGCCAGCTGCCGGCCTGCCCCATCATCCCTGCCCCGGAAATAGGTGGCGGCGGTCATCTGCTCCAGCACCATCTCGGTAACCGTGCGATAGAGTCGTGCTCCGTAAACCCGCAGTCCCTCAATCAGCCGTTCTGTGTCCCGGGCAACAAACAGAAGCACCTGCTGATTATCTACCCAGGCATTGGGGAACTTGAACAACCCGAAGCCTTCCTCACCGAGCGAATCGGCACGGCCACCCAGCACACCTCGGATGATTGAATCCCGGACGGTGCCGATCAGAAAAACGATCCGCATCCGGGAATAACTTGGGAAACGGTCAAATCCGCCGACCCGCAGCAGAAACTCCGGCTCGGGCTGAGGGGTAAAGACAGGCTGTTCCAGAACTGCCTTCACCTGACCACTCACCAGGTTCCAGTAGTCGGTAATAATCGTCACCTCCTGCAATCTGCCGATAGATTTGGGCAGGGAACCGGTGCACAGACAGAGGACCAGAACTGCCAGCCCCACCCCGCCTTGCTGAAACCTGCGCAAAAATCTCATCTCTGCCTCCTAACCCACCCGTAGCAGCCCGGCGCGATCACCGAACCGCTCCAGGAGTGTAGCTTTCAGCCGCTTATGCTCTGGAGCCTCGAGTTCCGGATCAGCCTCCACCAGCCGGAATGCGTCTCTTCTTGCCCGGAGCAGAATCTCCCGGTCCCGGAAAATATCTGCGACCCGCAGATCCGGCAGTCCATGCTGACGGGTACCGAAAATCTCTCCCGGACCCCGCAGCTCCAGATCCTTTTCCGCCAGTTTGAACCCGTCGGTAGTTGCAACGAAATAGCGCAGCCGCTCACTTGCCTCTGCCAGCTCCTCATCACCAGCAATCAGAATGCAGAATGCCTGCCGGTCACCCCGGCCGATTCTGCCCCGCAGCTGATGCAGCTGTGCCAGCCCGAACCGCTCCGGATGCTCAATAAGCATCACCGTTGCATTCGGAATATCAACTCCAACCTCAATCACCGGTGTCGCCACCAGAATGTCCAGCTCACCGTGCCGGAACCGCTCCATCAGCCGCCGGCGCTCCTCTGCCCGGAGCCGGCCGTGAACAAGACCGATGCGGAACTGACTGAAAACCTGCCGCATGCGCTCGTAGGTCTCAACCGCCGAAGTCAGCTCCAGCCGTTCACTCTCCTCAATCACCGGACAGACAACAAACACCTGCTCGCCGAGCGCCAGCCGGCGCCTCAACCCTTCATAAACCCGTTCCCGCTGCCGTTCGGTCACCAGCCGGGTAATGACCGGCATTCTGCCCGGCGGCTTCTCATCCAGAACCGACAGATCCAGATCACCGTAGACGGTCAGGGTCAATGTCCGGGGGATCGGGGTTGCGGTCATTACCAGAAAATCAGGATTAAGCCCCTTGTTCAGCAGTGCTGCCCGCTGCATCACCCCGAACCGGTGCTGTTCATCCACTACCACCAGCCCGAGCCGCTCAAACCGCACCCCCTCCTCAATCAGCGCGTGGGTACCAAAAACAATCTGCACCGTGCCCTGCTCCAGTCCGGAAAGGATTTCTGCCCGTTCGCTGCTTTTGGTGGAACCGGTGAGCAGGGCGCACCTGACCCCCAGCTCCTGCAGTACCGGTGCGTAGTTATGATAGTGCTGTTCGGCAAGAATTTCGGTCGGTGCCATCAGCGCCCCCTGAAGTCCGTTCTCACAGGCGATGAGCAGGGCGTAAAGGGCGACCACGGTCTTTCCCGATCCAACATCCCCCTGCAGCAGCCGGTTCATGCACCGCTTCTGTGCCAGATCCTGACGGATCTCATCAATCACCCGCTCCTGTGCCCGGGTCAGCCGGAATTTCAGACTGGCAAGAAAACGGCGCGTCAGATTTCCCTTCTCAATCACCGGTGCTGGTTTCTCCACCCCTTTTGCTGCCCGGCGCCGGAGTGCCAAAAGCAGCTGGAAAAAGAAAAGCTCATCATAAATCAGCCGCTCCCGTGCCCGCTGTGCCACCACGAGACTCTTCGGAAAATGAACTGCCTCGAGCGCCGGTTTAATTTCCATAAACCGGTACTGCCGGATGATCTCCGGTAACAGTGTCTCCTGCAGGTCACCTCCGTAAAGGTCCAGGGCGGTACGCAGCGCCCTGCGGATAACCCAGAGTGAAAGTCCCGCGGTCAGCGGGTAGACCGGGATGATCGCATGGGCAAAGGAAAAACCGCCCGTCTCACTGAGCTCAAAACTGGGATTGACAAACTGTTTATGCTGGAACCGGGTCACCCGGCCCGAGATCAGAATCTCCTGTCCGGGCTTGAACCGGTTTTTCAGATCCGGCCGGTTGAACCACAGCACCTCAATCACATCACTTTGGTCCTGGACCAGACAGCTGACCAGCTCCCGTCCGTTTCTGGTCTTCCGGGCAGAAACCGCCATAACCCGGGCAAGCACCGTCGCCTCATCTCCGACCCGCAGTTCGCTGATCGGGAGCACCTGCGAACGGTCCAGATACCGCCGCGGCACCAGAAACAGCAGGTCGCGCACGGTAACGACTCCGAGCCGTTCCAGCAGTGCCGCCCGCTTAGGCCCGATCCCCTTGAGATACTGAACCGGTGTTGCGAGTCCCTTTTCCGGTCGGGTCAACTACCGCTCCCCGAGGAGTCGCAGAAACTCCGACTCGTCGATCGTCTTCACTCCCAGCTGCCGGGCTTTATCCAGCTTGGAACCGGGATCCCGTCCGACCACCACATAGTCGGTATTTCTGGAGACCGATGAGGATACTGTGCCGCCCAGGGCGAGAATCTTTTCAGTAGCCGCCTCCCGGGTGAAATGTTCCAGTGTGCCGGTGAGCACAAACTTCTTACCCGCCAGCGGCTTCGGTCCGGCAGCGCTCTTTTCTGCCAGCTGCAGACCGGCCCGCTTCAGCCGGCTGATCAGCTCCACATTCTCCCGGTCGGCAAAGAAGTTTTTCAGCGACTGGGCAACTGCCGGTCCGATGCCCGGCACCTGGGCGATCTCCTCCTCCTTTGCCCGCATCAGCCGGTCAATTGAGCCGAAATGCTGAGCCAGCAGCCGTGCCGCATGAATGCCGATGTGCCGGATTCCCAGCCCGTAAAGCACCCGGGAGAAGGGTCTAGACTTGGACCGCTCCAGTGCTGCCAGCAGATTGGCTGCCGACTTCCTGCCCATCCGTTCCAGCCTGACCAGCTGCTCCTCATTCAGCTCATAGAGATCCGCAAAATTCCGGACCAGCCCGGTTCCAACCAGCTGCTGTGCCAGCTTCTCGCCCAGCCCCTCAATATCCAGCGCCTGCCGGGAGCCGAAATGGATCAGCCGCGCCACCAGCTGTGCCGGGCAGGAGGCGTTGACACAGCGCCAAGCAACCTCATCCGCCTCCTTGAACAGCTTGGTGTTGCAGACCGGACAGCGCTCCGGCATCCGGAACTTCTTCGTTCCCGGGGGCCGCTTCTCCTTCACCACCCGCAGAATCTGAGGGATGATCTCTCCCGCCTTGTGCACGACCACAATATCACCCTCGCGCACATCCAGCCGCTCCACCTCATCCATATTGTGCAGAGTGGCATGGGTAACGGTCGTGCCGGAAAGAAAAACCGGCTCCAGCTCGGCAACCGGCGTCACTGTACCCAGCCGGCCGACATTGACAAAAATCCGCTTCACCCGCGTCTCCTTCTCCTCGGGCGGATACTTGAACGCCACCGCCCAGCGCGGGCTCTTCTCGGTTGTGCCCAGCTCCTCCCGGTCCGCATACCGGTCGAGCTTGATCACCATTCCGTCCACATCATAGGGCAGGCTGTGCCGTTCCCCTTCCCATTTCCGGCAGAACTCAATCACCCCCTCAATACTGTCAAACAGCACCGATGGCGGTGTGATCCGGAAACCCAGCTCCTTCAGCATCCGGAGCGTCTCCGAATCCCGCTCATAACCCTTCGGCGGACGGGGCACGGTATGGATAAAGCACTCCAGCTTCCGCTTCTTCACCTCACGCGGGTCCAGAAGCTTGAGCGTCCCGGCAGCGGCATTGCGCGGATTGGCAAACACCGGCTGTCCCTCATCCTCCCGCTCCTCATTCAGCCGGACAAACTCCTGGCGCGGCAGATACACCTCACCCCGGACCTCAAACCGCTCAAAACCCGCCCGCTCCTGGCGCAGCCGGAGCGGAATGGTATTGATCGTGCGCAGGTTCTGGGTGATGTCATCACCGTGCAGGCCGTCGCCCCGGGTGGCGCCGAGCACAAACCGGAAGTTCTCATAGCGCAGCGCCACCGCCACGCCGTCAATCTTCTGCTGGACGAGATAGACCGGTCTGGGCACAACCTTGCGCACCCGGTGGTCAAACTCCCGGAGCTCGTCGTAATTATAGGTGTTATCCAGCGATAGCATCGGGATCTCGTGGGCGACGGTGGCAAACTCCTTGAGCGGTTCACCGCCGACCCGCTGAGTCGGTGAATCCGGCGTGACAAACTCGGGAAACTGCCGCTCCAGCTCCTCGAGCCGTTTTACCAGCTGATCATACTCATAGTCGGAGATCACGGGCTGGGCAAGCACATAATACCGGTAATTGTGCTCCTCAATCTCCCGGCGCAGCCGTTCAATCTCCTGTCTTGCCTGCTCTCTGGTCATCATTTAATTCTTGCGAAAATTCATCCCGCTGTCAACCTTACAGCCGGCAATCGTTGATTCGCCGCGCACTGCATTCTATCATATCCATTATGTCAGAGACAGTCAGCTTCTACACCCTGACGGCCGAAAATCAGGAGTTTGGTCCCCGGTTTCATCAGGTGCTGGAACGGGTGCTGGACTCAGGCCGGTTTGTCCTCGGCAACGAACTCCAGGCGTTTGAATCTGAACTGGCAGACTACCTCGGTGTGCCGCAGGTTACCTGCCTCAAGAGCGGCACCGACGCCCTCTACTACGGACTGAAGGCGCTGGGCATCGGTCCGGGTGATGAGGTGCTCACCAGCCCCTTCACCTTTTCCGCAACCGTGGAGGCGATCACCCGCACCGGGGCAACCCCGGTCTTTGCCGACATTGAGCCGATCACACTCTGCCTTGACCCTGAGCGGTGTGCGGAACAGCTGACCGCCAGGACCCGGGCGATTGTGCTGGTGCATCTTTTCGGCAACTGTGGTGATCTGGACCGGTTTGTCCGGCTCTGCCGGTCAAACAACCTGCTTTTAATTGAGGATGCGGCACAGGCGCTCGGTGCCGAATTTCAGGGGCGGAAGCTGGGCAGTTTCGGTAATGCCGCCATCTTCAGCTTCTATCCGACCAAGAACCTCGGCGCACTGGGCAACGGCGGTGCCCTGGTCCTCAACCGCCCGCTGGAGGTCCCCAACTCCGCCCGGCTTGACGAACTGCAGGCAGGGTTTCTCCGGCTCAAACTGCCCCATCTTGACGACTGGAACGCCCGGCGCCGGGAGCTTGCCGAGCGCTACCGGCTGGCACTTCACCCCTGGGTCCGGTTCGCCACCTCCCATCCCGACTCCCTGCCCAACTGCCACCAGTTTGCAATCCTCACCCCTGACCGGGACCGGCTGCGCCAGTTTCTGAGCGAAAACGGCATCCAGACCATGATTTACTACCCCGACCCCCTTTATCCCCTGCCGGTCGCCGCCAGGGTGGCAAGCGAAATCCTCTGCCTGCCAGTCCGGCACAGTTTGACATTTCACGAGCAGGGACTCATTATTAATAAGATACAGGAATTTTTCCGGACGGTGTCATGAACCTGAAGGATATTGTCCTGCCCGAGCTTGCCTTTGATGCTCCGCCGGTTGGCACCCAGGAGCAGCTGTTTGGCCTGATCGCCGACCGCCTGCTCAGTGCCGGCATCACCACCGACCATGACTCGCTGATTGAAGGCTTCCGCAAGCGGGAGGAGCTGTGCTCAACCGGTGTCGGCCATGGTGTTGCCCTGCCCCACTCCGCCACCGATGCGGTTGACCGGATTGTCGTGGTCGTCACCCGGGTCAATCCGGCGCTGGACTGGCATGCCCGGGACAACGAGCCGGTCAGCCTCGTGGTCGCCCTGATCTCCCCACCCTCCCTTTATTCGGTCTACCTGCAGGTGCTCGCCGCCCTTGCCCGGGCCCTGCATCTGGAACCGGTCCGGCGTCTGGCGCTCAACGCTCCGACCGCTGCCGATGCGGCAAAGATCATCGCCACCATCGCCCAGAAGCAGGAGGAAGGCAGCGAAGGACTGATTGAGCCGGTCTGCTGAAAAAACCAGGACCGCTTGACAGGAGAGAGAGCGAGTTTATTATAATCTGCCTGCAGTCAGCAAGGTAGTGGTCTGACTGTGAAAGGAGCAGAGATGTCATACCCGAAACTGCTGGTTGCCTTTCTGGCAGCCCTGCTGATTGCCGGCACGGCAATCGCCAACGACAACCCCACACCCGAAGGGTTGTTCCTGTATACACTCCGTTCTGGCTTACCTGAATCATCCTATGTCGCCGCCTATGTCTATGATATCTACTCTGCAAACCAGCGGGCATCACACTACATCACCGGCTATACCGGACCGAATGGTCAGAGTGAGTATCCCCCAAACTACAACACCTGTCGGTTTGCCCGACAGGAAATTATTCCACCCGGATATGCCATTCCCTGTGATGGCCGGTATCGCTGGCGGTTCTATGCCTACAAGGAAATTAACGGCACCACCTATTACAGCGACTGGAGCAAGGAGATGATCTATTCTCCTGACAACCGTTATGATTACGACTTCCTCTATCTGACCCGCACCTCACCGCCCGACCCGATTCCACCGTATTACACTCAGGAATAGCAGGAAAGATGCGCTTGCGGGAGCAGGACGGTCGGAAAAAACTCATAGTCACCGGCCTGCTCCTGCTCCCGCTGATGCTGACCGGACCGCTGTCTGCCCAGCTCTGGGTCCGGACCTATGACGGACCCTCCCACGCATGGGACAAGTCAATGGCGGTTGCCCTTGATCCAGAGGGCAATGTGCTCCTTACCGGCCATGCCGGTATAATTGAAAGTAACGGTGATACTACCTCCTACTACTGCACCATGAAATACGGACCGGATGGAACCCGCCACTGGGTCCGGCTTCTTGGACCCGGCTTTGCCAGTGCGATTGCTGCCGACTCATCGGGCAACGCCTATGTAACCGGGGACAGAGGCACTGTAAAATACGATAAATATGGTAATATCGCCTGGGTACGAACTCCAGGGGGCAGCGATATCACCGTTGACCGGCAGAACTGTGTGTATACTACGGGAAGCATTGGTGCTGATCCGAGTTTTGCCATTACTATCAAATACGATTCGGCCGGGCATGATCTGTGGACCGCTATCGATTCAATAGGATGGCACACCGTAAGCATTGCACTGGACAGTGCCGGCAATGTTTATACCGCCGGGTATAGCAGAGATGCAATGTTTATGATACTTAAATACAGCCCGGATGGAGAACTGCTCTGGCGTTACCAGCAGGTCTCAGGTTATGCCTTCAAAGTTAAGGCAACACCCGCCGGCGATGTCTATGCAACCGGATCCCTGCCCTACTATCAGGCGGTTTACACCGTAAAACTCAACAGCCAGGGGCAGGAGCTCTGGTGGGATGTCTATGACGGACCGGGCTACGACATCGGTCAGAGCCTGGATATTGATGCCCAGGGCAACTGCTATGTCACCGGTCCGAGCGCCCGCCGCGCCGGCATCATGCCCTCCTTCGACTTCCTGACCATCAAATACACTCCTGACGGCACCCGGCTCTGGGAACGGCGCTACAACGACACAATCGGTGATGACTACCCCTTTGCCATCGGTGTTGACAGCCGGGGCAATGTCTATGTCGGTGGCTGGAGCCAGGGACCGAGGGATACTGTCGGCATCTACTGGGGAGATGATTACACGCTGATTAAATATGACCCGGAGGGCAACCTTGTCTGGGAGGCAAGGTATGTCAGCCCGGACAGTATCGCCGGCTGGATCTATGCGCTGGCGATTGACAACGAGGACAATGTCATCACCACCGGATTTGTCATCACCGGCACCCGGCAGGCATACGATTACGACTGGTGCACAATCAAGTATCCGCCAACCGGACCGGGGATTACCGAAAAGCCAGCGACCGCCTCAAACCCTTCTCTCCTCCTGCCCAACCCGGTGCGTCCCGGTGCGGTGCTTGATCTGCCGGCAGAAACCGGTGAGGTCCGGCTCTTTGACAGCTCGGGCAGACTCCTGCAGACCGGAACCATTACCGGGCACCAGCTCCAGCTTACCAGCATCAGACCCGGCGTCTACTTTGTCCAGCTGCGTCTTAAAAACGGCATTCGCCCCATTTCCGCCAAATTCATTGTCGGCAACTGACCACAGGACCGCTTGACAGGAGAGAGAGCGAGTTTATTATAATCTGCCTGCAGTCAGCAAGGCAGTGGTCTGACTGTGAAAGGAGCAGAGATGTCATACCCGAAACTGCTGGTTGCCTTTCTGGCAGCCCTGCTGATTGCCGGCACGGCAATCGCCATCAACCCTGAGCTGACCTTCTATCAGGAAATGCAGCAGGAGATTACAAACGGTGATATACAGATTGGCACTTCAGTATGCCCAGAATATTATCCTCCAGAACCAAGGCCGGAAGGAATTCAGGAACTGGTTCACTGGCCCAACAGGCAACCTGCCGACTACTCCTGGGTATATGCACAGGCAAAAGATGATTCCGGCATCAATGCGTGGGTCCACACCTACTGGTCCATTCATACCGCCTATTATGTCCACAACCGGAATATCCCTTATCACTCAATACCATGGGATCATTACTATTATATCAAGGCACTGCGCTGGATTCCCAAGGATCGGATTGAAACACCGCCAATTACCCAACCCGGTCCCTTTCCGCCTCCTGAATGGGCAACCGGAACGGTTTTCTCCCCCACTTATCTAACTGAAGTCCCCTACAGACCGGAAAAATCTCAAATCTTTATTGATCCCTGCCTGAGAGGCGATGCGATCAGCTGGTAATAATAAAAACCGGGGCTGGGCTGTCCCCAGCCCCGGAATAAATTAAAATGGGCTCTCAGATTATTTTACTATCTTTTATTTTTACGCTTCAGATGCGGGACTCAGCCAATATCCGTCTGCTCGGCGGCTGGCCCTTTTCCGTAACTTATAATATCATTCCGGTATCTGATAGCATCATCTATGTAAACGCAGGCTGGGCTGCTTATATCGTCGATGTTTCAACCCCGCAGACCCCCGTCAAACTGGATTCCTTTACCTCACCGGTCTGGCCCGGAGCACCCGGCTCTTACTCCTCAATTACTGACACATTCCTGCTTTCCCCGGAATTCAAATCCGGCATCAGCCTTTACAATATCGCTCAGCAAAAATCCCCCCGGCTGATCAGTAACTATCTTACTCCCGATATTCCCCGAGGATGCACCCTTGCCTTTCCCTACGCCTATGTTGCCTGCTATGAAGCAGGCTTGCGGATTATTGATTACTCCGATCCTTTTCATCCTCGTGAAGCCGGCAGTCTGGATTTGCCCTACACAACTTATGATGTTGAAGTAAAGGATTCTTTTGCCTATGTGGTCAACTGGCTCGGCGGCTTCAATGTCATTAATATCGCCAACCCTGCCCGGCCGGAGCTGGTATTTAATCACCGCCTGCCCAGACCGGCGGTCTCAATAGCGGTTAAGGATACGGTTGCCCTCATTGCCTGGTATAATTCAGGGCTACGGCTCTGGAACATTGCCAATCCCCGCCAGCCGGCGGAGATCTGCTCAATACCCGGGAGCTATGCCAGGAAGGTGACAATCTTCAACGAAACGCTGGCACTGGCAATTGAAGGCGGATTGCCGCCAAAGACGCGCATCTTCAACATCGCCAACCCCGTCTCACCCCGTCTGATTGCAACGGTTAATCGCACCGGGACATCAGCGGTATACCACAACCGCCTGTTCTGCATCACCGAAGACACTCTGGGCAGATATTTTCTGGACACGCTTCTGGTAATTGACATCTCTGATCCAGCAAACCCGGAGATTCTGGGCAGGATGACCGGATTTCATACACATACGGAAGGTATTGCTGTTGCCGACAGTTATGTGTTTACTGCACCCCGATATAACGGCATTATGATCTACGATGCAGCCGATCCGCACCAGCCCCGTCTCTGCACCCATTATGCCCCGGAGAAACGGGTAAAAGACATTCTGATTCACGATACCATCGCCTATGTTGCCTGTAACACCGCACCGGGACTGATGGTTCTGAATGTCCGTGATCCTGAAAACCCGGAACTCATCGCCACGCTTGACACACCGGCAGGCAGACTCTTGCTCAAAGACAGTCTGCTCTTTATTGGGGGAAATCGTCTGCTGATTGTCAATGTTGCTGATCCCGCAAACCCCGTAATCATCAGCCGGATTCCCCGACAGCGAAATCAGGACTTTGCCGGTTGTGCCGTTTACGGAAACCTGCTTGTTACCGCTGAGCAGGATGCGGGAATGAGGACCTTTGACATTTCCAGCCCGGCAAACCCGGTTTTTCTGGGAAAATGCGACACTACCGCCAGTCTCGAACGGGTAGAGATACGCTATCCCTATGCGTTCTTTTCAGGTGGCTACGGTCTGCTTGTATTTGACATCTCGGACCCGGCAAACCCGGTATGGCTGACCTATTACCTGACCCCGGATTACGGTTATGACTTTGAGCTTGAGCACAATATCGCCTTTGTCGCCACCGGACTTGATGGCGTCCGGGCGATCGATGTCTCCCAGACCCTGATGCCCGTAGAGGTGGGCTATTACATCACCCCGACCTTTGCCTGCCGGCTGCGTGTCCGCAACCACCGGATTTATGTGGCAGATGAAGAGGGATGGTATATTCTTGAATACTACGGTCCGGGACCGGGAATCGGCGAGGTTACCGAACCGGGCCGGTCCGGCTGCCCGCTTGTTTACTACCTGCCGGGTGCCAGAAAGCTGGGGATTAAGGCGCTGCCCACCCATCTGGTGCTTGAAAAGATAAAGATTTTCAATATCGCCGGCGGCTGTGTGCTATCCACAAGCATCACCACCACTAACAGGAATAAGGAGGAATTCACGATTTTCCCTTTGAACCTGCAACCCGGCGTCTACTTTATCCGGCTTGAACCTCAGGCGCTCCGGGCGAAACTGGTCGTCCGCTAACCGGTCTTTCTCTTCGCCCGCTGGCGCCGCTCCTGAACTGCCTGCGCCATCCGGTCAAAGAGCTGACGCGTCTCCTCTGCCGCCTGCCGGTCCAGAATCTGAATCGCAAACCCGGCATGGACGATGACATAATCACCCACCTTTGCCTCCGGGGTCATGACAAGCGAAACCTCACGCTCCACCCCGCCCACCTCACCAATTGCGGTCTCACCTTCAATCCGGACAATCCGGACCGGAATCGCCAGGCACATACTACCTCCCGGCCCCTGCTGAATAGTAGCAGACCGACTGACCCAGCCCGACCCCGAGCCGGTCTGCGACCAGTTCACACTTGGCGGTCAGAAGATAGAACCCGTCCCGCGGTCCGTCCACCAGCGCCTCAAAATTGGCGTGGCCCTTGGCAATCACCAGCTCCGCCTGCTCATAGGCAGCGCGGAACTCAGGACTCACAGTCTGGAAGTCAATCCCGAGGTAGGGCGAGCCGGTGCCGATGACCCTGCCGAATTCACCCAGCCCGAGCGCCACCGCCTCTTCAACCGTGACATCGTTGAGGATTGGAGATGAGCGGGCAACAATTGTCAGCTCAGTCCGGGGCAGCCGGCTGAGCACCAGCCGGTCAAACATCACCTCACCGCAGTTGTCCAGGATATACATTACCCGGCGGACCCGCCTTAAACGCTCAATCAGTTTTTCTGAGTCGTCATGGGCAAACCGGAGCGAATCAAGCAGTGTGTTGAGGTCAAATTTCTGTCCGGGCCCGACATCAAGCACATTGCCGGCTGCGGCAAGCATCATCGCCCGCCTCAGCCCGGCTTCATCCCTGCCCAGCTGTCCATCCAGCGTCACCGCCAGCTCTGCCGCCTGCCGGTTCTGCTCCTGCTTTATCTCCCGGAATGGATCGGTTGTGCCGAGCAGTCCCGTCGTCCGGACGAGCAGTTTTGCGGTCATGGTGCCGGGCGGCTCGCTCAGGTCCAGTGCCGGCACGAGCACCGCCAGCTCCTGCTGAACCTGCTCCCAGCCGTCATCATCACCCCGGACCAGCCGGTAAATCCGGCGGCACTGCTCCAGTCCGCATTCCAGACACTTGGGTGTGGAGTTCATCCTCAGGTCTTGAGCGGTTTTTTCTCCGCTGCCGGGAAAAGGACATTGTTGAGAATCAGCCGGTAGCCGGGCGAATTCTTGTGCAGGTTGAGGTCGGTCGGCGGATCACCGATCCGGTGGGCATAGTCCTCAGGATCATGTCCGCCCAGAAAGGTGAAGGTCCCCTTGCCGAACTGGCCATGGATGTATTTCACCTCCTCGGTGTTCTCCACCTCACCCAGAATCAGGACATCCTTTTTCAGAAGCTCGCGCCGGAAACCGCAGTTCTGCCCCAGAAACTCCCGGACCAGCCCGACATGGTTCTGGACGAGCATCGTCGGCACCGGGTCATACTTGGCGGAGAAGTCAAAGAGGGAGAAATACACATCCGGACCCCGGCCTGAGGTCTCCAGATAGGTGTCAATATTGGAATGCTCATAAAGATACGGGTCGGTGATCACCTGGAAGTTCTCAAAGGCAAGACAACCATCATAGTCAAGCTTTTTCTGATACTGCGGGTCAACCGGATCACCGTCAAAAACCTCGGCACAGATGTCGGTATTCCTTGCCGCCCAGGCGATGTCCGGGGTGTCGGTTGCCGAGCACATCGCAAACAGCATCCCGCCCGCTGCCACATACTCCCGGATCTTCTCCAGCACCGCCAGCTTGAGCCGGCTCACCTTGCTGAACCCGAACCTTTTTGCGGTCTGGAGGTTGAGCGCCACCTCCTCCTGATACCATTTCTCCTGCCGGTAGGAGGAGTAGAACTTGCCGAACTGACCGGTAAAGTCCTCATGATGGAGATGAAGCCAGTCATACTGGGAAAGTCTGCCTGCCAGCACATCCGGATCCCAGACCACATCATAGGGTATGCCCGCATAGTCCAGTGCCAGCCGGACCGCATCATCCCAGGGGTCCGCGGTCGGTGGAGCATAGACCGCAACCCGGGTCGGCCGTTCCAGGATCACCGATGCCATGTTGTTTGCCTCAATCGTCTGCCGGATCTCGACAAGCTTTGAAGGTGATACCGGCTCATAATAGACCCCGTTAAGCCGGCACTCCCGCAGCGCCTGATTTTCCACCGGAAAGAGAAATGACCCGCCCCGGTAGTTGAGCAGCCACTCCACCCTGGTGCCCCGCTGCAGGAGCCGGTAGGCGATGCCGTATGCCTTCAGATGGTCGGTCTGGGTCAAGTCCATCGGAATCAGAATCTGCTCCTGGGCACCCAGCACCGCAACCACCAGCAGTGCCACCGCAACCAGCCGGCTCCGGAGGCTCATTCTGTAATCCTTGTGCCTGCCCTGCCCTCAAGCGCTGCCAGCAGATGGTCCGGATCGGTGATCAGCACCTCCTTACCGCCACCGGCAAGAAACCTGAGCGCCGCCTCAATCTTCGGACCCATGCTTCCCTCGGGAAAATGTCCCTGTTTCTGATACTCCGCCAGCTCGCCGGCGCGCACCTGCGCAAGCGGCTGGGCATCCGGTTTGCCGTAATTGAGATACACCCGGTCGACCGCGGTGGTGATGATCATCCGCTCCGCACCCAGCAGGTTGGCGAGCAGGGCAGAAGCCAGGTCCTTGTCAATCACCGCTGCCACCCCCTTCAGCTCACCATTCTCCCGGATCACCGGAATTCCGCCACCACCGCAGGCGATGACCACCGCACCGGCATTGACCAGACTCCGGATCTCCTCAAGCTCAATTACCGCCTGCGGCAGGGGCGACGCCACCATCCGACGGTAGCCCCGGCCTGAATCCTCCCTGACGGTCCAGCCCAGCTCCTGCTCCAGTTTCACCGCCTCGGCACGGGTATAGAACGGACCGACCGGCTTTGAAGGCTTGGCAAATGCCGGGTCATCTCTGTCCACCAGCACCCGGGTTACCACCGTCACCACCGGCTGACTGATTCCCGCCTGAAGGAAAAGGTTGCCGAGCACCTGCTGAATCATGTAGCCGATCTCCGCCTGAGTCTGGGCGTTGGCGGCATCGAGCGGAATTTCAGGCAGACGGTTGCGCGCCAGATAGGAGCGGAGGAGAATGAACCCGACCTGCGGACCGTTGCCATGAGTAATCACTACCCGCTCGCCCTGTCGGACGAGCGCCACCAGCGGTTCACAGCTTGCCTTCAGGGTCGCCAGCTGGTCAGCAAACGAGATCTGCTCCTTGGAGCGGATGAGTGAGTTGCCGCCGATCGCCAGGACTGCAGTCATACCGTTAATAATAGCCACCGGGCATTGATAATCAAGCCGGGTGCTGCAGTTGCCTTTGATCCGGCATCGGCTAAAATGTTCTAATGGACCGGAAAATCACCATCATCTGGGAACGGCTGGTTGAGGACAACCGCACCTGTCCCCGCTGCAGCTCAACCGGTGAGGAGCTAAAGCAGGCGGTTGCCCTGCTGAAACCGGTACTCAGTCAGGCAGGTGTGGAACTGAGTGTTGAGCAACGGGCGCTGACGCTGGAGGAATTCCGGCAGAACCCCCTGCGCTCCAACCGGATTCTGATCAACAACAGACCGCTGGAATCCTGGCTTGCTGCCACAACCGGACAGAGCCCGTGCTGTGATGTGTGCGGACCTGCTCAATGCCGGACCGTGGAGCTGGAGAACCGGACTTATGAGGCGGTGCCCGCGGAACTGATCGTTCAGGCGGTGCTGAACGCCCTCCAGAAGCTCCGTCAGGAGTAAAGTGCCCCACCGCTTCAATCCGGCAGAGCGACGCCATCTGCTGGCACCGGAGCGCCGGAAACGGCTGCCCGCAACCCGGATTGTCCGTGAACTGGACATCGCACCTGACAATACAGTGCTGGACATCGGTGCCGGGGTCGGATACTTTGCCCGTGCCCTGCTCCGGCAGCTGGGTCCGCATGGCAGACTGATCGCAATTGACATCGCACCGGTGATGCTGGGGGAGTTAAGGAAAAACCTGGGCTCCACCCGGGCTGAGGTGCAGACCCTGATTGCCGATGCGGTGGGGATACCTCTGCCAGACAGATGTGCGGACCGGATCCTGATGGCGCTGGTGCTCCACGAAATCGCTGAACCCACAGCCGCACTCCGGGAAGCCCGGCGTCTGCTCAAACCTGATGGCAGACTGCTGATTGTGGAGTGGCACAAAATAAAACCGCCACCCGGACCACCGGAGAAGGAACGGCTGGATCCGGGCACAATCTTCCAGCTGGCGCGCCAGACCGGATTTGACATCGTCAACCATGATGACCTCAACCGGTTCCATTATTTCACCCTGCTGCAACCGGTTGCCAGCTGAATGCGTCATGATATAATTGGGTGAAGGCGGGTCGGACGGTCGCCCCGGATTTTTTCCGGGGAGGAAAGTCCGGGCACCACAGGGCAAGGCACTCGTTAAGCGCGAGGCGGTATGCGGGTAACCGCATGCCGACGGAAAGTGTCACAGAAACGACACCGCCTGCACCGGTTGAGGTTGCCGGTGCGGGTAAGGGTGAAATAGTGCGGTAAGAGCGCACTATCCGGCATGGTGACATGCCGGATGGACAAACCCTGCCTGGTGCAAGACCAACAGGGAAGAGGACTTGCCCGGTCCGTCTGATTCCCGGGTAGGTTGCTTGAGGCTGACGGGCAACTGTCAGCCCCAGAGAAATGACCGTCGCCCCGCAAGGGGTACAGAACCCGGCTTACAGACCCGCCTTCACGCAAATTTCCCATTATCAGTTAGAGTCCGCCCGAGGAGAAAAATTCACCGCCTGATTCTGCCCCGGAATTGCAGGTTTTTTAATATCAACAAGTTACAGATTTATTTTCGTTATTCTTACCCCTGCCCGGGTGGCAGTTCCCTACACCGTCGGGCATAATATGGGTCCCGGGCTCAGTGCCAGCGGTGCGTCTGGAGATCGGACAGAACAAGTTGACACCGGCCTGATTTCCGGCAAGCTACTATATATGGAGCAGAAGGCAAAAGGCAAAGGACCGGAAATCAGGGTAAAGTTCATTGACATCAAATACTGTGACCTCTGGGGCAGACTGCGCCATGTGACCATTCCGGCAGAAAATCTGAAATCGGCGGTGGAAAACGGGATCGGATTTGACAGCTCCTCGGTTGCGGGATTCGGCAAGGTGGAGTCCGGAGATATGATCCTCAAGCCCGACCTGGAGACCGCATTTGTTGAACCGTTTGCCGGCGAGCCGACCGTCTCAATGTTTGCCGAAATCTATCACCCGCAGACCGGTCAGCGCTATGAGCATGACCCGCGCTACATCCTGGAGAAGGCGGTGAGCACGGTAAAAAAAGCAACCGGCTGTGATGAGATCATGTTTCTGCCCGAGTTTGAGTTCTATCTCTTCACCTCGGCCGAGTTCTGGACCGATGAGAGCTCCGCAGTTTACCGGGTGACAAGTGAGGAACTCAAGCATGATGATCAGACCGGCACCGCCCTGTTCAAGGGCTCTGCCTATCATGTTGCCCCGCCCTTTGACCGCAGTCAGGAGTTCCGCAACCAGCTCGTCTGTCTGATGAACCGCTGCGGCATCCCGGTGAAATACCATCACCATGAGGGAGGCAGGTTTGCGCAGGTGGAGATTGAACCCGGATATCTGCCGGCATCCCGTGCCGGTGATGCGGTCATTCTGACCAAGTATCTGATCCGCAATCTGGCATTCCGGCAGGGCAGAACCGCTACCTTCATGCCCAAGCCGATTTATAACGAACCCGGCTCCGGAATGCATATCCACCAGTATCTGGCAAAAAAGGGAATATCACTGTTTGGCGACCGCAAGAGCCCGACCGGACTGAGCCGGCTGGCGCTCAATTACATCGGCGGTATCCTTGAGCATGTGCCCGCACTCTGCGCCCTGACCAACCCTTCAACCAACTCCTACCGCCGGCTCGTGCCCGGCTATGAAGCACCCACCGAGGCGTTCTTCTCGATTGCCAACCGGACCGCAGCGATCCGGATCCCGGGCTATATCCGCAAACCGGAGAAGATGGCGCTGGAATTCCGGGTTCCGGATGCGACCGCCAACCCCTATCTGGCGCTGGCAGCAATTCTCCTTGCCGGGCTGGACGGTATCCGACGCCGGCTTGATCCGGGTCTGCCTCAGACGGTCCGGGGCGGCACCGAGGAGATGCGCTCCAGAAGCACACCGGTGCCGTCCGACCTGATGCAGGCGCTCCGGGAACTGGAAAATGACCACCAGTTTCTGACCGGACCGGGGGTGTTTGCCGAGGAGACAATCCGCAAGTGGATTGAGCTGAAGCGGATCGAAGCCGAGGCGATCGCCCGGCGCCCCCATCCCTGGGAGTTCAACCTTTACTACGGCTGCTGAAAGGAGAAGTTATGAAACAAACGGTTCACTCCGAAAAGGCACCGAGGCCGGTCGGACCATACAGTCCGGCGGTAATTGCCGGTGAATTTGTCTGGACTTCAGGTCAGCTCGGCATTGATCCCAGGACCGGCGAACTCGTTCCGGGTGGCATTGAAGCCGAGACTGAGCAGGTGCTGAAAAATCTTGCTGCGGTGCTGGAGGCAGCAGGCAGCGGTCTGGACCGGGTCGTCAAGACCATGATCTTCATCACCGATATGAACCAGTTTGCCCGGGTGAATGCGGTCTATGCCCGCTATTTCCAGGAGCCCTATCCTGCCCGCTCCACCGTGCAGGTATCAGCCCTGCCCAAGGGTGCGATGGTGGAAATTGAGGCGGTTGCTCTGCGTTAAGCTCGTTCTGCTGGCAGCTCTCAGCGCTCAGCAGCCGGCAGGGATCAGAGAATCAATCATCTTTGCCCGGGACCTGTCCTATCGTCAGCTTTATCAAACTGCCCGGGAGAAGGTGGAACTGCTGAAACAGCATCCCGACACCCGGCTTCCCGGACTGTTCTGGCAGGCGTGCCTGCTGCAGCTGCTGATTTATGACTCCGGCAACACCGCCCTCGTGGACTCGTTTGAGCACTGCACCGAGCAGGTGCTTGACGCCTGCCGGCGCCGGCTCCAGGAGCATGAGCAGGATGCATCAGCCCATCTCTATCTCGGTCTTGCCCTGCTCAACCGGGCAAACCTCCTCTCCTGGCAGAACCGGAAGTTTGACGCCTTCAGGACCATGCTCAGGGTCCCATCCCATCTGAAACGGGCGCTGACGCTTGACCCGCAACTCCACGATGCCCGGTTCGGTCTCGCCGTCATTGAGTATTTCAAGGCAACCGCCGACCGCTACTGCCTCGGACTCGGCCTGCTCGGCTCACGGGAGCGGGCATACCGGCAGATGGAGGAGGCACGACTTCAGGCAGAACTGCTCCAGCCGATGGCGGAGTTCATGCTCGGGTTCATGCATAAGGAGGATCGAGACTATCCTGCCGCAATCCGTTACTGCCAACATCTGCTCCGGCGCTATCCCGGCAACCGCTCAGCACGAAGGCTTCTGCGCGATGTCTATCTGGCAAAGGGTGATTACCGGCAGGCGATTGCGCTCGGCAGAGAACTTGATGCCGACATCCGCCGGACATTTCCTGATAACCGCTACGGCCTGACCGAAAACTGGCTCAAGCTGGCATACGCCTGGCAGGGTCTGGGGGTTGCCGACAGTGCGGTCCATTATGCCAACCGGATCATTGCTCTGGAGTGCTACGCCTCCCGGGTCCCCTGGCTCGGCAGTTATGTCCGGGAGGCAAAAGCCCTGAAATACCGGCAGGGGCGGGGATGAGCACCGTAATCATTGGCATCGGCAATCCGGAACGGGGTGATGACGGCGTCGGCGTCCATATTGCCGAAATGCTGGGGGCACTGAATCTGCCCGGAATTGTGCTGATTGATGCCCGGACAGTCCCGGAGAACCATCTCGGACCGGTAATTAAAGCCCGGCCTGACCGGATTCTATTTGTTGACGCCTGCCGGTTCAGTGGCGAACCGGGGGAATTCCGGCTGTTTGACCGGTCCGAATTTGACCGGCTGGAAGTAGCCGGTTTCTCCACCCATACTCCGCCGCTCAACATGATCGCCGAACTGCTGGCAGCAGAAACCGGCGCGGAAGTTTACCTTATGGGGATTATGCCCTCAGACACAAGAGCAGGCACTGAACTTTCGCCGGCAGTCCGGCAGGCATTGCCGGAAATCGTCAGTTTTATTACCGCTTGGGCAGGTGGTGTCTAACCCTTAACCCGGTAGCCCAGCGTATAAAGCTTCTTAACCCGCCGGTGCTTGATCGCATTCCTGGTGTCAACAATAAGCCGGCTCTCCCGCAGAATCAGATCATAATCGAGACAGGTGTGGTCAGTCAGAATGACCACGCAGTCGGCTGCCCGCAGTAGCGCCGGTGTCAGTTTCTGCGCCCGGAATTTTCTGCCGGCAATTTCAATTTCCGGTACATACGGATCAACATATTCAATCCGGCGCACCTTGTCCAGAAGCAGTTCCATCACCTTGATTGCCGGGGAATGGCGGGTGTCATCCACATCCCGCTTGAAGGCGGCGCCGATGATCAGAATCCGGGCTTTTCTTGCCGGCACACCATTGATACCCAGCACCTCCAGAATCCGGTCAACAACAAAGAACGGCATCGCCTCATTGGTCTCCGCTGCCAGTTCAATGAAGTTGGAATGGAAGTCATACTCCCGTGCCTTCCAGGCAAGATAGTAGGGGTCAATCAGGATACAGTGCCCGCCAATTCCCGGACCGGGATAAAAGGGCATATAGCCGAACGGCTTGGTCGCTGCCGCATTGATTACCTCCCAGACATCGATGTTGCCCATCCGGTCGCACATCCGTGCCAGCTCATTAACCAGCGCAATATTCACGCTCCGGAAGATGTTCTCCAGCAGTTTGGACATCTCCGCCACCCGGGGCGAGGAGACCGGCACCACCCGGTCCACAATCTTTTCATAAAAACGGCAGGAAAGCTCGGTGCATTTTTTCGTCACCCCGCCAATCACCACCGGCGTAGTCCGGATTGTCCATTTCTTGTTGCCCGGGTCAATCCGCTCCGGTGCGAAGGAAAGGAAGAAGTCGCGCCCGACCTTCAGCCCGGTCTGCTCCAGAATCGGCAAAAGCACCTTTTCGGTGGTCTCCGGATAGGTGGTGCTGCGGAGGATGATCAGCCGCCCCGGCTTCAGGTTTTCTGCTACTCGCTTCCCCGCCTCAACAATATAAGAAACATCCGGGTCCTTGGTGGCAGTAAACGGCGTCGGAACACAGATGTTGATGATTTCACACTCTTGGCACTGCCGGTAATCGGTGGTCGCCTTCAGCCTGCCGGCTTTGACCAGCTCGGCAACATCCTCTGCCGGTACATCACCGATATAGCTTTTCCCCTGCCTGACCGCCTGAACCTTGTTTTCGTCCACATCGATTCCGACCGTGTAGTAACCCGCGCGGGCGATCTCCACCGCCAGCGGCAGACCGACATAACCGATCCCGATCACTGCCACGCGTGCCTGCCGGCGGTCAATCTGCTGAACAAGTTTACTCATTAAACACTCCTTTCCTTACCAGACATTACGGTCAAAACTCCGGTACTGCACCGCCTCGGTCAGATGCCGGGGCTCAATCTGTTCCCGGCCCTCAAGGTCGGCAATAGTGCGTGCTACCTTCAGTACCCGGTGATAGGCACGGGTGGAAAGACCGAAGTGGTCGATGGCGGTACGCACCACCTCATCGCCTTCCCTGGTCAGTGGACAGAACCGGCGGATGAGTGCCGGTGTCATCTGGGCATTGCAGTAAACCGGGCGCCGGAGTTTCAGACTGCCGAAACGGGCAAGCTGAATCTCCCTTGCCTTCAATACCCGTTCCCGGACCTTTGCCGAACTTTCTGCCGGCTTTTTGTCTGCCACATCGGCATAGCGCAGTGCCGGCACCTCAATATGAATGTCAATCCGGTCCAGCAGCGGTCCGGAGATCCGGCTCCGGTAGCGTCGGATTTTCTGCGGGGTGCAGGTGCAGGTATGCTTCGGATCCCCGAAAAAACCACACGGACACGGGTTCATTGCTCCCACGAGCATGAAGCGCGCCGGAAAGGTCAGGGTTGAACGCGCCCGGCCGATCGTCACCTCACCATCCTCCAAGGGCTGGCGCAGTGCCTCCAGTACATCCCGCCGGAACTCCGGCAGCTCATCCAGAAAAAGTACCCCGTTGTGTGCCAGTGACGCCTCGCCCGGACGGGGAAATGTCCCGCCACCAATCATCCCGGCTTCGGACACATTATGATGGGGAGAGCGGAACGGCCGGACCGCCACAATCGGCACATCCGCCGGCAGGGTTCCGGCAACCGAATGGATCCGGGTTGCCTCCAGCGCCTCGTCGAGAGTCAGTGGCGGCATGATCGTCGGGAGACGCCGGGCAAGCATCGTCTTGCCACTGCCCGGCGGTCCGGTCATGAGCACATTGTGCCCCCCTGCTGCCGCCACCTCCAGCGCCCGTTTCGCATGCTCATGACCGTGCACTTCAGAAAAATCAATCCCGGCATCCCGCGCCTGCTCAAAAAGCCGGCGGGCATCGGTCTGCACCGGTTCCAGTTTTTCAGTTCCATTCAGAAAATTCAGCGTCTGGACCAGCGACCCGACTCCGTAAACGGTCAACTCCGGCACCAGACCCGCCTCCAGTCCGTTCGCCGCGGGGACTATCAGACCCCGGACCTGTGCGGCACGGGCAGCCAGTGCCATCGAAACCACCCCCTTGACCGGCCGGACCGAGCCGTCAAGCGAAAGCTCTCCGGTCAGCACAAAACCATCAGGGGCACCGGCACCAATCCCGCCCGCGGCAGCAATTATTCCAACCGCAATCGGCAGATCAAAAGCCGGGCCCTCCTTCTTGATGTCCGCCGGCGCCAGGTTTACAGTAATCCGCCGGTTCGGGAATGCCAGCCCGGAATTCTTGATTGCCGCCTGCACCCGGTGCTGAGACTCCTTAACCGCCGCATCCGGCAGCCCGACAATATTAAATACCGGCAACCCGTAGGCAATGTCCACCTCCACCGTCACCAGATAACCGTCCACCCCGAACACCGAACTGGAAAGCACCCGCGCCAGCATCAGAAAGCCCCTTCCAGATGCTCAATCTCCATATTCCCGCCGAACCGGACGAGAGTCAGCACATCAAACCGCACCGGCACATCCTCCAAGTTGTGCCTCAGGAGAAACTCCTGTGCCAGCCGGTAAAGCCGGACCTGCTTGGACCTGGTCACCGCCTCGGCGGGCTGACCGAAGCGGTCTGAACTCCGGGCCTTGACCTCAACAAACACAACCGTGCCATCCCGCTCACTCACAATGTCAATCTCACCGAACCGGCACCGGTAATTGGTTGCCAGAATCCGGTAGCCACTCCTTTTCAGGAACTCCTGCGCCGCAATTTCCCCCTCTCTGCCCAGGTCCCGGCTGCGCATACAATATCAGAATCCGGGTGCCTCGAACTTTTCCCGCAGAAATTGCGGGCTGCCGCTGTCCGGGTTGACCAGACTCCGGACCGGCTCAAAGCTGCGACGGTGAACCGGTGCAGCCCCCAACCGCTTAAGAGCGGCAATATGAAACGGGGTTCCATACCCCTTGTGCCGGGCAAATCCGTAGCCCGGATAGCGGACATCATAACGGCACATCAGGCTGTCCCGGTAAACCTTGGCGATAACTGATGCGGATGCGATCACAGCACTTCGGGCATCACCATTGACAACTCCAATGCAGGGTACCTCCAGCCCGGGTATTTCCCAGCCGTCGGCGAGCACCAGCAGCTGATTCCGGCAAGCAGGGTCAAGCTGTTTTAACGCCCTCGCCACCGCCAGCCTCATTGCCTGAAATGTCGCCCGGGCGATGTCGGTCTGCTCAATCACCTGCTGACTGACCGCACCGATACCGACTGCTAAAGCTTTTGCCCGGATCAGCGGCACAAGAAGCTCCCGCTGGCGCGGTGTCAATTTTTTGGAGTCATCAACACCACGAATTGAAGTGCCCTTCGGCAGCACCACTGCTGCTGCCACGACCGGACCGGCAATTGCGCCCCGGCCTACTTCATCAACGCCACAGACCAGGGCACTAAACTTCGCCAGCCTGCGGTCCAGATTGCGCACCGGCTTTGAGTTCCTTCAATACCGCCTCGCGACCGGTCTTCTCGCGCAGATAATACAGCTTTGCCCGGCGGACCCGGCTCTTGCGCCGGACCTCGATTCTGGCAATAACCGGCGCCTGCACCGGGAATATCCGTTCGATTCCGATTCCCTGGCTTACCCGGCGCACGGTAAATGTCCTGCCTGCACCCTTGCCCCGCACTGCAATCACATAACCCCGAAATACCTGAATCCGCTCCTTATCACCTTCCCGGATCCGGATGTGAACATCAACCAGATCCCCCGGTTCCGGGGTTACAACGCTGGCAGGCGAATTGCCGCCGGAATTTCCTTTTTTCTCCTTAATCTTCTGTGCCATGAACTTAACTCCTTTTCAAATCTTCTCAAAAACCTTCTTGATTTCACTTCCGCATTCACCGTCTTTAATCTCTGCCGGCAGCTCGCCCAGTTCCCGCAGGAGAAAATCACGCTCTTCAGCACTCAGTAACACATTGCGCAGCAGCTCCGGCCGGCGCCGGGCGGTATTGAGGAGCGCCTGCTGCCGGCGCCATTTTGCCACCGCACCATGATTCCCCGAGATCAGCACCTCCGGAACACAGACACCCCGAAACTCCCGTGGCCGGGTATAGACCGGTGCATCCAGAAGACCGTTTTCAAACGAATCGGTAGCAACTGAATCCTCATCGCCGACCGCGCCGGGGAGAAGCCGGGCAATGGCTTCAATCATCACCACTGCCGCAGCCTCTCCTCCGGCGAGCACATAATCGCCGATTGACACTTCCTGGTCAATCAGCAGCAGCCGGACGCGCTCGTCCACCCCTTTATACCGTCCGCAGATCAGAATCAGGTGAGACAGACTGCAAAACCGGTGCGCCATCTGCTGGTCAAACCGCTCCCCCTGCGGTGAAAGCAGAATCACCCGTGATTCAGGTTTTCTGATGCTTTCAACCGCAAGGAAAATCGGCTCCGGTTTCATCACCATGCCGGCACCGCCCCCGAACGGATAATCGTCCACGGTGCGGTGCAGGTCGGTGGTGAAATCCCGGGGATTAACAATCCCGATCTCCAGCACCCCTTTTTCCCGGGCAATTCGAGTCGGACCGCAATCAAACGGACCGACAAAAAACTCGGGAAAAATGGTTACTAGATCGATACGCACCGTTGCCTGCCCTTGGCTGCGGACCTGGGTCAGCAGTAGCGACTACTCGAGGATTTCGAGCTGCGCCCGCTTACCCTGCTTCATCGCGGCCGCGGAGATGATCGCGCGGATGGACTTTGCGGTCCTGCCTTCCTTGCCGATGACCTTACCCAGGTCACCCTGTCCGACACGCAGTTCGTAAATCAGGGTTTTTTCGCCGGCGATCTCCTTGACCTCAACCTTGTCAGGATGGTCAACGAGTGCTTTCGCGATGTGTTCGATCAGTTCCTTCATCGTTCCTCCTTTTTAGTTTGCCGACTCAGGTTTGTGTGGAGCAGACCCCTCAATCTGCTCCGGCTCAACATCCGTATCCCCGACTGTCTTCGGGGAGAGGGGTGGCTGTTCCGGTGCTGCTGGAGACTGCGCCACCGGAACAGTTTGACGGTAACGCTTGATTAACCTGTTCACGGTGTTTGAAGGTTGAGCACCAACTGACAACCAGTAATCAACCCGTTCGAGATTAAGCTTTAACACCTTGCGGCGCGGGTCATAATGCCCTAACGCCTCCAGGTATTGGCTGTCGCGTGCCCGCCGGGAGTCGATTGCGACCACCCGATACACCGGATTATTTCGAGCACCCAGTCGTGTAAGCCGTATTCTGACCAATTTTCAACTCCTTTTTTGCAGTTCATTAGCATAACGAAAACCGGCTTCCCTGTCAACTTTGTCACGGCAGGAACAGAACCTTTCGCACCGTTCTTTCCTGTGCGCGCCTGAGCACCAGGAGGTAAACACCCGGATTCAGCTCTCCGGGAATCGACCAGCAGACTTCTTTCCGTCCCGAAACCGGAATCTCAGCCCGTTTCCTGCCCGCAGGGTCAAAAACCTCAATCCGCTCAGTCCCGGGAGGGACGATAATCCGGCAGATTTTCCGGACAGCTGTGGGCAGGACCCCCAGTTCCATCTCCGGAAACCGTTCCTGCCCCGTTTCGCCGATGCCGATCACATTCCTTCCCAGGAGACTGTGACCTGTAATTCCAGCATAGACTGCACTGCGCCGGAACGGGTTAAACACAAGAAACGAAACCGACCGACCGGCAATACCCAGAGTATCCCGCCACCAGCTGACCCCCTGATTGGTGGTATAGTAGAACCCCTGAGTATCGGTTCCCGCCCAGATGACATTCGGATTCATGGTATCCGGAAGCACACAGGTAACACCCTGAAGACCGAGCCGGCTCCAGTAGGAACCGGAATTCTGGGTCCGGAATACGCCGGCCGGGGTGGCACATAACCACTGCTCTGAACTGCCCGGAACAAGCTTAAGGTCGGCAACAGAAGCACCACTGATACCGTTGGTCAGGGAAATCCAGTTCCTGCCACGGTCGGTTGAACGCAGAACTGCAGGACCGCTGCCGTCCTTGCCGTAGGCGATTAGTGTATCGCCGGTGCCGGAAAATATCATCCCCTGACACCAGCCTTCATTCCGGACCAGAACCAGAGTCCAGTGCTGTCCCCGGTCAGTTGAACGGTAAATTGCAAACCGGAGCGGTCCTGAAACCGAATCCCGTTTTCCTCCCCAGACATAAACCGTATCCGGTCCGCGGGGATGATAATCAACACCCATCGGTTCAAAATGGCTGACAACGGTAAAAGTTTCCCAGGAGTCGCCCCGATTGATCGTCAGATGAAGCTTACTGTCCCAGCCGGTTACGCAGATTACAGTATCAGGATGCCGTGGATTCACCGCCAGTCCCCGGACCCAGCCGCTGCCGGGAAACATCCTGCCCCAGAGCTCCCAGCCCTGCCCGCCATCGTTTGACCGGACAATCCCGTAGCCGGTAATCCCGGCAAACAAAGTTTCTGGCCGGTAAAATTTCAAAAACGATACATCCAGCTGCCGGAAACCGGATGAACGGTTGATCCAGTTGTAACCACCATTATAACTGTAGAATACCCCGAAACCATTACCGGCATAAAGTTCCAGCGGACTGTTGGGGTTAACCGCAATAAAACGGGTTCCGGTGCCGGTGAATACACTGACAGTATCGGTCCGCCAGCTGAGACCGAGATCAGTTGAACGGAAAACCAGATTTTCGCCACCCGCATATCCGTAATATGGTGACAACGGCGCAAAGACAATGGAATATGCCGGAGCGCTGAGCCTTCTGGTCCAGGTGACTCCCAGATCGGTTGACCGGAAAATCCCGGAATCGGTGGCACAGACAATCACACCGCTGCCGGTCGGCACAAAGGCACCGCCGTAAACACAGCTGCCCGCAAGCCCGACCGAACGGTCTGCCCAGCTGGACCCGCCATCGGTGGTCAGAAACAGCCGCGCCCGGTTAGCCACCGAACCACCGATCAATGCCCACCCCGAATCTCCGGGCACTACCGCCAATGCCCGTGCCTGAACAGCATATGACCAGACAACACCCCTGCCCTGCCAGTTTGCACCGCCATCAGTAGAACGGTAAAAACCGAGCCCGACAGAATCTCCTGCCGCAATTTCTGCCAGTGCCCAGATTTCCGCGCCGTTCTCCGCATTCACCGCCAACTGCTGAATCTGCACCCCGGACGGCAGAGTAGCGACAACCGACCAGCTGTAACCGCTGTTGGTGCTGCGGTAAACTTTTCCCGTATTACCGCCAGCAAACATCGTTCTCACATTAAGAGGATTGACCGTCAGCGCGTTCAGCCGGTCGGGTATCGTCTCGCGCACGGTCCAGGTCTGTCCCGCGTTGCCAGTCCAGCAAATGTAACTCGGAAAACCGCCCGTAATTATGAACAGCTCATCCGGGTACCCGGGAACGTTGCTCATTGCCCGGACACTGACACCTTCCGGTCCCAGCTGCCGCCAGGCACCGGATGCCAGCGCCATTATCAAGCAAACTAAGAAAACAAAACGGCAGGATTTCATCCTTCACCTCCTGAATCACGCTTGACGGCTCTCAGATTTGCGGTCTGCGACCGGCACAGCCGATGCCAGCCTGACGGTCAGGCGCTCCAGTTCCCGTGCCGCCTCCTCATAGCGGTTATGGGCGTTGGTCAGATGGTTACCCAGAATCTGAAACTTCTCCTGGAACCGGCTGATATCGGACTGCAGCCGGCCCAGATGGGCAAGTATCTCCTGTGCCTGCCGCTCGACCTGCATCCCCCGCAGACCAAGCACAATCGCCTGCAGGTAGGCATAAATTGTTCCCGGTGATACCGGGATTACCTTGCGGGCAAACGCATAATTCAGAACGCTCTCCTCCTGCTCTGCAGAAGTAACGATTGTCTCATAGTAAACATTCTCTGCCGGGATGTACATCAGCGCAAAATCAAAAGTCCCTTCATCCGGCAGAATGTATTTCTGGGCGATGGCATCGATGTGCTTTTTCACCCTTTGCAAAAACTGCCGCCGGAGTGTCAGACGTTCATTCTCGTCGCCGGCAGCCAGCAGCCGCTGAAAATCCTCAAGTGGAAACTTGGCATCAATCGGCACCAGCTTTCCACCGAGCCGTACCACCGCATCAACCCGCTCACCACTGCGGAACCGATACTGCAGTTCATAATTGTTCGGCACCATCTCCTGAAGAATATTGCCGAGGAAAAATTCACCCAGGACGCCTCTCGGTTTGGGTGCGCGCAGAATATCCTGCAGCGACGCCAGATTTTTGCCCACATCCAGAATATTCTGCGCCGCTGCTGCCAACTCACCCAGCCTCCGGTTCAACTCGCCACTAAGCTGGGCAGTATGATCAAGCCGCGCCCCGACCGCGTTTGTGCTCTCCAGCAGCACCTGCTGCATCTCCGCCAGCCGCTGATTCAGCAGCTGGGCATTTGCCTCCAGTGCTCGAGTCTGCTCCTGACGAACCGTTTCAATCTGCTGGAGCAGCAGTGTCGCAGCCGACGGCTCAGTATCACCGGGACGCCGCAACTTGAACAAAACCAGCACGAGAACGGCAAGAATAAGAGCACAGACGAGCAGAATGAGCAGCGCCAGCCCGGAACCGGCCATAACTGAGCATAAACCAAACCCGGTTCAGGTCAAGTTTATATATGCTTAACCCGAACCGGGATTATGCGGTTACTGCTGTTTCCCCTCGCGAGCGGCTGCCAGCCGTGCCAGCTCCATCCGGCGCAGTTCCCCCCGGCGGATCTTGCCGCTGATCGTCTTGGGGAGCTCCTTTACAAACTCAATCTCGCGCGGATACTTGTAGGGTGCGGTCACCCTTTTGCAATGTTCCTGCAGTTCCTTGACCAGCTGTTCTGAAGGCTCGTAACCCGGCTTGAGGATGACGAAAGCCTTGACAATCTCACCACGCACCGGGTCCGGTTTACCGATGACCGCCGACTCCTGAACCGCCGGATGTTCAATCAGCGCCGACTCCACCTCAAACGGTCCGATCCGGTAACCGGATGCCTTGATCACATCATCGGCCCGGCCGACAAACCAGAAATAGCCCTCCGCATCCTTATATGCCTTGTCGCCGGTGTAGTACCAGTCGCCCCGGAATGCCACCAGATTGGCATCGGGCTGATTCAGATAGCCTTTGAAGATTCCCGGCGGATGAAACGGCTTGATCCGGATGGCAATATGTCCCTCCTCGCCAGCGGGCAACTCATTACCTTCATCATCAACAATTGCCACATAATGTCCCGGTGTCGGCTTGCCCATCGAACCTTCCTTGATCGGCAGACAGGGGTAATTTGCCAGCACTGCCACGGTTTCGGTCTGCCCGTAAAAATCATAAATCTTAAGTCCGGTTCCTGCCTCCCATGCCCGGATGACCTCCGGATTCAAAGGCTCACCCGCAGAGACGCAGTGCCGCAGACTCAGCCGGTACTTCTTCAGATCCTCAAGGATCAAAAGCCGGTAAGCGGTCGGTGGTGCGCAGAATGTGGTTACACCGTAGCGTTCCAGCACCTCCAGCGCCGCCTTCGGATTAAACCTGCCCTTCGGATTGCGCTGAAGCACGGTGCAGCCGATGATCCACTGGCCGAAAAGCTTGCCCCAGGCGGTCTTTGCCCAGCCGGTATCGGCGATCGTCCAGTGGATATCATTAGGCTGGAGATCATGAACAAATTTGGCGGTGACGATGTGAGCGAGCGGATAGGCATGGGTGTGCTCAACCATCTTCGGATACCCGACCGTGCCGGAGGTGAAGTAAATGAGCAGCGGATCGCTCGTCCGCGTCCGAATTCGTTCCTTTACCTCAGGCGCCGCCTTCTCCATCTCCTCCTCATAGCTAATCCAGCCTTCCTGGTTCCCGCCAACGATAAACACCGCCTTGAGATTCAGACAGTTCTGCTGAATATCTCTGATCTTGAAGGCATTATCAGCGTCGGTGATCGCAAAGGCGGCACCGGAACTGTTAAGCCGGTATTCAATATCCTTGGGCATTGACAGCGTTGGCGTCGGCATGAAAACGACACCGGCTTTCATTGCACCGAGCACCGCCACATACCACTCCGGAATCCGGGGCAGCAGCACCAGCAGCCGGTCCCCCGGCCTGGCGCCGGCTGACATCAGCACATTGGCGAACCGGTTGGACAGCCGGCTCAACTCCCAGAAGGTGTGCTTCTGGGCTACCTTAGGATCATCGTTCACCGAAATCAATGCCAGCTTCGTCCGGTCCTTCTCCGCCCAAGAGTCTACGGTATCATAGGCGAAGTTGTAGAATTCAGGAACTTCCCACTTGAAGCTGCGATAGGTCTCTTCATAATTTTCCATATTGTGCTTCATAACTTATACCACCTTTCTTTTTTTAATTTGATGCGGAACAGATATCATAACCGGCATAATTGACAAGTCAAGAGCGTCGATCCTGTTATGATCATGGCGTGGATTTGACTTGCCGGCTTGAGACCTCATATTGTTTTAATATGTACACTTTATTACTGCTTTCACTTTTCAGCTCCCCGCTCCGCGGTGCCAACCCGCCGGTTGCACCGGAGCTGTTAGCGGCAGCCAAGAACCGCTTTGGCTTTGCCCTGGTGAATGAACTTGCCGCGGTCCAGCCGGCGGAAAATCTGCTCATCTCCCCCTATTCAATCGCTACCGCACTGACAATGACCGCAACTGGAGCTGCAGGCGAAACAAAGAATGTGATACTGAAGACACTGTCATTATCCGGCACCCGCACTGAGGAGCTCAATGCCGGGGAGAAAAACCTTCTCGATTCCCTGATTACCGCCCGACGGAATATAACACTGGAAATTGCAAATTCAATCTGGGCACGGCACGGGATTGCCTTCAAATCTGTCTTCCGGCGGAAACTGCAGCACTTCTACTCAGCCGAACTGTTCACCCTTGACTTCAACTCACCCGATGCTGCCAGCCGGATCAACAGCTGGGTCAGCCGCAGGACCCACGATAAAATCCGCTCGATCATCAGCCGGATCAACCCCGAACATGCGCTGTTTCTGATCAATGCGGTCTATTTCAAGGGCAAGTGGCAGCAGCCCTTTGACCCCCAGCTGACTGCCGAAGATATCTTCTATCTGCCGGACAATCGCACGGTCAGGGTCCAGATGATGCACCGGTCCGGAAAGTTCAGCTATTTTGCCGGCGCCGGCTTTGAAGCGGTGGAACTGCCCTACGGTCAGGGCAAAATCAGCATGTTTCTACTCCTGCCGGAAGAAAAAACGGGCCTGCCGGCACTGCTCAAACAGCTCACACCGGAAAACTGGTCTGCCTGGCGTGCCCGGTTTGCCTCCCGCCAGGGAGAAATTGCCCTGCCGCGCTTCCGGATTGAGTATGAACAGAGCCTGAAACCGGCACTGAGCCAGCTGGGTATGGGACTGGCTTTTGACCTCAACCGGGCAGACTTTTCCGCCATGTGTTCCCAGCCGCGCCTGGCAATCGGTGATGTCAAGCACAAAAGCTTCATTGAAGTCAATGAGGAGGGCACGGAAGCGGCAGCGGTGACCTCAGTGGAAATGGTGATGACCGCAATTCCGGTAAACAGTTTCAATCTGGTTTTCAACCGGCCCTTTCTGTTTCTGATTCAGGACAACACGACCGGCACAATTCTCTTCATCGGCACGGTCGTTCATCCTGCTCCGGGAAAATAGAGCCCGGGTCGGCGGTCGGCGATCAGATCATTGCGCGGGGTAACCGTCTTGTTCAGTGCCAGCGCGGGATTAATATCCACAATCTGCAGGTCTTCAGCTTCAGCACCGGCGCGGGCAAGCACTGTTCCTTCTGGACTGATGATCTGACTCTGACCGGTAAAATTCATCACCCGGCTGCCCAGCGCTTCAGTGCCAGTGCGGTTGGCTAAAATCCAGAAGACCCGGTTCTCCTGTGCCCGGGTGATGGTCATTGACTGGGCATAATTCAGCACCAGATTTGCCGGATGGCAGACAATCTGCGCACCCCGCAACAGGAGCGATCGGGCGCTCTCCGGGAAAAAGTAGTCAAAGCACACCAGCAGCCCCACCGTAACCGCATCAATTCTGAACACCGGAAACGGCAGATCACCGGGATCAAAAAGATCCTTCTCGTCGTTGAACAGATGCACCTTCCGGTAGACATGAATTGAGCCGGTCGGGGTGAAAAGCAGCGCGGAATTAAAAATACAGGCACCCGCCTTTTCGGCGGCACCGAGCACCAGACTGAGATTTTTCTCCGCACAGAAGTTAACCAGCCGGTTGCAGACCGGTGCATCCGGCACCGCAAGCGCATAACGGGCAAGCTCCTCCCGGCTGGCAAACAGATATCCGCTCAGACACAACTCCGGCAGCACAATCAGATCAGCGCTTACTCCTTTCAACCGCTCAAAGATCCGGTTCAAATTTTCCTCCATCGCTCTGGGTCTGGGCTCAAACTGATAGAAACCGACCCGCATCCTCAGACAAACCGGAACCGGCTCTTGAAATGGCGCAGGAGCAGTCCGGCACCGTAAACTACCTCAACTTTGGGAATGCGTGCCCGGTGTTCATAAACGAGCCGGACCGCTTCCGCACAGGCAGACAGGTCCTGGTCCTCATAGGCAAGCCGGGGCACCGCTGCCCGCACAAAGTTGTTGCGCGGTGGAGTCACATCCTCAAGCTCAAAGGCGTAGACCCCCAGCTCACACAGCCGGTGTCCGGCAACAAGCAGCAGCGCCACCAGCGCCACTCCGGGATAGTCACGGTCCTGAACCGGAACACCATCAAAGAACCGGTCCACATCCAGATAGACCGCATGGCCGCCTGCGGGTTTGAGCACGGGAATGCCATCACTGGCAAGCCGTTCTGCGAAACGCCGGACCTGCTCAACCCGGGCAAACAGATACTCGTTCCGCACCACCATCCGCAGCCCTTCGGCGATCGCCTTCAGGTCTCTGCCCGCCAGTCCGCCATAAGTCGGATGACCCTCAGTCAGAATCTGATAATCGGTGAGCCGGGGCAGAATCTGCTGATAATCGGCCAGCCGGGCAAAAAGTCCGTCCGGCCGGATTACCAGCGCGCCACCGATATTTGCCAGCCCGTCCTTTTTCAGACTGATGTGAAACCCGTCCGGGTATTCAAACATCTGCCGGACGATTTCGGCAACATCTTTATTTCGAAACTCAGGTTCCCGTTCCCGGACGAACCAGGCGTTTTCCGCAAAACGGCAGGCATCAAAAAAGAACGGGATATTTTTCTGCCGGGTCAGCTCCCGCACCGCCCGGATATTTGCCATTGAGACCGGCTGCCCCCCGCCGGTATTATTGGTGATTGTGAGATAGACCAGCGGGATGTGCTGAGGAATCCGGTCCAGCAGTTCCGCCAGCTCACCGAGATTGATATTACCCCGGAACGGAAACTGCTCATCATTCTGCCGGTGCTCATCACAGTTGAGATTCAGCGGAACGATACTGCAGTCGGCGATATTGGCTTCGGTCGTGTCAAAATGGCCGTTACTCGGAATAACAAACCTCGGTTCCGCACCGCTCCTTTTCCGCACCCGTTCTGCCGCCCGTCTCAGCCGGGCAAAAACACCGGTCCGATCAGCAACCCCGTTCAGCACCTCGACAAGAGGCGGAACATCCCGCTGTCCCAGCATCCGGGACAGATTAGAAAACAGCGCATGCTCAGCCGCCCGGCCCTGGTGGAAGATAAAAAGCGTCTGAACGGTACTTGTCAGCTCCTGCTGCCACTGGGAACCAAAGGTTCTCCCGATCTGCTCATTCAGTTCATAATACCCCTCATTTGAGCCGTAAGCCTCATCGCCCAGAAGCAGCTGCGCCCACTGCTCCATGGTCATGGTGGTGGTGCCGGAGTCAGAAAGCAGGTCACAACCGGGCAGGAGCTGCGCCGGATAGAGAAACGGATTCAGTCCGGTTTTTTCTACCAGTTCCCGCCGCGCCCGCACTGAATGCAGGGGACAGCCGGTCGTATTGAAAAAATGCCGAACCTGCTCACAGTCATGACCGGTATGGGCACGGAACCGGACCGCCGCATTCCGGTAGGCACGGGGCTGAAAATACCTTCCGGGCTGAGGTGCAAGACTGAACAGCTCCTCAAACCGGGAAATGAAAAAATCAATATTATTATCGGTCATTGTTCACTCCTTGGCATTTCTGACTGAGAAAACCCCGGACGCGTGTGCACTCAGAAAAATAACCGGTCAAAAATCAAAGTCAAGTTTACTTGCCCGCTATCTGCTTTACCGGACGATAATCAGCCTCCGGATTTGTGCCTGCTCCTGCCGGTTGCTGCTGACGATAAAATAAACTCCTGATGCCAGTCGGTCCAGCTCGTTAACCCCCGGTTTGAGCACCTGCACCCGCCTGCCTGCCGGGTCAGCAAGATAGAACTGCCGGCCCGGAGCCTGAAACTCAAGAGGAAGATTCAGCCGGCGGCACACCACGGTTGGCAGAGAACGGCTGTCGCTTAAAACCGATCTCTGTTCGCCGATACCCACCATTGTCGTATCCCGGATGACCGCCAGCCCGCCAACCCCCGACACACTGAAAAACATCCGCCGGTTCGGCGGACTGAAGGCACACCCCGAAGCCAAACCCGGAAGCGGAATCACAACCACAATCCGGTTGCTCTGACAGTCAAAAACTGTCACCCGGTGCTCGTCACCAAAGTAGAGCTTGCTCGCAATCGTATCCACTGCCCGGCACGGACCGGCAAAATCGCCCGCCACCGTATCCACCACTGCCGGCAGGACCGGATCGACCACATACATTGTATCACCGTATGCCGGAAGATAGAGCCGGCGGTTCGCCGGATTGTAAATCAAATAATAGAAACCGTAACGGAAACGCAGCGCCCCGGTAACCGTATGGGTTGAACAGTCAATGAACACCAGCGAATCCTGAAACCGGGAGGACACCGCCACCAGATTCAGTCCCGGCAGCGGATACAGCGCTTGCGGATAGCAGCCCGGACTGATCTCCGCCACTCGCCGGCGCCCGGCAACATCATAGGCGACCAGCCGGCGGGTACCAGCGCCTTCCGCAAAGTAGAGGCGTCCGGCAGCATAGCCGAGCAGCGCAGGAAAGGAATCGGTGATCACAGATTCATCAATTGAGTCGGTAACACAGTTCAAACCGTAAAACCCGGTCCTTTGTTCATACAGGACAAAATAGATCCGGTTCTGCCCGGTTGCCCGCACCGGCTGTAACGGAACTCCGGACACGGGGATGATTTTGCTGAGCGTATCCCCTGCAATTTCAATCACCGCGATCGCCTCTCCCCACATCGGAAACAGATACACCCGGTTAACCTCGGCAACCTCAATCAGCTCATCCGGGGAAAACGGCAGCTCAATCGGAACACCAATCCGGCCGGTAGCGCAGTCTACGGGAAAGATGCTATCACTGTGAACAAGACAGTAAACCCGGTCGGTAGCGGAAATATAGACCAGCTTTGAAGCTCCGGGAACTTCGGTCGATACTTCGCCCACCACTGCACTCGTTCTTCCATCGTAAAATGTCACACGGTCACTTCCTGTCTCCGCACAGTAAACCAGATTCTGACGCGGATTGTATGCCAGGCCGGACGGCTCCCGCCCCGGTGTCGGCACCTGCCGGACCAGCTCATCGGTGACCCCGTCAATCACTGCCAGACTGTCACGATCAGTGAGCGACACATAGACCAGATTGTCAATTGAATCCCAGACCATCCCGCCCTGCACCTCCTCACCGAGATAAAGCCACCGGATCAGGGTATCGGCCCGGGCATCGTAGATGCCGAACCAGTTTCCATCACCATCCGCACAGTAAAATTTTCCGCTGACCGGATTCAGGCACAGCCGGTGCGGCTCGTAGCCGGCAACGAGCCACCGGAGCACCGAATCCCGTTCACAGTCCACCACCGCAATGTCCTCATCATAACCCTCAGCGATATAAAGCCGGTTGGTCTGCTCATTATAAAGTGTCGTATAGGGACCGGCACCGGTATAGAAGGTTCTGATCACCCGGTTCTGGTCGCAGTCAAATACCGCCACCCTTTCATTGGTCATCACACAGTAGACCTTGTTCACTCGCGGGGCACAGGCGACCGCTGCTGCCCTACCGGGCAGACCGACACTCATAATCAGCGTATCACTGACAGCATCAATGACGCTGAGCAGATTGCCACCCGCGGCATAAACCCGGTTGTTCGCCGGATTATAGCAGATGTGCTCGGTAGTATAACCCGGACTGATCGTCCGGATGATCCGGCAGGCGGCAGCATCAATCACCACCACCTCCGTGCCCGCAACATAGAGCTTGTTTGCCTGCGGGTGGTAACAGAAGCCGGCAGGATAATCGGGCAGGTCAATCCGGGCGATCTTTCTGCCGGACACACCGTCAAACACCAGCACCCCCCAGTCATCGCCGAACACAAAGACATTGTTATTACCGGGGTTGTAAAATATCCGGTCCGGTGCATACGGTCCGTTCAGCGAATCGCCGAAATAGATATACCGCTCCAGCCACTGGGCGGTAAGGACACTCACCAGCAGGGCAGAAAAAACTGCCGCCTGTTTCATACCACCTCCTGGTTGACATTCAGATTTTAACCCGCCTTCCCGATTCTGTCAAGCATCCGATTTGACATCGCCCCGCCGTCCGGTTAAATCATATCGTGCTCAGTCTGCCGGTGGTGGTAATGCTGACGCTCCTGCCCGCACCCGGCTTGAATGCCGATCTCGCACTCGGCTATCAGGGCGAGACCGGTGTTGAGGCAAAATGCCTGCTCAATGCCGGATTGACCGCCGAGCTGTTCAACCTGCTTACGCTTGATTGCACTGCCGGTTTCAGCTTCATCGAGCATCCGGGTCCTGCCGGCTTTGCCCTGACCGGCGGGCTGAAACTTCCCGGCTTTCTCAGTCCCCGGATGGACGCCGGCTTTCAGCACCAGCGCTGGACCGGCTGGAATACATCCGAGAACCGGCTGTTCGGACTGGTGCAGGTTGAACCGCTATCCCGGCTGGAACTGGGTCTGGGCATCTGCCGGCGTCTGCCTGCGCCGGGAATGAATGAGTGGAACATCATCTACCGGTTCGGCTGGCGTCTGCTGGAGACACCAAAGTTCGGCCTGACCGCCCGACTCACCAACCTTGACCGGCTCGAAATCCTCAATCCCCAGCAGTTTCCCATCAGTCTTGACGGCGCTTACCGGTTCACTCCCCGGTGGCAGCTCGTTGGCAGGGCGCGACTGGCGTTTAACGGTTTCTCCACCGGATTGATCTATCCGTCAGCGCTCCGGGCAGAGATCGGGGTGAAGTATGGCAAATAGGCTTTTCTGCCTGCTACTGTTAATCACTGCCGGCTGTGAAATTGACCCGCGGGCGGTCCTGCTTCATCCTGATGTTGAAACCCGGGTCCGGCAGAGTCTGGACTGCATCCTGCTACCCGAAACATTTCCCGATACCCTGCGTTTTGCCGTTTTCAGTGACCTGCATATCGGCAAGCCGGCAGGCAGTTACTGGCAGACCTTTGTCCGGTGCCTTGATTCCCTGAATATCAGCTTCTTCTGTGCTGCCGGTGATCTGACCGACCATGGCACCACTGCCGAATATGACTCGGTGCTCTATCTGTTCCAGCACACAAACCGGCACTTCTATGTCACGCTTGGCAACCACGACCTCTACCGGCCGAACAGCTGGGATTATTATCAGACCCGGTTCGGTCCCTCCTGCTATGCGATCCGCCCCGGCCTGCACCTGAAGCTGATTTTCCTTGATACCGGCGAAGGCAGATTAGGCGCCACCCAGTTCCGCTGGCTTGAGACCGAACTCAGCTCACCGGAGAAATACAAAATTATCATCACCCACTTCCCGCTCTATGATGACCAGACCCCCTCCATCTTCCGGCTCGGTTCGGTTGCGGAACGGGCAAAACTGCTCAGCCTGCTGCGCAAATATCGGGTGTATGCCTGGTGTGCGGGGCACATCCATGGCCTGCGCCACCAGCAGATTGACAGCACCAGCCACCTCCTCACCGGTGCGGTCTCCCGGGCGCTGGACTTCGGGGAAGCCGGATTTCTCCTCTTTGAGGTCCAGCCCGATACCATCACCTGGCGCTTCATCCCCCTCGCGGACTGAAATTCAGAATCTGTCAACCGGTTGACAGAAAACAGATCCGGATTATAATTTCGATGGAACAGGAGGTCCAATGTGCCGAATCATTTTAATTACCCTCAGTCTCATCGCTACCGCCTTTGCCCTCGGCAATTATACCGGCAGGGTTGACACGATCGGCGGCACCACCTATGACTGGCAGCTGAGCGGACCGGTAAAACGGACCCTGGTCAGCGCTCCACCCCATGGTCTGCACTGCCTCTGGCTCTACTCTGCGCTTCCGGAGCCGTTTACCGACCGCAACCTGCGCTATAACTTCTATGATTTCACCACCCGTTCCTGGCATTTTCTGGCAACTGAATTCATCGGCTCCGGATGCAATGTTTATCCCCAGCGTGCCGGGTTCGGCAACCTGCAGGCGGATCCGGTTACCGGTGTTGCCTGGATGGTTGCCCATATCGCCACCTCCAGCTCGATAAACCCGGTCCTTGCCCGTGACCTCCAGCCCGGTGCCGGTATCTTTGAGTTCTCATGGGGACCCGACTCACTGCTCTGGCCCGTGCTTGCCCTTGACCCGGACCGGTGTGCCCAGGTTGCGGTCATGGATGACGGACAGCGGGAGCGGGTGATTTATACCTCCTGTCCGGACTGGCTCAACTGGACTGCGCCCCGCACCCTTGGTGAACCGGGCTATCCCAGTTTCAACATCGCTGCCGCACCTGACAACAGCCGGAAAATTGCCATCACCTGGGTTGACGGCATAACCCAGGACTCAATCTACCTTGCCCGCTCCACTGATGGCGGTACCACCTGGGAAACAGAACCGCTTGCTCCGCCCCGGGCTTATCAGGGTGACACCCTGACCCGCATCTCCCTTTTCGGTCCCTTCCCCTGGTTTGACCATCAGGGCTGGCTCCACATCGTTACCGATGTCTATCCGGTAATCAACGACACCGCCTACATCGTGCCTGCCGGCATCTGGCACTGGTGCGAAATCAATGAACCACAGTGGTCCCAGATCCGGCGTGCCGGCTGCCGGCTGGAGGTGATCCGGGCACCGCTCGGCTACAACGCCAACTACTGCTGCCATCCCAGCATCGGCACCGACAATACAGGTAACCTGTATGTCGCCTGGGAGGAGTTTGACTCCCTGAATGTGGAACCCAGGACCAATCTTCTCCGCGCCAATATCTTTCTCGCTGCCAGCACCGACAACGGCGAATCCTGGGGTCCGCCACTTCAGATCACCCCGAGCAACGAAGTCTCCCATCGCTTTCCGTGCATTGTTGACCAGCTGCTCGCCGGTCCACCGGATACCATTGCGGTCGTCTACATTATGGACTCCACCGCCGGATTCTATGTTCAAAACCAAGGACCGATGAGTACCAACCCGGTCGTCTGCCAGTTTGTGCCGGTTTCACTCCTCGGCATCAGCGAATTGGCCAGAGATCCGACCCCGCCAGCAGAACCGGCAGCCACCGTCACCCGCGGGCTCCTGAAGCTGAACCCCGGGATATTCTCCTCCAGCCGATTAATCCTGATTGATGCTGGGGGCAGAAAGGTACTTGACCTCAAACCCGGAATCAACAGCCTCAGCCGGCTTGCGCCGGGAATATATTTTATCGCTCATCCGGGAGGAGCGCATACCAGAAGCAAACTTGTGTTGACAAGGTAAATTCCGGGCGGTCCATCACCGATTTGAATCCGGTTCAGAACGGGCTAAAATTGTATTTCCATGCCTTCCGAAAACGGAGAGACCCGTCCGGTTCTGACCATCCGCCTGCCCGCCACCTTTGCCGCATTCCGGCACAGAAACTACCGGCTCTACTGGTTCGGCAACATAATCTCATTTACCGGCACCTGGATGCAGAATGTTGCCAAAAGCTGGCTTGTACTCTCAGTTACCAACTCACCATTCCTTGTCGGCCTGGACTCGGCGATGAACTGGCTGCCGGTCTGGCTTGTCTCCCTTCCGGCCGGGGTCCTGGCAGACCGGTTCAACAAGCGCAACCTGATGCTGGTCACCCAGTCGGTCCTCGCCTTCTTTGCCCTCCTGCTCGCAATCCTCACCTGGACAAAAGTCATCACCATCTATCAGATTCTTCTCATCTCCTTTCTTGCCGGCATCTTTGTCGCGCTCAATGCGCCCGTTGCCCAGACGCTTGTGCCCGAACTGGTCAACCGCAAGGATGTGCTCAACGCCATCGCCCTCAACTCCTCAATGTTCAACCTCGCCCGGATGATCGGACCGGCGATCGCCGGCTCAGTTCTGACCTTCTCCGGTCCGGCACCGGTATTTGCCATCAACGCTACCAGCTTTCTCGCCATCATCCTCGCCCTTGCCCTGATCCGGCTGGATCAACCGGCAAATAAACTCCAGCCGGAACCGCTCCTCACTCAGCTTGTCTCCGGCTTGCGCTATGTCCGGTCCCATCCGGACATCCGCCTGCTCATCCTGCTTATCGGCATCTTCTCCTCATTCGGAATTGTCTACATTCCGCTGCTGCCGGTCATTGCCCGGGATGTCCTCGGACAGGGAGCACGCGGCTACGGTCTGATGATGACCGCTCTGGGTGCCGGTGCGTTGGCTGGCGGATTAACTCTGGCAACATTAAGCCGAACCCGGCACCGGGGCAAAATCCTTCTTGCCGGCACCCTGAGCCTCGGACTGCTCCTTTTAGCCTTTTCCTTCTGCCGCAGTTACCACCTTGCCCTGATCCTGCTTCTGCTCGTCGGCTTCTGCCAGACCAGCATCGCCTCCCTGACTAACACCCTGATTCAGACCCTGACACCGGATTACATCCGCGGCAGAGTGATGAGCATCTTCTCCCTTTTCTTCAACGGCATGTTTCCGCTCGGCAGCCTGATCGGCGGTTCAATTGCTCAGCGCTGGAGCGCCTGTTCGGCACTGCTTGTTTCCGGGGTTGTTGTCCTCTTGACACTTACCATTGTCACCCTGATCCGCCCCCAGCTCCACCACATCTGACCACCACATTTTGCACTTTGCATTTTGCACTGATTTACCGATTCCTCGACTCGGCTGACGCCTCGCCCGGAATGACCTCCCCTTTGGTCATTTCGAGCGCAGTCGAGAAATCCCGCTCCGTCTGAGAAAGAGCGATTTCTCAGTTCCGCTTCGCTCGGAATGGCAGAAAAAGGGAAAGGTCATTTCGACCGGAGCCGAGCAGAGCGAGGCGGAGTGGAGAAATCCCTTAAAAGCGATTCCTCGACAGGCGCGGAATGACAGAAGGATGAACAAAGGGATTCCTCGACTCGGCTGACGCCTCGCTCGGAATGACACAATAATAAAACGGTCATTTCGAGCAGAGCCCGAAGGGCGGAGTCGAGAAATCTCTTGAAGGAGATTCCTCGACAGGCGCGGAATGACGGAAGAAGAAAAAAGGGATTCCTCGATTCCGCTTCGCTTCACTCGGAATGACAAGAAAGCAAAGCCATGGAACGACCCGCAGAGGTCTATCCGACCGCAGTAACCTGTTTATGTCATTTCGACCGCAGTGGAGAAATCCCTTTCCTACCGTGCAATCACTACTTTGCGTTCCACACCGGCATTACTGCGGACAAAATACACCCCTGGTGTCAGACCCCGCACATCATTGGCACCGGGCACAAGCTCCAGCACCCGCCTGCCGGTGATGTCCACCAGCACCGGCTTACCTGCCGCTCCTGCTCGCTCCGGCAGATACAGGATACTGCGGACCAGCGTCGGTTCAGCCTCTGCCGGCGATGAAACCACTCCCCGCTCCTCAACCCCGACCAGACTGTCCCGGAAGACATAGATAGCAAAATCCTCTGGAGAAGAAATATAGATTTTGCGGTTAAGAGGGTTGCAGTAAATTTGAGCAATCACGGGAATTTGATAGCAGCTTTGCCCGATGAGTGAATCGGTCGTACAATCATAAACAGATATGAATGATCTAACTACCCCCTGCCCGGCAGTGCAGGATACCACATACAGCCGGTTGCTCCACGGTGCATAATCCATTCCCCAGAACTCGCCGGCACGATAATTCGAGCTTCTCGTAACCCAGGGCTGGACACGAATCCCGCCGATAATTGAGTCCGTCCGCGGATCAATTATTAGAATCGTATCTCCATAAAGCCCTTGCGCTCTGGTGACAACGGATGGAAAATAAACCTTATTCACTGAGGGGGCGTATTCCGGTTGCCAGATCGACAATTCGGAGGTGAAGAATACTATGTTATCAAAACGTTTGATTACTGTATCGCACTCACAATCTATCACTGCCACCCCGTCATGTTCACCCGCTACATAAATTTTGCGATACTGAGGAAGATAAATACCTGCTGCTGGTTTATACAATCCGGTTCTTATCACCTTCTGCACCTCTCCAGAAACACAGTTTACCACCGTAATCCAGTCTGTCCGATCGAACTCCTGGATTGAAGAAAGGTACATTTTATTACCAACGGAATCCCACCACATCGTAGCACTTGTAGGATAACCAAGGATACAGTTCACGATACTGTCTGAGGCACAATCAATTACAAAAATCTGCCCCTCCCGCCAATCTCGAGCAGCCGAGGTGAACAACCGGTCCGAAGTTGAACTATATCCCAGTCCATTTATAGAATAGAGATTAAATGGGCAGGTTACACCTGCCGGAATTAGCTTGCACATTGTGTCATCCGCGATATCGAACACGGCAAGTCCGGGAGTATCTTGAGAAGTATAATTATACAACCCCCAGTAAAGCTTCTGGGGATGTCTGCTCGGCAATAATCCACAACCAGGGTAAGTACCGATCATTGTCGTATAAGAAATTGTTCTGATAATCTGTTTACTATCACAGTCAAGCACATAGATATAGTAAATTCCTGAATCTGTTGTATACATATTCACATACAGTTTGTTATTCTGAACAATATGAAAAAAAGAAGCGGGCTTAAACGGAAATCTCATTATAGTATCTAGGACTTGACTAAAAAGCAATCCACTACACAAGAACATAAACACCAGCAAGGTGTGTTTCACTTATGCCACCCTTTCTCCGGGGAGGGCAGAAAGCCCTCCCCGGCAACTCCTGCCTACCATACCGGCAGTTTCAGTGTCATTGCCGTTGACACTGCATACGCTCCTCATTCGTGGGCAAAGCAGTAATGTACACCAATTTTTACCGGCAGCAGTCCGAGAGCACTGAATACCCAGTTCTGCCGGAACCCGTTGTGCGGTAAGAATGAAGGAACTGAGATGCTGGTCCAGTTTTGAGTCTCAACAAAAGCCCAGAGTGACCGGCTGAACTGATACCTTAAGCCGGCACCACCGCGAAGGTCATAATAGGGCGTAATCTCGCCCACATCATTAAACCGCATATCCGGCGTGCCCTGATTGCCCCAGAAGCCGCTGAAACTGGCTCCTGCCCAGAGATAGGGCGCAAACCGCCACCTGAACGGAGTCAGAAGCACATCCAGCCCGAGACCCGGAAAAATCATGACGCCCGCTCCACCTGCAGTATACAACTGCAGTTCTGCCAGAGTCATCCTGGCGTAGAGACGCCAGACCGGACCGTAGAGTACATTCAATCCCATACCCCAGTAATCATCCTTGAATGTAATCCGCCATAGTTCACGCCTGGGCTGAGATGGGTCAAAAAACTGCAGAAAGATTTTGTGTCTTGTCCGGCAGAGGGAACCACTCAAACCGATACCCGCCTTCTCTGCTGACAACTGACTTGTATTAATCACCAGCCCCAGCAAGACAATTGCAATTCTCCTCATACGCCATTTTACCAGTAGATCAGTTGCCATTCAAGATATATCCAGTTGCTGCCATACCAGTGAGTGGTCTTGTTTTGCCAGCGATGAACTGAACCGTCGGTCCAGCTCCGTGGCCAGGTAACTATTGTTGCCTTATATGCCAGATCAAAATTTGCCGTGCCTGCTGATACCGGATTCTGATAGCCGTCCATAAACAACTCCGTCTTAACATACACTCTTCCAGGCCAGCACCGATACCAGATCCGTTCCGATGTCCCACCACTCACAATCCATTTTGTGTTACCAGACTGACCAACAACATACCAACCCGACTCTCGAGTGTTACCATCAGTCTCTTGAGTCCAGAAATTACCCTGCTGTCTTGCCATCGCTTCGTATTCACTTGGAGAGTACAGACTAATACTATGCAATTCCGTAATACTAATCAGTCGCCAGCTTGCATCTGGTGCCTGAGGAAAGACAGTATCAGGTACCACAACCTCAGCTAACACCGAATCAGGACCTATGAAGTAGTAAGTATTAACATTTGCCCGGACCCCGCCCGCGAGCACTGCGGTGCTTAAAATCAGCAACCTGAACAAACTTGCCTTTTTCATCCTCAACCTCCTTTCCGCTTTTAATGATTTAAATCTATCAGGTTGCCTGCTGACTTCCAACCGCTGGCAGCAGACTGCCGCCAGCAGCACCGCCTGCCCGCCCGCACCTCACCAGATGGGTTGAGGTTGTGAAGTAAAAGGAAGTAGAGTAGAGTAGAGTAGAGTAGAAACTCATCGGCTCACAGTAATTATAAGCAGAATTTGAATTCTGTCAACAGCCCGAAAGATCTTTTCATTTTGCATTCTGCACTTTGCATTTTGCACTGATTTACCGATTCCTCGACTCGGCTGACACCTCGCCCGGAATGACCTCCCCTTTGGTCATTTCGAGCGCAGTCGAGAAATCCCTCTCAGTCTGAGAAAGAGCGATTTCTCAGTTCCGCTCAGCTCGGAATGGCAGAAAAAGGGAAAGGTCATTTCGAGCGGAGCCGAGCAGAGCGAGGCGGAGTGGAGAAATCCCTTAAAAGCGATTCCTCGACAGGCGCGGAATGACTTCCCTTTCGGTCATTTCGAGCGGAGCCCGAAGGGCGGAGTCGAGAAATCCCTCCCGGCCTGGTAAAAGAGAGATTCCTCAATTCCGCTTCGCTTCACTCGGAATGACAAGAAAGCAAAGCCATGGAACGACCCGCAGAGGTCTATCCGACCGCAGTAACCTGTTTGGGTCATTTCGACCGGAGTGGAGAAATCCCTTTCCTACCGTGCAATCACTACTTTGCGTTCCACGCCGGCATTGCTGCGGATAAAATACACCCCTGGTGTCAGACCCCGCACATCATTGGCACCGGGCACAAGCTCCCGCACCCGCCTGCCGGTGATGTCCACCAGCACCGGCTTACCTGCCGCTCCTGCCCGCTCCGGCAGATACAGGATACTGCGGACCAGCGTCGGTTCAGCCTCTGCCGGCGATGAAACCACTCCCCGCTCCTCAACCCCGACCAGACTGTCCCGGAAGACATAGATACAGGAGTCCCAGTACCCGGCAAGGTATACCTTACGATTAACCGGATTCCACAGCATATCCTGAAAAACCCGCGCCTGAATGCTAAGGTAACTCAGGACTGAATCGTTTTTGCTATTCAGAACAGCAACCCATCTGCGATAGTCCCAGGTCGTAAAAGATATGTATACATGATTGCACTCCTCGGAGTAAGCCTGGCTGCAGAAATAAAATCTCATCCCTGCTATCTCGTCGATTGTGCCGGTTATGGAGTCGTTCTGACAATCTATGGTTATGATTACATCCCAGGAATCAGGCTCCGCTGGCCAGTAAATTTTATCACCGGCACTGGCGTACGCAGGAAAGTAATCCACATAGTAGGCAATACCGCGGATATGCCCGATCAGCCTCTTACTTGAACAGTCAATAACAGCAACCTCGTTACCCTCAGCCGCACCCCCGACATACAGCTTGTGCTGCTTGGGACTGTAAACCGCATTGCACGGCAAAAACACCCGCGTCGGGATCACTGCAACGATTGAATCGGTGGCACAGTCAATAACCGTCACATTGTAGCGGCTTGCCCAGCCCTCCGACCCCACATACACGCAGTTATCCACCGAATCCCAGAAGACAAAACCGCCGAGAATGTAGTCCTCACAGTGAATCACCTTGCTTATGGAATCGGTATTGCCGTCTATGACCAGCAGCGAATCATAACAGGAGACATAAATCTTGTTCAGAGCCGAATTCCAGGCAATCGGAAAGTAAGAGCTACCCCAATAACGTGTATTTAATTCAATCACCTTTAGAAGGGAGTCGGTAGTAACATCCACTACGGCCAAGGCACAGCTCTCATCAGAAATGGGGTTGTGAGAGACTGGAAAGTATAACTTGTTGTGTTGCGCTGCCCATGCCGGATAGGGATAAACCTCGCCAAATCCCGAAGGCGAAATAATACCAGTAAGCTCCTCATCTTCACAGTTAAACACATAGATACGGGCACTCCGCCCACCTGCATACAGCTTGTTGAAGGCCGGAACCAGATACATAAATTCTACCGGGTCCGGAACCGGCAGAATCGTATCCAGCACCAGACCGGCATCTGCTGAAGCGGTTAATAAAGAGAGCAACAATACAATCCTCATTGCCCAGTCTTCCTGAATGTCGGGAGGGGACGGATCCGCCCCTCCCGGTTTTATCTCCGCTACCATGCGGTTAGCTTGATAGTAGTGCTTCTGCCCGCAATGTCAACCCTGATAAAGCAAACCCCCTTTATCAGCGAACCGGGTCTGTATCGGTGCTGATGACAACCGGCGCTTTGCCACCCTGAATATAAACTTGCCACCTTCTGACCCGCAGGGTTAAACAGACCGATATCCACTGCTGCCGGCTCCGAGAGCGTGTAATTCAGCCACAGATCAGAGCCGGTGCGCCCAAACCGGACATCGGCTGGACCAAAGCCCGCCGACCGCGCCTGCGCACCCTCCTCTCCGTCCTTAGCCGTATCCGGCACCCAGGCATAAAAGTTGGTGCTGTCCTCAGGATATTCACCGGCAACGACTAAAACAAGATGGTAATCAGGCTCGTTGCGAACAATCGATGAACCGTATTCGCAAACCCGGGGAAGAGGATGATCAATTCTCGCCCAACCGTTATGATTTATTTTGAAAGTACGCCTGAATTCCACCAAATCGCCAAAAATCGCCCACAGGTCGCTTGATTGCTGCCACCTCTGATATGATGTAATTGCTGCGCCGCCGGTCTGCGGATAAGGGGTTTCAGCCCGCTCCTGCCAGACTCCACCCTCACTGAGATTGAACCGCCAGAACTGACTGCTGCCATTCCCCACCAGCACATAGAGTGCCATAGTATCACCATCCCTGGCCTTAACATAGCACATCGCACCACCGGCTCCAACCGGGGTGTCAGATGGAATGTCCGGCAGTCGCTGCCAGCCGTATTCAACCTGAAACTCAATCGGTTGAGTCCAGCTGTCCCAGCCATTTGCTCTCCGGCAGCACACCCGCCAGTAGTATGTGCCAGTCTCAAGCGGTTGCTCTGCCACCCATTCACTCACATCGGTAATAACATCAATCACCGGCTCGGAAAAATCCGGGGATAGCGCCACCTGCAGCCGGTAGGATTCCGCATCACTCTGAGGCTGCCAGTCAAATACCAGCTCATCACCGCTTATCAGCAACCCATCGGCAGGAATAATCTCGTAATTGAGAGAGGTATTCTGCTGGGCTAAAGTGAAACTTTGAGCTTCGGACCAGTCCGAGTGATGCCCGTCTTTAATACCCCGGACCCGCCAGTAATAAGTGCCGGTTGCAGAGGGGAATACCGCACCTGCTGGTTTGAATTCACCAACCGATATCACCGTATCCAGCACCAGGCTGGTAAAATCTGCATTGGATGACACCTGTAACCGGTATGAATCCCACCAGGGATCAGGGAGCCAGTCAAGACAGATATCCTGCACCGTTATTTCCGCATCATTGCCCGGACCGAGGGCATCAAGCTCGGCGATCCAGTCAAATGAACGCCGGTAAAAATGTCGGGTGCATTTTCCCACCAGAAGGTAAAGGTCACCAATATGGGTTGTGTCTGCCCTCACACAGGGAACAAAGGCCAGTGCCACACCAGGACCGATTGATTCCGGTAATGGAATCGGTGGCAACCACTCGCCTTCCAAGTCTTCATTTTCATAAAAACGATACACCTGAAGTTTTCCTCCGCTTTCATCAGTCACAACATACAAATGACGTCCATATCCAAGTTCATATGCCATCGCGCCGGCATAATCAATTGCCTCGGGCATCGGTACTTCTATTTCATCCCACATTTCACCCTCATGATCAAATGCATATACCTTCCTCCTCCCATCCCCTATTGCAACGAAGGTGTAGCCCCTACCCCGTGCCGCACAGCCGCCAGGACCAACCACTTCACCATCGCCAACCGGATCAAGCGGCTCCCATCTTCCAAACGCAATACCCGCGAGCACTGCGGTGCTTAAAATCAGCAACCTGAACAAACTTGCCTTTTTCATCCTCAACCTCCTTTCCGCTTTTAATGATTTAAATCTATCAGGTTGCCTGCTGACTTCCAACCACTGGCAGCAGATTGCCACCAGCAGCACCGCCTGCCTGCCCGCACCTCACCCGAGGGGTTAAGATATTGGAGTAATAAGGAGTAGAGTAGAGTAGAGTAGAGTAGAGTAGAGTAGAGTAGAGTAGAGTAGAAACTCATCGGCTCACAGTAATTATAAGCAGAATTTGAATTCTGTCAACAGCTTGACAGATTTTGCAATTTGCACTGATTTACCGATTCCTCGACTCGGCTGACGCCTCGCGCGGAATGACACAATAATAAAACGGTCATTTCGACCGGAGCCGAGCAGAGCGAGGCGGAGTGGAGAAATCGCTTAAAAGAGATTCCTCGACAGGCGCGGAATGACTTCTCTTTCGGTCATTTCGAGCAGAGCCCGAAGGGCGGAGTCGAGAAATCTCTTGAAGGAGATTCCTCGACAGGCGCGGAATGACGGAAGAAGAAAAAAGGGATTCCTCAATTCCGCTTCGCTTCACTCGGAATGACAAGAAAGCAAAGCCATGGAACGACCCGCAGAGGTCTATCCGACCGCAGTAACCTGTTTATGTCATTTCGAGCGCAGTGGAGAAATCCCTTTCCTACCGTGCAATCACTACTTTGCGTTCCACGCCGGCATTGCTGCGGACAAAATACACCCCTGGTACCAGACCCCGCACATCATTGGCACCGGGCACAAGCTCCCGCACCCGCCTGCCGGTGATGTCCACCAGCACCGGCTTACCTGCCGCTCCTGCCCGCTCCGGCAGATACAGCACACCCCGCACCACTGTGGGCGCTGACCGCCCCGGATTGTTGCTCCGCTCCTCCTCAACCCCCTGCTCCAGCTCGCGCAGAACATACAGCGCGCTGTCACAGCCAATCGCAAAGATGCGGTGCCGGACCGGGTCCAGCTCAATGTCCGGCGGCCCGAAGAGGCTATACTCCTCCAGATACACCCGGTCAATCACCGAATCGGTCCGGCAGTCCAGGACCTTCAGCGTCTCACCACGCGGACCACCGGTGAAATACAGCCGGTTGCTCCAGGCCGCCCAGCGCACCGACAAAGGTCCCCAGCCCGCCTCCAGGAGCTTTTTGACGATGGAGTCGGTCACACAGTCAATCACATACAGCGTGTCGGGCCAATGCTGACGCGCAGCTGCACAGTAGAACTTGTCGTCAATCGTATCCAGCGCATAGGGAACCAGGCCGGAATACACAACCAGAATCGGAAACCAGCGAACAAAGGTGTCGTTTTTCGTGTCAATCACACCCGCACAATCCATGGCATAGCCGGCAAAATATGCCTTGCCCAGCTGATGATGAAACTGCAGGGCAAACGGCTCAACAATCGGAACCCGCAACAGCGCCACCAGCGACTCACTCGTATCATAGACCGCCATCATCGGCGGATACCCCCATCTCGCTAATGACACATAAAGCTTCATTTGCTCAGCATCCCAGTCCGCCGCCGCGAAATAGTAACCGGAAAGAGGAGGAGCAATCTCCCTGATAATGCTGTCATTATCACAGTTCACTACACAAAGCCGCACACCACCGAAATACAGCCGGTTAGTATTCCTGGCATAAGCCAAGTTCCTTGCCTGAATACCGCTGATTGAAATCCATTTAATAACCGTATCGCCCAGCACATCAATCACCGCCACACTGTCACTGTATCCCTGGTCCTTCACATACAATTTCCTGCCCTGCTGATTATAAGCAAAATGATTATCACCTCCCCAGCTGATCGGAATCTCACCCATCTGACAGGTTGAACAGTCAACCACATAAATCTTGTTACGGCTGGAAATGTATAATTTATTCAACTCGGAGACATAAAAACCATTCAGAATCCGCTGAGGGAAAGTCAATACTGTGTCCAGCTCCACCACCTGTCCGAAGACAGTCGCAGGACAAAGGAAAATTAAAAGGAAATAAGCCATCAACCCTCTGCCCCTTTGTGCGGCGGGGCAATTCCGCCCCGCCGCCTTTACCTTTGTTCTACCGCACAACCACCTTGAATTTATGCCTTTCATCGTCAATGTCAACAAGGACAAAATACGCTCCGGCACCCTTGAAATGCCAGCGGACCAGATGGTGACCTCCATCCTGCCTGCCAGCATATGGCAGAGCAACCCTTCTGCCCGCAGCATCAAAAACCGCTATCCGCACATTCGCCGGTCGGTCCAGCACATAAGCTATCACCCCTTTACCACCAGCCAGAATCATCTGATTGCTATACAACCCCTCATCACCCATTCCACCCGACTTCTGTACCTTTGTCTGCCCGTCATAAGCAAAGACCAGCTTTCGCCAGAAGGAGACTCTTGGTGTTCCATTTCTTGGATCGGACCCGGGAATGAAGTAAAGATAAGCGCCATAAGGTTGTAAATGGTACCGCCCCACAGCTAAAGATGCACCCGGCCCGATATCTTCTGGGAGCGCTGGAGCTCCTTGAGTCCATCTCCCCCACTCATAAAATCGAAAATAGTTATCACCAATCCCCCAAATAGCATAAGGAGTCCCTCGGTCCATATAAAGCCCCCGATGCGCACTCAGAGCTGCGCCGATGTTCTGCGGAGGCACATACTCTTCACTATACAGCCGCACCCAGCGATTATACTCGTCCACATAGGCGTAGCAGACGGTGTCGCCGCCCCCGACAAAGGCAATGAAGATGTCTGAAGATGTGCCGAAGAACTTCCCGCAGTAGGCAAGCGCCCCGCCATCACCAACCCGCGTCGGGATATCTGCCAGCCGCTCCCAGCCACCCTGAAGCCGGAAGCTGTGCACCGGTCCGGTCTTCCAGCCACTGCCTGCACTCCGGGATGCGGTCTGCCAGTAATAGTCGCCATTTGCCAGTCTGGTCTCCACCTAATACTGCGGCACCGTGGTGATGACATTGATCACCGTGTTACTAAACTGTGGATCGGTCGCCACCACCAGCCGGTATTCAATCGCTGCCCCTTCCTCCTGCCAGATGAACACCGGTGTCTGATCTGCAATCAGGGCACCCTGAGCCGGGTAGATGCCATCCACCGTCACCGGCGGATAACTGCTCGGCAGCCAGTAGCGCCAGAACTGCTGACCACCACCGGCAAGACAGTAAAGCCAGCCCGGTATCGGCTCAAGCTGCTGGTTGTAGCCGGGATTTGCTTTATATGCCAGCCCGGGACGGGGACCAAGAGCAAAGGCAGTTATCGGCTCTGAATGCCAGCGCCCTTCATTCAACGGATACCAGAAGAGGTTGTCTCCGTCCAATGTCTGCCCCACAAGATAAACAACTCCCTCTTCCAGCCATTGAAAGGTCAAAGCGGTCTGTTTCATATCCCGGTTGATCACCGAATCAGCGGGATAATGCCAGTGGCCGTCAACACAGTCGTAATAAAGGAACCAGGTTTTGCCGTAGGCAGGTGCCGGAAAGACACCCCAGACCGTGTCATAGGACCTTGAACCATACTCGCTGTAGGAATATGTCAGACATGCCCAGCGCTGAACCGGAACCGGCACATCTTCCAGCCTTTCCCACTCCTGTGCTAACATCGCCCCCGCGAGCACTGCGGTGCTTAAAATCAGCAACCTGAACAAACTTGCCTTTTTCATCCTCAACCTCCTTTCCGCTTTTAATGATTTAAATCTATCAGGTTGCCTGCTGACTTCCAACCGCTGGCAGCAGACTGCCGCCAGCAGCACCGCCTGCCTGCCCGCACCTCACCCGAGGGGTTAAGATATTGGAGTAATAAGGAGTAGAGTAGAGTAGAGTAGAGTAGAGTAGAAACTCATCGGCTCACAGTAATTATAAGCAGCATTTGAATCTGTCAACAGCTTGACAGATTTTGCATTTTGCACTGATTTACCGATTCCTCGACTCGGCTGACGCCTCGCCCGGAATGACACAATAATAAAACGGTCATTTCGAGCGGAGCCCGAAGGGCGGAGTCGAGAAATCTCTTGAAGAAGATTCCTCGACAGGCGCGGAATGACGGAAGAAGAAAAGAGAGATTCCTCGATTCCGCTTCGCTTCACTCGGAATGACAATAAAAGAAAGGCATGGAACGACCCGCAGAGGTCTATCCGACCGCAGTAACCTGTTTGGGTCATTTCGAGCGCAGTCGAGAAATCCCTCTCAGTCTGAGAAAAAGGAGATTCACCGCTTCCACTTCGCTCCACCCGGAATGACAAGTAAGGGTCATTTCGACCGGAGCGAAGCCGCAGGCACATTTTTTTTCGGTCATTTCGACCGGAGCCGAGCAGAGCGAGGCGGAGTGGAGAAATCGCTTAAAAGAGATTCCTCGACAAGCCCGGAATGACTTCCCTTTTCGTCATTTCGACCGCAGTGGAGAAATCCCTTAAAAGCGATTCCTCGACAGGCGCGGAATGACTTCCCTTTCGGTCATTTCGAGCGGAGCCCGAAGGGCGGAGTCGAGAAATCTCTTGAAGGAGATTCCTCAACAGGCTCGGAATGACGGAAGAAGAAAAAAGGGATTCCTCGATTCCGCTTCGCTCCACTCGGAATGACAGAAAGGATCATCTCAACCGGAGCGGAGAAATCTCTTTGCTGTGTCTGCGTCAGCCCTGGCCGGTGCGGACTGATTTGACGATCTCGTAGAAGTTGCGGAACAGTATTTCGCCATTTATTTCTGACCGCTCCGGATGGAACTGAACACCGTAGAGCGGGAGCCGGGGATGCCTTATCGCCTCAACCGGACAGGAAGAAGAAACCGCACCGATCTCCCAGCCCATCCGTTCGAGCGATTCCGGGGTGACATATTCCCGGTGGCTCTCCCGCATCTCCGCCTCCGGCGCCAGCCCGGCAAACAGGCGCCAGGGCTGAAACCGGATCCGCTCCATCCGGTCGATGAATTCCGGCCCGCTTTTGACCTCCGCACCGAAGGAGCGGGCAAGGAGCTGGTGACCGAAGCAGATGCCGAGCACCGGCAGGAGCAGCTGGCGGAGCACCGCCTTAACCGGTTCGGGCACATCCCTTTCCGAAAGCATCCACTGGGAACCGGTGAGCACCACCGCATCGTATTGAGTAAAGTCAAGCCCCGGTTTCAGCTCCGCGAGCTTTATCTCAGAAATCTCGGACCAGGGCTGAATCATCTGCCGGTAATAAACGAGCCGGGACTCGGCATCCTTGAGGTAGCAGTCAACGAGCAGGGTCTTCATCCCGAGCGGAAGCGGTTGATATAGGCATAGGCTTCGTGGTGGTGGATGGATTCAAAACTCTCCACCTCCACCTCATAACCGGTGATCTGGGGATGGGCATCAAGCCGCTGTGCCACCTTGCGCACCACATCCTCAACAAACGCCGGGTTGTCCAGCGCCTGAGCGGTGAGGTGCTTCTCATCCTCCCGCTCCAGCAGTGAATACACCTCGCTTGAGCCGCACTCCTCGAGAAGATCAATCAGGTCCTCAATCCAGACAAACCCCTTGAACTCCACGACCGCCCGGATCTCTGCCCGCTGGTTGTGCCCGCCTCTGCCGGACATCTCCCTTGAACAGGGACACAGGGTCGTTACCGGCACCGCCACCCCGAGCCGGAGCATAAACCGGTCGCTCAGGCTGGCGCTGATCCAGCACCGGTAGTCCATCTGGGAACGGACCCCGGATACCGGTGCACACTTCTCCACAAAGTAGGGAAACTCCATCTCCAGATGGGCGGAGTTGGCGCCGAGCCGTTCCCGCATCTCCCTGAGAATTGTGCCCAGCCTGTGGACATCAATCTCCCGGTGATAGCGGTTGAGGATCTCAACAAACCTGCCCATGAAGGTACCGCGCTGCTCCTTGGGCAGGTCAACAAACATGCTGATCGTGGCGATCGTGTGCTGACGCTTGTGCGCCCTGTCCAGAAGGACGATCGGATAGCGCAGGTTCTTGACCCCGACCTTGTCAATCGGAATCGAACCCTCAGGCCGCTGTTTGCGGATGTCCTCCATCAGTCAGAGCTATGCCCCTTCCGGGGGCCAGCCCAGTTTCCCCTCCTTATGCCTTCTGCCCAGCACCTCAAGCATGTCCTTAACCATTGCCGGCAGGTCATAATCCGGTTTCCAGCCCCACTCCTCCCGGGCAGCCGAATCGTCAATCGACTCGGGCCAGGAGTCGGCGATCTGCTGACGGAAATCGGGTTCGTAGGTGACTTCAAAATCCGGGATGTGCTTTCTGATCTCGGCAGCAAGCTCACCCGCCGAGAAGCTCATGGCGGTGACATTGAAGTCGCAGTGGTGCTTGAGCTTTTCCAGCGGTGCCTCAGCAAGCATGATTGTTGACTTGATGCAGTCAGGCATGTACATCATCGGCAACCGGGTATCTTCCCGGAGGAAACACTTGTAGCGCCGGAATTTGATTGCGGCGTAGAAGATCTCAACTGCATAATCGGTGGTACCGCCACCCGGCAGGGTGACATTGGAGATGATGCCCGGATAGCGCAGTCCGCGCACATCCAGACCGAAACGCCGGAAGTAGTAATCACCCAGCAGTTCACCCGCTACCTTGGTGATTCCATACATTGTTCTCGGCTTGAGAATCGTCTCGTTCGGGGTATTCTGGCGCGGGGTCTCAGGTCCGAAGACCGCAATTGAGCTGGGCACAATCACCCGCGCCATATTGTGTTCGCGTGCCACCTCGAGCACATTGTAGAGCCCGTTGATATTCACATCCCAGGCGAGCTGGGGGTTCTTTTCGCCGGCAGCGGACAGAATCGCCGCCAGGTGAAAGATGGTGTCAATGTTGTGCTTTCTCACCACCTCCTCAATCGTCTCCCGCTTTGCTACATCGATAAAGTAGAATGGCCCGGACTCCAGGAGCTCCCTGCTCGGCTGGGTCTTTCTGCCGGTGGCGATCACATTCTCCGCTCCGTAGCGCTGACGGAGCGCCAGCGTCAGCTCGGAGCCGATCTGACCGACTGCGCCGGTCACCAGTATCTTCCTCATTGGCCTGGTCTGACTCATCAACTTACTCCTTTCTTTGATTTTCCCGCCGAAGATATTACCATCGAATTCCCGCAATGCAAGAGTGGACAAACGGTCGGGAAATTGCTATACTGAAGAAAAATTGAGTCGCACGGTGAGTGTAGCTCAATTCGGTTAGAGCACCTGACTGTGGCTCAGGATGTTGGGGGTTCGAGTCCCCTCACTCACCCTGAATGCATGCGTCCGTAGCTCAACTGGATAGAGCGCCGGGCTTCGAACCCGTAGGCTGCGCGTTCGAGTCGCGCCGGGCGCAGATGAAAAATGGTAATTTGTGCCCCGCTAGCTCAACCTGGCAGAGCAACGGATTCTTAATCCGTGGGTTGCAGGTTCAATTCCTGCGCGGGGTATATAATTAATGCATCTTTTCCTGCTGCTTTTCCTTCCGGCGACAGTTGAACTGGTGCGCATTCCGGTGAAATCCGCACCGCCGGAAATCTCCCCCAGCCGGGTCTGGGTTTTTTTCACGGACAAGGGAATATTCAATCAGTCCCAGTATCAGCAGGCGCTTGCTGACCTCTACCGGACCGCATCCCTGTCCCAGCTCCAGCGCCGGGCACGGGAACCGGTTGCCGGCTTTGACTTTGATGACCTGCCGGTCCGGCAGGATTACATTCGGGAAATTGAGGCGCTGGGCGCCCGGCTGCGCACCGTGTCCCGCTGGCTGAATGCTGCCAGCTTTGAAATGCCACCGGAGCTGGTATCGAGAATTTACCAGCTTCCCTATGTTTATGATATCCGTCCTGTTGCCCGGAAAACTGAAACCGCCTTTGACCTGACCGTCCCGCTTACCCAGCCGGAATCACATCGCAACTACCGGTCCCTTGACACCGCTGATGCCCACCGGTTCTACGGTGCTGCCTGGGATCAGGCGCAGATGCTGGGAGTGCCGAAACTTTTTTATCAGGGATGGTTCGGCACCGGTGTGAAACTGGCGCTCTTTGACACCGGGCTGAAGCTCAAGAACCAGGCGGTCCGGCGGCTGCGGATCTGGCGGCAGTATGACTTTCTGTCCGGTGACAATTTTTATATCCGGCATGCAGGAGCAGAAGCTGAAGTTATACCCCGACTGCGCTACCTTGGTCTGGTCAAGGACCCGGCACTGGGCGACAACGGCAGTCTCACCCTGCTTGCCTTTGTTGCTGACAGTTTCAATTACACCTACGGTCTGCCCGCACGGGCGGTCTTCTTCACATTTTCTGCTGACCGGGGAGAAAACTGGAGCCAGCCGCAGCCGGTGGCAGTTTCCCGGCCTTATTACTACACTTATGAAAATCTGCAGCTGGACTGCCGGGATTCGGTATTTTATCTGGCGTTTAATGAGGTTGATCTGCATCCCGGTGCTGCGCCCACCTGTTATCTCGGTTATTTCATTAATGACCGCTGGCAGAACCGGCAGACACTCGGCACAGGCAGGCATCCAAGTTTGGCAATTTACGCCGACACCCTTTATGCCGCCTGGCTGAAAAGCGATTCCGTAATCTCCCTTCGCAAGGCGCTCATTACCACTCCTGCCCCAAACTGGCTGCTCTATACCGAAATCACCCATGACCAGCCGCTCACCGAGCCCCAGCTCAGCGCCGGACCTGAGGGCAGAATCAACCTCCTTGTCCGGGAGAAAAATACCGGCCGGGTCCGGCAGTTTTATTCCACTGATGGCGGTGTCAGCTTCAATCCCGATGGAGAACTGATTGCCGGCAGTGCCGGACACATCAGACTGTTTACCATAAAAAATCACGATTCTCTGCGCCTCCTTGTTTATCAGGATCAAAGCAACCCGGTCCGGACAAAATTGAATCTGCTCCGCTCAACGGACTTCGGCGCCACCTGGTCCTCTCCGCTGACCATTGACTCCGCCAGCTCCTTCGGGGATTATACCCTGAGCCACACCAGCAATGGTCTGACCCTTGTTTACGAATCCGGCGGTATGCTCTATCAGCGGACAACTCCGGACTTGGGAATGAGCTGGCGTGATACAGAACCGGTTGATACGCTCGGTTTCTGCTATTCCCCAGTGGCTGCCCCGGACAACAGTTCCATCCTCTGGTTCCGCCGGGGTGATGAAATCGCGGTCTGGGAAGATTCGGACACACTGAAGTTCTCCTATGACCAGCCCAATCACGGCACCAGAATGGCTTCACTGATCGCCGGTTATCAGCCCTATTCCATGATGGGCATCGCACCCGGAGTCGACCTGATTGTCGCCAAAACCGAATATTACAAGACTTCCGGCAACCGGGGATATGAATATAACATGGAGGAGGATACCTATATTCAGGCGCTGGAGTGGGCGGAAAAGTGCGGTGCGGATATTGTTTCCACATCGCTCGGCTATCGGGGCTGGTACCGGGACGAGCATTTTGACGGCAGAACCGCACCGATCTCAATTGCCTGCGAGCTGGCAGCACGCCGCGGGCTGGTAATCGTCACCGCGATGGGCAACCGTGACACAACCGAATATCCCTGGCCCCGGCCGTATATCACCGCACCTGGCGATGCCGAAGGCGTCATCACCTGCGGTGGGGTTGAGAAGAACCTTACCCCCTGGCGCGGAACCGGTACCGGACCGACCGCTGACGGCAGAATCAAACCCGATCTGGTAGCGCTGGCAGATACCGTTGCGGTTGCGGCACCGGATTCGGAAAACTTCCTTGAAGGCAGCGTCGGTACCTCCTGTGCCACCGCCCTGATCGCCGGCTGCTGTGCCCTGCTCAAGGAGGCACACCCCGAATGGAATGCGGAATCAATCCGGGTGGCGCTTTACACAACCGCCAGCCGGGCAGTGAAAAGCTGCACCTTCGGTTATGGGGTGCCCCGTGTTGACTCCGCGTTCAGCAGATTCCCGCCATCACCCAGGACACAGCCCAGCCCGCAGGACCGGATCGCACTCATTTACCCCAACCCGTTTGTTACCGGGGAAAACCTGAAGGTTTACTTTGCCCTTAATCTCAGCCGGGTCACTCCGGACGCCCGGATCACCATCTACACTACCAGCGGTGTCAGGGTAAAAACGGTTCAGCTCAACACCGCCAGAATGCCGACTCCGGGACGATACTTTGCTTCTGAAGAACTGGAAGGAATTAATGCCTGCTGGGACGGGTTGAATGAGTCCGGGAAACCTGCCGGCTCCGGAATCTATCTGGCGGTGCTGGAAACCACATTTGGACGGTCAATCGCCAGATTTGCTCTTGTGCGCTGAACTTGATTTGTATTTTTCTCTTTGATATATTTTATCAGATTCCAGCGTAGCTCAATGGGTAGAGCATCCGGCTGTTAACCGGAGGGTCGCAGGTTCGAGCCCTGCCGCTGGAGTAAAAACAGAAGGGGCTGCCGAAAGGCAGCCCCTTCGCTCTTATCCGGGGAAGCGGTTACTGCAGAAGCAACGCCTTGGCGGAAACCGAGTTGCCGTTGATGGTCAGCCGGTAGAAGTAGGTCCCGGCAGCAACCCGCCTGCCCGCCGCATCCCGGCGGTCCCAGGTCACCGTCTGATTTCCTGCAGCTACCGTGCCGTCAACCAGCGTGCGCACCAGTGAGCCGGTCGCATCATATACACTCAGATTGACATTGCTGCGCGCCGGCAAGCTGTAACTGATCCGGCAGAAATCACGGACCAGCGTCGGCCTGACGCTCTCAATCCCTTCCCAGTTGACAGTCGGCTTGCCTTCCTCAACGCCGGTCAGGGCAATAACACCCTTCTGGACATTGGGCAGAATTCCAGGAGATGTGTTATAACCGCCTGCCACCCAGATGAAGTTACCTGAGATTGAACCGCCGTGCGAACGGGTTGCGGTCAACAGCGCCCGGTCCTGAGTCCAGGTGTGGCTGTTGACATCATACCGCCAGCAGGTATTAACAATCGTGCCCGCCCGATAGCCGCCGAACACATAGATAAAGGTTCCGCCAGAATAGGAGTAGGTAACCGCCCTGCCCCAGCCCAGCCGGTCCGGCATGGAATCAGTTGCCACGGTCCAGGTATTGCCGAGTACCGAGTACTTCCACACCGTCCCGCGGGTTGATGTGTAATCATTGGTTGACATACCGCCAATCACATAGATGGTATCACCAACCCGGGCAACCATGGGATTGCGCCGCGCTTCAGGCATATTCGCCATTGCGGTCCAGGCATTAGTGTTCGGGTCATACCGGTAACAGTTGTTGATCGGTCCGCCGGTACCATCCGGTGAACCGCCGAAGCAGTAAACCCAGCCGGAGTCCGCATACTCGCCAAACGCGTAGTAAAGCAGATTGGACTGCGGCATCGCGGTTGCAGAAGTCCAGGTATTGGCACCAAGATCCAGTTTCGTAAGGTTGTTGTAGAAACCCGAGCCGGAACTGCCGCCACCAACCCAGATTACATCATTGATCCGCACTGCATCGTGATTGTGAACACCCACACCACCGCCAGCGGGATGAGTCAGTCCGGTTGACCAGGTATGAGTTACGGTATCATAAATCATATCCGAAGGATGTGATGTATGAACAAAGCAGTTACCGCAGATGACATGCAGCCTGCCCTGAGCATCATTAACACAGGCGGTCCGGCTTACCCGGTCAGGCTGGATGGTATCGCTCTGATACCAGTCGATTGAATACTGCATCACCTGAGTTGTCCCGCGCAGGGTATCGTTAGCCCGCGATTCATCGCCGGGGAGGTCGGTAAACATGGTAACATTGTAGGTTCCACCTACCGCCCGCCACTGAGGTGAAAAGTCCACATCCGCGGTCGCACCAGGTGCCAGCGGTCCGGCATAGGTAGCACTCTGCTCGTAGACTCTTGTTCCGGCCGAATCAATCCAGCAGTAAACTGGAATGTTGGACTGGGCATTGGTGCCGAAGTTCTTGATTTTCGCTCTCGGTGTCACATTACCCGGCACAATCACACTCCCGGGCGCCACAATCTGAATCACACCCACATCATTTGCATTACCGGTTGCCAGCACCTCATACTGACAGGTATCCGTCGGTGTAAACCCGCCGATCGAACCGCCATAAACCACCGCCTTGCCGTCAGCATTGCCAACACCCGTGCCGCGGTAAACCGGCAGGAGGACATCAGGTGTGACCGTCCAAGTCCGGGTTCCGAAATCAAAATACTGGCAGGTGTCCATCAGCGCAACCATCTCCCGCACACCTGAGGCGACAAACATCGTCTGCCCAACGACACCGCTTGCGGCTGCCCAGGTGGCAATCGGGAGTTGCGGGAATATGGAATTGTTTACTGTCCAAGTATTGGAAACCGGGTCATAAAATTCAGAATGGGTAATTGCCACATTGTCAACGTTTCCGCCGGTAACCCAGATGGTATCATGATAGACACAGCCCATGGCAAACACCCGTCCCTGATTCATATCCGCAACCCGGGACCAGCCACTGCCCGGTGTATAACAGTAGACCTCACGGGTCGGACTGGTAGCTCCGGGCTGATTGCAACCGCTGATGTAATACAGCTTGCCCCCACAGGCAAGCACCAGCGGCTGCCAGTTATAGGTTGTGCCTGTAAATGGTCCGGGTCCGCTCGTCCAGGTATTGGTGCTGATGCAGTATTTGAACATCGTATCAACGGTAGCACCAACAGTGTAAGAATACCCGCTGCAGTAATAAAGTGTATCACCGATGATGGCAGCCCCACCATTACAGATATCCATTGGACAGGGTGCCAGCGTCTGCCAGGTGGTTGACCCGACCTGATGGCGGTAGAGTGCGTTGCTTGTGCCGTATCCAGCAAGCACATACACATAGTTGCCGTCAGTTGCACAGGTATTGTCCATCATTCTGCCCGGCATCTCGCTGTGGTAAAGCCAGGCATCGGTTGGAAGCTGGGTCTTCACCGTTCCCCAGACATAATCATTTGACCCATAAGTGCCGTAATACAGTTTTACCTTCTGCGGTTCACCTTGACTCACATCGCTCGTGGTCACCTCCGGACCGGCAGCCAGTGCCAGTGCCAGCACGCTGACCAGAGCCAGTATCGCGACCTTGTGTTTCATTAACTCCTCCTCGGTCTTTATTAGCTCTTTCCTAACTACTTGGGACTTTCCCGCCGACCGCATTGCGGGACGGTCCTTATGCTGTCGCAGTTAAAACTTAACCCTGCCCTGCCCAAAGTCAAGTTATATCTTCAGCATGCCAATTACAAGTTATTGACAAAAAATCAGGTTTTTATATTGTATATCCATGCCGAACCGGATTAATTCGGTCTTTACGCTGGAGGATACGATGATTGCCTTTGCCGCCGGCGATAACGGTCTGCTGCTGAAAACGGTTGACGGTGGCGCCACCTGGGTCCGGCTCACTGTCCCGACTACGGTCAATCTCTACAGTGTCTGCTTCCCGGGGCAGGCGATGATTGGCTATGCCTGTGGTGATAGAGGAACGCTCCTGAAAACCGAAGATGAAGGTAGAAACTGGAAACAGCTTCCTGCCCCTGTAACGGTTGACCTGCGTTCCATCAAATTTCCCGTCTCGCCGGAAGTCGGATTCGTAGCCGGCGACCGCGGGACTGTGCTTCGAACCGCAGATTATGGGAGAACCTGGGAAAAACTGCCGACTGCCACTGAGGAAAAAATCATGGACATCCACTTTCCGGCAGACGAGCTGACCGGCTATGCGGTGGGGCTTAACGGCACAATCCTGAAAACCACCACCGGCGGTTCAGTCTGGTTTTCCCAGACCGGCAATGTAAATGGACTGGTTACCAATACGCACTTTACCGCAGTTCACTTTCCGGCAGACGATGTAGTCGGATTTGCCACTACCAATTCCGGCAGAGTGTTTTTCACCCCTAACGGTGGTGAAATCTGGCGTCCACTGCCAATTGATTTCGTGCTACCACCACTTTATTCGCTGGACATGCGTCATGACACCATGGCGGGCTTCTGTGTCGGTGCCCAGGGCACAGTAATTCATACCCTTGATGGTGGCGAAACCTGGGAGAGGATTAACAGCGGGACCACCAGGGACCTGTTTACCATCCGCTTCTTTACCGATGGTCTGGTTGGAATCATCGGTGGCGACGAACTGACTCTCCTGCTCAGCCGGGACTCCGGCTACAACTGGGCACCGGTTACAGTTCAATTTTGAAATTCTTGACATCAATCCGGCTGCCAATATACTGAAAACTCCGGACAATTTTATAAAAAGGAGGAAACAACATGGCAGAAGAGCCGAAATTCTACGAACCGCCGCAGGAGTTGGTGGCAAACTCCAATATTATGGCGTTTATGAAGAAACACGGTATCAAGACACTGGACGAACTGCTGAAACGTGCCCAGGATCTCGAGTGGTACTGGGGAGAAATGGCGAAGGAGCTGGAATGGTTCAAACCATGGACCAGAGTGCTGGATGAATCAAAAGCCCCGTTTTACAAATGGTTTGTCGACGGAAAATTCAACATCGCCCACAACTGCGTCGACCGGCATATGAAAACTGATGTAAAAAATAAAATTGCCTACATCTATCATTCTGAGCCGGGCGAGCGGGAACTCTGGACCTATGAAAAACTTTATAAGGAAGTTAACAAACTCGCCAATGCGCTTAAAAAACTGGGGATTAAGAAGGGCGACCGCGTAACAATCTTTCTACCAATGATACCGCAACTGCCGGTGGCGATGCTCGCCTGTGCCAAGATCGGCGCAATCCATTCGGTGGTCTTCTCCGGCTTTTCTGCCGCCTCACTCCGGGACCGGATTCAGGATGCTGAAGCAAAAATTCTCATTACCGCTGATGGTGCCTATCGCCGGGGCAAACTGGTTACCCTGAAAGCCAATGCCGATCCAGCGCTGGCAGAATGCCCGTCAATTGAACACTGTATCGTATTCAAGCGCGCGGGCAATCCGGTAGAAATGAAACCGGGGCGCGACCTCTGGTGGCACGAACTGACCGCTGACGAACCTGAAGAATGTCCCACTGAGCAGTTAGATTCCGAAGATATGCTTTACATCCTCTACACTTCGGGCACAACCGGCAAGCCCAAGGGCGTTGTCCATGTCCACGGTGGTTATGCGGTCGGTACCTATACTACGCTGAAATTTGTCTTTGACATCAAACCCCAGGACATCTACTGGTGCGCTGCTGATATCGGCTGGGTCACGGGTCATTCCTATATCGTCTATGCTCCACTGATGCTGGGCGCAACCTCCATCCTCTATGAAGGTGCACCGGACTACCCTGCCCCGGACCGGTGGTGGTCAATCATCGAACAGGAAAAGGTAACCATTCTCTATACCTCTCCTACCGCCATCCGGATGTTCATGCGTTTTGGTGAAGAGTATCCAGCGAAGCACAACCTGTCATCCCTGCGTCTGCTCGGTTCGGTCGGTGAACCGATCAACCCCGAAGCCTGGCGCTGGTACCGTAAGCACATCGGCGGCGACCGGCTTCAAATCATGGATACCTGGTGGCAAACCGAGACCGGCTCGTTTGTAATCTCGCCCCTGCCGATCACGCCACTAAAACCCGGGTCCGCCACGAAACCGCTCCCCGGCTTCTCCGCTGATGTTGTATCTCAGGAAGGCAACCCGATCAAACCCGGCGAAAACGGATTTGCGGTAATCACCCGCCCCTGGCCCTCGATGCTGCGGACTCTCTACAAGGATCCGGACCGTTATATTCAGGCATACTGGTCCCGGTATCCGGGCAAGTATCTCACCGGTGATTCCTGCACCCGGGACGAGGACGGTTACTTCTGGTTCCGCGGGCGCGCTGATGAGGTGCTCAATGTTGCCGGACACCGGCTGGGAACTGCAGAAATCGAATCCGCACTGGTTGCCCATCCAGCGGTTGCCGAGGCTGCGGTCATCGGCATTCCGGATGAGGTAAAGGGTGATGTACCCAAAGCCTATGTTACTCTCAAAGTCGGCTATCAGCCGTCAGACGCGCTGGCTGATGAACTCAAGAAATGGGTCGCTCAGGAAATCGGACCGATCGCCCGGCCCGAATCAATTGAATTCCGGGACAAACTGCCCAAGACCCGCTCGGGCAAAATCATGCGCCGGCTGCTGAAAGCTGAAGCTCTGGGCAAACCGGTCGGCGACATCTCGACCTTAGATGAGTAAAATACCACGGGCAGGAGCGTCTTGCTTGTCCGGCGCTCCTGCCCGGGTCCGCAAATATCAAGGGAGGTTGCGCAATGACTGATAAAAGAACCTTCAACCGCTGGCTGATTGTTGTTGGAGCACTGCTGATTCAGCTGTGCTTGGGTGCAATTTATGCCTGGAGCGTATTCCGCAAACCTCTTGAGTCCGCACTGAACATCGGCTCAACTCAGGCATCGCTGCCCTTCTCCTTTGTTCTGATTTTCTTTGCACTGGCAACCGTTGTCGGAGGCAGACTGCAGGATCGGTTTGGTCCTCGCATCGTTGCCATCATTGGGGGTATCCTGCTTGCTCTGGGTATGATTCTTGCCAGTTTCGCTTCGAGCATCGTCATGCTCGTTATCGCCTATGGCATCATTTCCGGAATCGGCATCGGCTTTGCCTATGTCTGTCCGATCTCTGCCGGTGTCAAATGGTTTCCGGACAAGCGGGGACTGATTACCGGACTGGCGGTAGCCGGTTTTGGCGCAGGAGCACTGATCGTCGGACCGCTCGCCCGGGCGATGATTGACGCAATCGGCCCGTTTGCCACCTTCCGGTATCTCGGTGTGGTGTATTTGATCCTGATCCTCATCGGTGCCCTTATCCTGCGCAACCCGCCTGCCGGTTACAAGCCTACGGGCTGGAATCCACCCCAGCCGGCTGCCGGTACCCCCGTGCGCACCGATTATACTGCCGGGCAGATGCTTGCTACCATTCAGTTCTGGCTCATCTGGCTCACTTATTTTGCCGGCTGTGCTGCCGGTCTGATGATTATCGGCCAGACCTCCCCCATCGCACAGGAACTGGGCGGATTCAGCAAGGAGACCGCGGCGCTCGGTGTCAGCGTGCTGGCAATCTTTAACGCCCTGGGCAGAATCTTCTGGGGCAGAATCTCCGACAGTCTGGGCAGGACCCGGGCACTCTTCCTGATGTTTCTCATCAACGCCATTGCCATTCTCGGTTATTTTCTGATCCCCTCCCTGCCCTTCATTTTCTGGATCGGCATTGCCCTGGTCGGTTCCAGCTTCGGCGGCTATCTGGCAATTTACCCGGCGGTGACCGCCGATTTTTATGGAACAAAGAATTCGGGGATTAACTACGGGCTGGTGTTCACCGCCTATGGTGTTGGTGGACTGTTATCCAACATTTTTGCACCCCGGATCAAGGAAATTACCGGCAACTACAATGTCGCCTTCCTCATTACCGCCCTGCTCTGTATTGCTGCCGGTATTGTAATAATTACGGTTAAATCACCAACCGCAAAGGCAAAAACGGTTTAGTTTTAAAAAAGGAGTCAAAAATGAAAAAACTTACCCCGGCTGAAATTGAACAGCTGATTACCAAGGCAAAAAAGCCGGCAGAAGATGCCTTGAAACTTCATCCCTTTTATCGGGGAAAATACCAGATTGCTCCCAAGTGCTGTATTCGGGACTTTAATGACTTTGCAATCTGGTATACACCGGGTGTTGCTGCACCCTGCAAGGAAATCCAGAGAGATGTAAACCTTTCCTTTGTCCATACCAACCGGGCAAACACCATCTGCGTGCTCACCGACGGCACCCGCGTACTTGGACTGGGGGACATCGGTCCCGAAGCCTCCATGCCGGTAATGGAAGGCAAGGCACTGCTCTTCAAGTACCTCGGTGGAGTTGATGCGGTTCCAATTGCCCTCCGTACCAAGGACCCGGATGAGTTCATCCGGACTGCCAAACTGCTGGAACCATCCTTTGGCGGATTCAACCTCGAGGATATCGCCCAGCCGAAATGCTTCCGGATCCTTGACACCCTGCGCGCCGAACTTGATGTTCCAGTCTGGCACGATGACCAGCAGGGGACGGCAGCGGTAACCTATGCCGGTCTGGTTAATGCCTTAAAGATCGTCGGCAAGGACATCAAAAAAGTCAAGGTGGCGATGCTCGGTGCCGGCGCATCCAATATCGCAATCGCCCGGGTTATCATCAAAGGCGGAGTTACTCCGGGTAATATCATCATGTGCGACTCCAAGGGCACCCTGCATAAAGGAAGAACCGAACTGCAGGAAGAATTCAAGGAAAAGTGGCATATGTGTCAGATTACCAATGATGAAAATGTCCGTGGTACAATTGCTGATGCGATGAAAGGCGCCGATGTCCTGATTGCCCTTTCCACACCAGGACCGGGTGTGGTCAAACCGGAGTGGATCAAAGCAATGGCAAAGGACGCAATCGTCTTTGTCTGCGCCAATCCGATTCCCGAAATCTGGCCCTGGGAGGCGATTGAAGCTGGTGCCCGGGTCGTTGCCACGGGCAGAAGCGACTTCCCCAATCAGGTGAATAATTCGCTGGGCTTCCCTGGGATCTTCCGCGGTGCGCTCGATGTCAACGCCCGAACAATTACCGACGAGATGTGCATTGCAGCAGCACTCGAACTGGCAAAGGTCGCCGAAGACCGCGGTTTAAGAGAAGATTATCTCATCCCGACGATGGATGACTGGGAGGTATTTCCACGCGAGGCGGTGGCGGTCGGTATGAAGGCGATCGAGCAGGGAGTTGCCCGGGTCACGATGACCCGCGAGGAACTGATGAAAACCGCCACCGCAAAGATAAAGCAGGCGCGGGAACTTACCCAGTGGATGATGAAGGAAGGGTTTATACCAAAGGCACCGGTGACATAAAATAATCAGTCCCAACCTGCGCAGGCTGAATTATTCCTGCTCCGGCGCCTCGTAGTTGGGTGCCTCTTTGATGATGGTGATGCTGTGCGGATGGCTCTCCCGCAAGCCGGCGTTGGTAATCTTGACAAACCTTGCCTTGCGCTGCAGTTCCTTGACCGTCCGGCAACCACAGAAGCCCATCGCCGCCCGCAGACCACCTTCCAGCTGAAAGAGCACATCCTTGACACTGCCGCGATAGGGCACTCTGCCCACGATCCCCTGCGGTACCAGTTCTGCACCGCTCTCCTGAAAGTACCGGTCCCAGGAGCCTTTTTTCATTGCATCAATTGAACCCATTCCCCGGTATACCTTGTAGCGTCTGCCCTCAAGGAGAACATCCTCACCCGGGCTCTCATCAGTGCCGGCAAGGAGATTCCCCATCATCACCGTATCTGCACCGGCTGCCAGTGCCTTGGCGATATCACCGGAAAATCTGATTCCACCGTCAGCAATGAGCGGAACCTTATACTGCCGGCATACCCGGGCACATTCCATGATTGCGGAAAGCTGAGGCACACCAACGCCGGCAACCACCCGGGTCGTGCAGATCGATCCCGGCCCGATACCAACCTTGACCGCTCCGACTCCCGCCTGAATCAGCGCCCGTGCTCCTTCTGCAGTCGCCACATTTCCTGCCACCAGCTCCACCTGCGGAAACATCTTTCTGATCGCCCGTGCTGTCTCAAGCACCCGACTTGAGTGGCCATGGGCAGTATCAATAACGATCGCATCTACCTCTGCGGCAACAAGCGCCCTCGTTCGTTCCAGCGCCTCCTTGCCCACTCCGACTGCTGCTGCTACCCGGAGCCGGCGCTTGCTGTCAACGGTGGCAAAGGGATGTTCTACCCGCTTCAGAATATCCTTGGTGGTAATCAATCCCTTGAGCCGTCCCTGCTCATCAACGATCGGCAATTTTTCCAGGCGGTGCTGACGGAGAATCTCCCGTGCTTTCTTCAGACTCGTGCCGACCGGAGCGGTAATCAGATTGGTGCTGGTCATTACTTTCTCCACCGCTGTTGTACTGTCATCTTCAAACAGTAGATCGCGCCGGGTGATTATACCAACAAGCCGCCCCTTGTTATCCACCACCGGCAAACCGGAAATGCCATGCCGGTTAAAAAGTTCCCGCACCTCAGCGATTGTCCGGTCGGGTGTTATCGCCAGGGGATCGGAAATCATCGAGCTTTCCGCCCGTTTGACCTTTGCCACCTCCTGCGCCTGTTCATCAATAGTCATATTCTTGTGAATAACACCGATCCCGCCCGCCCGTGCCATCGCAATCGCCATTCTCCCCTCAGTCACGGTATCCATTGCGGCACTCACCAGCGGCAGATGCAGTCTGATTTTTCTGGTAAAAAATGTTTCTGTAATGACCTCTGCCGGCAGAACCTGCGAATACTGGGGAACTAAAAGGACATCATCAAATGTCAGCGCTTCCTTCATCATCTTATTTTATAACCGGTTCTTGAGTGCCCGGATGTAACCGAGCTGAACCCTGACATCCTCTGCCTTCATTGCTGCCGGCTTGTCTTTTTCCAGATAGTCACTGTACAGCTTTTCCGCCTCATCAAGCTTATTAGCAAGCCGGAAACAGCGCCCGGCTGCCAGCACCGCCTCATGTGCCAGCGGCAGCTCCTTATATTTACGGTAGACTGACTCATAAAGCCTGGCTGCCTGCAGATAATTTCCTGCCTGCTCCTCACAGGCGGCAATTCCGTACTGGGCGGCCGGGGTCAACAGCAGATCATTTTTTGCCTTTTTCAAAAAAATTCCGAACTCCCGCTTTGCCTCCGCCAGTCGCGGCTCCTGAGACCCGAAATAGAGTGTGCCCAGATAGAAATGGGCTTTGATGCCGGCATAATCACGGGGAAATTTTGCTGTCAGCTCCTTGAGTGCCATCTCCGCGTAATCATACTTGCCCTGATAGAGATTGGAAAGGGCATCCATCAGCCTCAGCTCTGCTTCGGCACTCCGAACCGGTTTCGGCCGGTTTTGAATCAGGAGAATGACACCAGCAATCACCAGAATTCCGACCGCAACTCCGATCCAGAACCGGCGCGGATTCTCATAATAAAACTCCGCCGCCTTTTCGACGAACTCCTGGAATTTATCCTCTTTCAACTCATCCTTGCTGACCCGATGCTTGATTCTCACCTTTTCTCCCGGTTTTTATTTTCTGTAAAACTTCTGTTTCATCATACACCTCTACCCCTGGCCCGACTCGAACGGGCGACCTGCGGTTTAGGAAACCGCTGCTCTATCCTGCTGAGCTACAGGGGTGCATAGTGGATTATAGACCGCATTTCACAAGTGTCAAGCAAACCTAACCCGTGAATATCATTGACTTAAACCGTCAGCAGGGTAGCATCATAAAAATGCGCTTCGGGTTTCACATCTCGATCGCCGGCGGTTTCGCCAATGTCAGGGCACGGGCTGAGGAGTTGAATTGTGATACCGTCCAGCTCTTTACCCGTTCTCCCCGGGGCTGGAGTGCCTCACCCCTGAAAGAAGAAGATGTCGCAAGATTCCGCGAGGAAATCAGGAAATCGGAAATAAGCCCTGTCTTCGCCCATGCCCCATATCTCCCCAATCTTGCTGCTACTGATCCGGAGTTGAAAAAACGATCAATCACGACAATTGCTGATGACCTGAAAAGGTGCGAAACCCTTGGTATTGATTTTCTGGTCGTTCATGTCGGCAAGGCAATGGGAACGGAGGAAAAATCCGCACTGCAGCGGGTGGCTGAAAACATCAACCGGATTTTCCGACTTGTCCCGAACCGGGTAAAGCTCCTGCTGGAAAACACCGCCGGCATGGGCTCGGAAATCGGTTACCGGTTTGAACAGATTGCTGAGATCATCGAGCAGGTTGAAGACCGGGACCGGCTCGGGGTTACCCTTGACACCGCCCATTCGTTTGAAGCGGGTTATGACTGGCGTACCCGCCCGGCAATTGACGAAACTCTGCGGCAGTTTGACCGGGCAATCGGCTTCAGCCGGCTTTACCTGATTCACCTCAATGATTCCAAAACACCATTCGGTTCTCGAGTTGACCGCCACTGGCACATCGGCAAAGGTGAAATCGGTCTTGCCGGATTCAGCGAAATCGTTAACCATCCGCTGCTCAGAAAACTGCCCGGCATCATGGAAACCCCCCGTACCAGCATCAAGGACGATCTGGAAAACATGCGCACCGTGCGGAGCCTCGTCAGATGAAAATTCAGTTCTGGGGCGGAGTCGGCACGGTCACCGGGTCACAGCACATTCTGAAATCCGGCGGCAAATCACTGCTTCTGGAATGCGGGCTGTTTCAGGGACACCGGCAGGAGGCGGAAGAAATTAACCGCCATCTGCCTTTTGACGCCCGTCAGATTGACTACTGTTGCATCAGTCATGCCCATATCGACCATATCGGCAACCTGCCCAACCTGATCAAAAACGGCTACCGGGGAAAGGTACTGATGACCAAACCCTCGGTGGCACTCAGCCGGCTTCTGCTGCTGGATGCCGCCAAAATCCAGGAAGGTGACATCAAATATCTGAACAAAAAACGCCGGGAACGCGGCGAACCGCCCAAGGAACCGATCTATACCACCGCCGATGCTGAACATGCCCTGACCCGCCTCCAGGGAATCAGCTATGCCCGCAGGGAGAAACTCGGACCATTTACCGTTCATTTCCACGATGCCGGTCATATTCTCGGCTCATCACTTATTGACATTGAGGTAGAAAACCAGCGGATACTCTTTACCGGCGACCTGGGCCGCAAAAAGATGCCCATCATCCGTGACCCGGTCCAGGTAACTGAAGCGGATATTCTGATCATGGAGGCAACCTATGGTGACCGGCTCCATGGCGACTATCGTGATGTCCGCAACCGGCTTGCCGCCATCATCAACCGGACGGTAGAACGCGGGGGAAGAATTATCATCCCCGCGTTTGCGGTTGAACGGGCACAGGAAATTGTCTACAATCTGAAACTGCTCCGTCAGGAGTCCGCAATTCCGGACCTTCCGGTTTTTGTTGACTCACCGCTTGCCAGTCAGGTGACGGAAGTCTACCGCAACAGTACTGCCTATTTTGACACTGAAACCCAGACTCTTGTTAATGGCGAATATGACGGACCTTTTGATTTCCCGGGGTTGCGTTATATAGAAGATGTCAATGAATCAAAAAAACTGAATCAGCTCCATGAACCCTGTATCATTATCTCCCCTTCGGGTATGTGTGAAGCCGGCCGGGTACTGCATCATTTAAAACACTCTATCACCGATCCGAAAAATCTGATTCTCATCGTCTCCTTTCAGGCGCAGCACACCCTGGGCCGGCGCCTCGTGGAGCATCAGCCGGTGGTAAAGATCTTCGGCGAGGAATTTCCGGTGCGGGCAGAAATTGAAGTCATGAACGAATTCAGCGCCCATGCCGACCGCAACGCCCTGCTTGAATATGTTAAAAATATGAACCTCCGGCGCCTCCGCCGGATATTTATCGTCCATGCCGAACCTCAGGCAGCGCAGGCAATTATAGAACCGCTGCATCAGCTCGGTATTCCGGAAATCACCATCCCGGAAAAGGGCGCTGAATATGAAATTTAAACCCTGGATACTGCTGATACTGCTGCTCACCGGCTGTGATCTGCTGTTTAAACTGCTGGACACAACTCCGCCCAGCTGTCACATCCTATCCCCTCCTGATTCCGCCATAGTCAGCGGAACGGTACCGGTGCAGGTCGAGGCATATGACTCTAACGGTGTTACCGCCATCGATTTTTATGCTGACGGCATTATGATCGCCAGTGAAAGTTCGGCTGCCGCAACTTTTGAATGGAATACCAGTGCGCTCGAACCCGGCTCCTGGCATAAAATTTACTGCATTGCTGCCGACCTCGCTGGCAACCGGGGCACAAGCGATACGGTAAATCTTCAGATCGCCGCCATTGGCCAGCAGAGCATCTTCCACGGCAAAATCACCCTCAACCACAACTACTATCGCTGGATTGAGTTCAGTGCCGATTCCGGCAGAAAGGTTCTGGGGGACGCCCGGGCAGTTTCGGGCACGATCAGCCGCTTCTCCCTGCTTGATCCGGTGAACTTTGAGCTGTTCCGTCAGGGACGCTCCTATGTCCCGCTTTACGAGCAGCAGAATGCTCCTGAAGTGAACCTCAATTATCAGTTTGCCAGCAGTGGCACCTGGTATCTGGTATTCCTCAATACCTCCGGCACGGTTCGGACCTACTGGGCACGCTTTACGCTGGAAAGATGATCAACCTGCTGTTACTGCTGTTTACCTTAATCCCCCGTCCCGATTGTCCGCCGATTACCACCGATGACATCCTCCGACTCTCGATAATCCGGGAACAACTCACTGCCACTGCTACCATTACCCCCGATCTCCCGGCCGGCACCGAAATCCGGGACCGGCTCGTCATCGGCTTTTATCCCGAAGCCTTAACTTCCATCATCAGGCAGATTCAGGAACTTGGCGCCCGGATGCTGCTGATTGACACGAACGCCCGTTTTCTGGTGATTACCATTGATTCCTCTCAAGGCCGACTTGTGCAGCCGGCACTTAGCCAGTTCCGCGGCATCCGGTATGTGGAACCTGATTATCCTGCCCGCATCCTGAATATACCCAATGATCCCCAGTTTCTGCTGCGCCAGTGGGACAAATGGATCATGTATGCCGACCTTGCCTGGGATGTGGTCACCGGTGGAACACTTAAGGTAGCGGTTGTTGACAATGGCGTAGATTATACCCATCCCGACCTTGCCGCCAACTTCCGCACCGGTGAGCTGGGTTACGATTTTCTCAATAATGATAACGATCCGAAACCGGACAATCCGGGCATCGAAAACGCCTTTCACGGCACCCATGTTGCTGGCATCATTGCTGCCGTCCGGGACAATCTCATCGGTGTTGCTGGCTGGGCGCAGATTCAGCTCCTGGCGGTCCGGGTACTAAACGACTCGGGCAGTGGCAATCTGAGTGATGTTGCCCGGGGCATCCGCTGGGCGGTTGATAATGGTGCCCGGATCATAAATATGAGTCTCGGGGGTGATGCTGCCTCAACCGTGCTCATCGAAGCCTGCCAGTATGCGGCAAGCCGGGGCGTCCTCCTGATTGCCGCATCAGGAAATGACGGCAGATCAACCATCACCTATCCTGCCCGGCTCAGTGAATGCGTTGCCGTCGGCGCTACCAACGAGAACTCCGAACTTGCCTGGTTCTCCAATTACGGTCCGGAACAGGAACTGGTGGCACCTGGCACCAGTATCTTCTCAACAACCTTGGGAGGCTCCTACGCCGAAGCCAGTGGCACCTCAATGGCAGCGCCCGAAGTCAGTGGCGTTGCCGCTCTGCTCCTTGCCCTTGACCCGGGATTAAGTGCAAACGATGTCCGGTCAATCCTTGCCGCCAGTGCCATTGACATGGGCAGTGCCGGCAGAGACAGCCGTTTCGGCTACGGACTGGTGAATGCCTGGCGGGCGGTTCAACTGACACAGACATTGATTCGGCAGACAGCCCGGACAAAATCGGTTTATCCTGAAAAACCTGCTTGGCTGCTTACCGGTCATCGCTTTCCGCTCACCCCCCCCGCTTCAGTGCGGGTTTACAATTCTGCCGGCATGCTCATATTCACCACCGCTGCCCCGGTAAGTGAAATCATATTCACCAGAGCCGGAACTTACATAGTTGAACTCAACCGCCACCAGCGCCAAAAACTGCTCATCCTCGACTAATCCGGCTCGTACTCAGCCCAGCATTCATCATTTTCCCAGACCCGTACCCGCACCACCGGAAACCGGCTCTGCAACTGTTCATAAAAATAGCGGGCAAGGTTTTCCGCGGTCGGATTGAAGTCGAAAACTTCATTCAGCAGTTTATGGTCCGGCAGAATAAGCGCCACCGCTTCTTTCAGTTCATTAAAATCCACCACCATCCCGGGCGGATTCAACCTTTCAGAACCGACTACTACCTCCACACGGTAATTATGACCATGAAGCTGCTCACACTTGCCACCCTGGTCAACAATCCGATGGGCGGCGCTGAACGATTTACTGACCCGCACCAGATACATATCCGGCACCTCCTTTCCCTGAAATTTTACGGCGCTCCAGGAGCGAAATGAACGCCTCAACCCGGGTAAGGAATCCGGCCTCGGCGGTATGCTCATCCACCGAAATGGACAGAAACGGAATATCATAATCCCGGCTGGCTGCTGTCAGTGCCGGCTGAACCACCGTGCTCGGCATGCAGGCAAACGGATGGACATGAATCACCCCGTCATAACCGGCGCGGGCAGCCATAATCAGATGCCCGACCGAATTGGCATCCTCACCACCGACACAGTATCGCCAGTAACTCTTTGCCAGCCGCTGTGCCCTGCGCACCTCCCCTTTCCGCAGCCGGAACCCGTGAAAACCGAGCCAGCGCGGACCGGTGAGAAACGGCTCAACCCAGACCCCCATCTCCCCGAGCCGGTTGATTAAGTCAAAATTGACAAACGGCTCAATCGTGCAGTAACTTTCGCCAATCAGTTTCACCCGCAGAACCGAACCCCTCCCATTTCTTCTGACCCGGGCAAAACGGGTTGCCAGCCGGTCCCGAATCTGCTTAAGCTCCCGGACCTTATCTGCCGTCGCAATCTCGGCAATAACCGTTTTCAGCAGCCGGCGGCACTCCTGCCTGTTTTCCGCCTGGGGCAGCACCTGCCGGCTCAATTCATAAGCCCTCTCCAGCGTTGTCGCCTTGAACCAGCCCAGCCGGAACGCCTGCCATGCCCGTCCTGTTGCCCGGAGCAGACTGTTGTCACTCAACTGGAGTATCTCCTGCACAATCTCTTTCATCCGGTCCCGACGCAGCTCCAGCAGCCGGAACCGGTAGCCCAGCTCCCGGCAGATATCCGCCTGCAGTCTGCCGTAATAACCAAACCGGCAGGACCAGGAACCGCTGACATATGCCAGCGTATCTGCCCCCAGCTCCAGTGCCTGCAGGATATTACCCAGCGTCACCTTAAATGGCAGACAGATCGTCTCCGGTGCCAGCTGGGCACCCCGGGCAACTGTTTCCCGGTTCGGCTCCGGTGGCACCACCACCTCTGCCCCCAGCTTGCGCAAAATCGGCTCCAGCACCAGCCGGATATCACCCATATACGGAAAGGCAACCCTCATCTTCGCGCCTTAATCAGCTCCCCAAACGCCTCCAGCCTGGTGCGCAGACCGGTTTCACCACTGTGCTCATCAAAAAGCAGCGTCAGCATCGGCAGACCGGCTCGGACCGCCACCTCGCGCCGGATCAGCTCATTCACCACCGGTGCGGTACCGCAGGCAAAACTGGAAACCAGCAGCAACCCGTCAACCTGCTCATCCCGGACAATCTTCCGTGCCCCCGCGATCAGCTCCAGTTCATAATACCAGTTCAACGCCCTTCCCCTGCCCGCCTCCTGAATCAGCTCCTCCTCCCCGACTTCAGGAATCACCGGCACAGCCTCCAGTTCCGCAATCATCCTGAGCAGCCCAAGACTGATATGCTCATCATAAACCAGATACGGATGACCGATAACGCCAATTTTTCCCCTGCCCGCCTCCCGCATTAAACTCAACCGCTCCGGCGGAAAGCAATCTGCCGGGCTGGCACCCTGTCCCCGCAATTTTCCTGCCTCAGCCATTTTTGCCTGCTGGAAGGCGCGGTGAGCACGCTGCCGGTCCATACCGAGTGCCTTTGCACACCGGACAAAACCATCCTCATCGCGCTGAGTCTGCTGATCAATCACCAGCTCCAGAATGCGTCCCTTTTGCTGTGGAAAAATCGCCCGCACCAGATCCGGCAGGGCAATCGCCTTCGGACAGCCGAAATAAAAATCTCCCCTCAACTGCCGGCAGACCAGCCGCGGCACAAACACATACTCCGCCTGCTCGAGCAGCCGGGCAACCTGCCCCAGAAAAACCTTCACCGGCAGACACAGCTCGGCTGGCGCCAGCTTCACCCCCTGCTCCACCGTCTGCCGGTCGGTCCTGCCGCTGAGCATCACCTCCCATCCCAGCGCCTCAAAAAACGCCCGCCAGAAAGTAAAATGGTGATAACTGTGCAGACTCCGGGCAATCCCGACACTGGGCACACCCTGATTATAAAACCGGCTATCTGCCGGTCAAATCGGGTTGACAGACCCCAACTCAACCCTAAACTTTGAATATGCGCACCTGCAAAATCCTGCTAATGCTCATACCCGCATTAACGGTTTACTGTCCCCGCCAGTCCCGGATTATCAGACTTTCCTCATCAAACCCGCCACCGGTCATTACCGGCTATTACCCTCATTACCATCAGCCCCTGCCCCCGGACCATCCGCTCCAGCCCCAGATCTCGGTACTGCGTCACGACATTGAAGCAAATGAAAATCTCCTGCGCCAGCTCGTGCGCCAGCGCTATGATGTCAAATCGCCGCTTGAATTCCGCTTCTCCTATGCGGGACTGGACTCGGCTAACCGCCGGCTGATCATCCGCTATTTTGCTCCTGATGCCCAGCCGCATGAGCTCGCCGGCTGGCAGGTTCAGTTTATCTGCCGCCTGCCCAAACTCACGCTGGATTCAATTTATGTCTGGGCAGTACCGCTGGAGTAGACTCAGGAAATACCGGGCACAGCGACCAAAACTTGACTTGGACCCGGTTCTTTTCTAAAATGATGACACGGGGCGTGGCGCAGTTGGTTTAGCGCACCAGCTTGGGGTGCTGGGGGTCGCCCGTTCAAATCGGGTCGCCCCGACTTTTTATTTTACGGCGACTGAATCCGGGTATTAACTGGCGAGGTTCTGCTTTGCCAGCTCTACCAGCCGGGCAAAATCCTCCGGCGCCTGAATCGCAACCTCTGAAAGGACACTGCGATCCAGCGTGACGCCGGCTTTCTTCAATCCGTTGATAAACCGGCTGTAACTCAGCTCATACGGCTCCAGCGCCGCATTAATCCGGGTAATCATCAGCGAACGGAAAACCCGCTTCTTCTGCTTGCGGTCCCGGTAGGCGCTGATCAGCCCGTGCATCACCTGCAGCCGGGCGCTCTTGTAAAGCCGGGACTTCCCACCCCAGTAACCCTTTGCCTGCTTAAGCCACTTCTTCCGCCGTTTCCTTGTTGCCGGTCCGGTCTTGACTCGTGCCATTCGACACTCCTTTTCAGTAGGGCATAAGCCGTTTTAACGCCTTAACCTTCGTCTCATCTGCCACTGCCGGACGATGGAGCAACCGCTTCTGCCGGCTGGTCTTGGCGCTGTTATTATGACTGGTCCCGCTGTGGGCATGGACAAACTTCCCGGTTGCGGTCTTTTTCACCCGCTTCTTCAACGAACTCAGTGTTTTCAATTTCATCTTCATTTTGGCACCAGCATTAACTGAATAGATTTCTTTCCTTCATCAAAAAGTCTTACCTGTCCTTCCACCTTGGCAACATCTGCCAGGTCCTGCTTGATCCGTTCAATCAGCTGCATCGCCAGATCAGTATGCAGCACCTCCCGTCCTCTCAGCCAGAGCACGAGCTTGATCCGGTCCTTATCTGCCAGAAACTCGCGCATCTTCTTCAGCTTCACCTCATAGTCGTGCTTGTCAATCTTCATCTTCATCCGTATCTGCCGCACCTGGGTCTGATGCTGCTTCTTCTTCGACTCCCGCTGTCGAGCCTTCTGCTCATACAGGTACCGTCCCAGGTCCATGATCCCGCAGACCGGTGGCTCCTCATTCGGCGCCAGCATCACCAGATCCAGATTCTGCCGCCGGGCTAAGGCAATCGCCTCCCGTGTCGGCAGGATACCGATCGGCCGCTTATCCACCCCGATCACCCGGACATACGGCACTCTGATCTGCTCATTTGCCCTGGGCCGGTCCTTAAGTCCCTCCCTCACCACCTGCTCACCGTGTCCTTCCAGATTCTTCCTCCTTGATTAGTGCTATTACCTTCTCCAGCGGCATTGCGCCCAGATTCCCCTTACCCCGGCGGCGGAGTGCGACGGTCCTTGCCTCGGCTTCGCGTGCCCCGACCACCAGCATAAAGGGAATCTTCTCCCGCTCTGCCTCACCAATTTTGTAGTTAATTTTATCATTATTCAGATCAATTTCAACTCTGACATCAGCCTTTCGCAGTGCCTCGTAAACCTCCTGCGCATAGCCGTTCTCCTTCTCGGTCACGGTCATCACCCGCGCCTGCACCGGTGCCAGCCAGACCGGAAACGCCCCGCCGTAATGCTCAACCAGGATCCCCATAAACCGCTCGATTGAACCCAGGACGGTCCGGTGCACCAGATAGACCGGCAGATGCTGACCATACTGATCCATATAATACACATCAAACTTGCCACCCAGATTGAAATCAAACTGACAGGTAGAACACTGAAACTCCCGGCCCAGCGAATCGGCGAGATGGATATCGATCTTCGGACCGTAAAACACCGCCTCCCCCTCAGCCCGGACGAAATCCAGCCCCACCCGCTCCAGCGCCTTAACGAGCGAACCCTCTGCCACCTGCCACTGCTCATCCGTACCCAGATACCTCTCCGGATGCTTCGGGTCCCGGACCGACAGGGATACCGAGAACCGCTCAAACCCGAACTGCCGCAGCATCTTCAGTGCCAGCGCCACCACACCGTAAATCTCCTCCTCCACCTGCTCCCGGGTGCAGAAGATATGGGCATCATCCTGAGTAAACCCCCTTACCCGCATCATCCCGTGCAGCACACCGGAACGCTCATAGCGGTAAACTGTGCCCCATTCAGCCATCCGCAACGGCAGCTCCCGATAGGAATGGACCCTGGTCCGGTAAATCAGAATATGCCCGGGACAATTCATCGGCTTCAGCACATACTCCTCATTCTCCACTGGCAGAATATACATATTCTCCCGGTAATAATCATAATGTCCGGACTGATGCCACAGCTGACTCCGGGCGATATGCGGTGTCACCACCAGCTGATAGCCGGCAGCTAAATGCTCCCTCTCCCAGTACTCCTGAATCAGCCGGCGAACTGTTGCCCCTTTTGGATGCCAGAACACCAGCCCGGCACCCGCCTCCTCATGAAAACTGAACAGCCCCAGCGCCGGTCCCAGCCTCCGGTGATCGCGCCGTTTTGCCTCCTCCAGCCGCTCCAGATGCTCCTTAAGCAGCGCCTCATCCGGAAAGGCGACCCCGTAAATCCGGGAAAGCATCCGGTTCCGCTCATCACCGCGCCAGTAGGCACCGGCAACACTCAGAAGCTTAACCGCCTTAATCCTGCCGGTATCTGGAACATGCGGTCCCCGGCACAGATCAACAAAATCCCCCTGCTCATAGACCGATATCTGCTCATCCGGGATCTCGTTAATAATCTCCAGCTTATAAGTCTCATTCCGCCCGGAGAAAAGCTTCAGCGCCTCCTTCCGGGGCAGATACCTGTGGACAATCGGAATCTTTTGTGTCGCCAGCTCGCGCATCCTTGCCTCAATTCTCTCCAGATCCTTCTCGGTAAACGGCTCAGGAACATCAAAATCATAATAAAACCCCTCGGGCACCGCCGGACCGATCGTCACCTTTGCCTCGGGATAAAGCTGCTTCACCGCCTGCGCCATCAGATGCGAAGCCGAATGCCAGAAGATCTCCCTGCCCTCCCGGGACTCAAAATACACCGGCTCGATTGTGGCATCCTCCTCAATCCGGAAGGAAAGATCCACCAGCCGGCCGTTCACCCGCGCCGCCAGCGCCCGCTCATCAGCAAGCAGGGCACCGGCAGTCAAACCCGGTTCAACCTGCCGTTCCTCTCCTTGGACAACAACCTTAATCACGGGTCAATGATAATCACCAAATTACCGATGTCAATCCCCGTATGCGCTCACTCGGAGATGAGAAAATAGACTCCGGTCCGTTTCCGCCCGTAAACCCGGCGGCCCAGGACATCATAAAGCCGGACTTCCGGTGCACTGCCGAAGGGAACCGGTGCCACCAGCTTGCTTATCCGGAGGCGAGATGGTCTGTTTGGTGCCGGCTGCCTAATGCCGAGAAGTGAGGTGTCATCGACCGTAACATCATCGAAATAAACCAAACCGCCGGGCAGAGCGATGCACGACACCGTAAGAAAAAATGCCGAATCGGGTGCGGTGATCCAGCGGGAATAGCGCCGGTAACCACTGGAATAATAGACCGGGATCAACTGCGGTGTACCGATCAGACCGCCACTCAGGGTCAGAAACTGAAGCACAAACCCGCCGCTGACGATTCCGGGCACATTGGCATAACCGCTGAACTCATAACTCAGTCCACTCCGGACAACCGTAACCGAAGTGGCAAACGCCACCGTATCCCCGCCAGTCAGCTTCAGCGCGTAGAAACCGGAATGACTGATGGTATCCTTCTGTGCCGAACCCGGATGGGTAAGCTCTGAGGTCAACCAGCCCAGCGGCATGTTCACGCCCAGCGTATCCAGCCAGACCTCAAATGAGGGGTTGGGCAGAATGTTAACCGCCGCCGCCAGACTGAACACCATTAAAGTTAATGTCAGCATGCGCATCGCTGAATTTTACTCCGAAGACCGTGGTGATGCAAACTTTACTTTCCGGGAGCACTCAGCACCTGCCGGTAGGCATTAAGCACAAACAGGTCGGTTTCCCTCTCCATTTCTGCCCGCAGCCGCGCCCGGGTTTCACTGTCCAGCATCCGGCCCAGCGCCTCCACGGTACACAGCCGGACAAACGGTGCCGGATGCCGGAGACAGGAGACAAGCCGGTTCCGGCACTTCTGCCTTACCGGTTCTGCCTGAACGCTGTCAAGTTTTACCGCGATCTGCCCCAGCGCCCGGATACTGTGCCCCAATGCCGGCACCTTCTGTTCCGCCAGACTCCGGAGCAGCGGGTCAACGCTCGGCTCCCCGATGGCGACCAGCCCCGCCTCGGCGGCACTCCGCACGGTAAACAGCGGATCATTCAGAGTTGCGATCAGCGGCTCAATCGCCACCGGATTCTTCAGCTTACCGCACGCCTCTGCGGTCACGATCCGGGAAACCTCCATTGTATCCCTCAGGAGATAAAGAATCTCCGGCACCACCAGCGAATCACCGATTGACCCCAGCGCATAAACCGCCCGTCTGGGTGTAATCCGCTTCTCTTTGAGTGCCAGCAGAATTGAATCCACCGCATCCCGGGCATTACTGCCCATCTCCCCCAGCCAGTAAGCCGAATTCTGCCGGGCGAGAAACCGCTCATCCCGCAGCCCCCGGAAAAGATAAGGCTTGGCGGTATCGGGCAGCGCCCTCATCAATGCGGCAATCGCCTCCGACTCCAGCCCGTCCTTGGTATCCAGCTTATGCTCAACGACATACTCCACTGCTTTTCTCCCCAGCCGGATCAGCTCCTTTCTTGCCCGCAGCACCCTCTTCCGGGCATTCCCCACCGCCCAGATCGATGCGGTCTTAAACACACTCTCCACCGGTGCGGTGATCACCGAATCAATGCTCGCCTCGGAAGTGTCAACATCCGGCTCCCAGTCAACCACCGTTGCCGGCCGGGGCAGATCAACTCCTGACCCGTAGGTCCCCTTGGTCCACCGGTTCTGATCTCCTGCCACATTCCTCCCCGGATACCAGTCCCTCCCTGCCAAATCCAGAAACAGCCCGATCCCGCCGAACCCCCGTGCCCAGTTCGCCGAGCCCTGACTGATCAGCGACTCTGATGCCATATACCAGTCATTACCATCCTGGTCAACAAACAGCCCAACCGAATTCGTCAGCCCGATCCCCTGCCCGCCAGACGCATAATAACCGTCATCCCCCTTACGGTCCACCAGCACCCCGACTGAAAGATCATGCCCCTCCCCCTGACTCGGACCAAGCCGGGAAAAATACGAATCATTCCCCTCCTCATCCACCAGTGCGCCCACTGACAGGTGAATCCCTGCGCCCTGCGAATACTGGGCAGCGGTATAATGGTCAAAACCCTCCTGGTCATAAAGCATCCCGAGTGAATACCAGTAACTCGTCCCCTGGGCATAGACCTCGGCATTATAAAAATCATTCCCCTGAAAATCACACAGAAAACCGATCCCCCCGCCGGCATCCGGCCTCACCCCGATCGCATAACCCTGGGCAAACGACCGGTACTCCCTGGGCAAAAGCGGCTCATGCTTATATTTTCCGCCCGCATAATAAAGATCATTCCCCCCCAGCTCTGCGAGCAGCCCGTACCCCCAGGTCCCGGCAAACCCCTGACAATAACAGAAAGAACGGTAACTGTCATTCCCTGCCTCATCAACCACCACTCCGACCCCGTAATGACCCGCTCCCTGGGCAAAAAAACCCGCATCATAAATATCACTTCCTCCCCCATCATAAACCACACCGGTCCCGAACACACCTGCCCCCTGACTATAGTGACCACCGCGATACACATCATCCCCGGCAAGATCAAAAAGCACCCCGCACCCGAAAAGCGCCGCCCCCTGGGAAAAAAGCCTCTCGGAAAGATAATGGTCATCACCCTCAAGGTCAATCACCACCCCGAACGGGTGATCCAGAATGCCGACCGCCCCGCCTGCCCGGTTATAATAGATATCATTACCCCCGAGATCAATAACTACCGCTGCCGGCGCCTCATAAACATTATCACCCACACCGCCGACAACAACCCTCCCCCACTCACTCTCCTGACAAAAAACCACCCCTCCTCTCACCCCCTCAACCGTAAAACTCCCCCCTGAATCCCTGGGCACAGCCCTCAAAACCGCCACCGCCCGCTCCACCGCGCCCACCACCGCCAGCCCGGCAAGTGCCAGCGCCCGGCGATCGATCTTACGGGCATATGCCAAAAGCGTCTCGGACTTAACCTCCCGGCTCGTATCATAAACCCGGCCGAACTCCTCATGCAGCCGTCCGGCAAAACCCCGCTCCAGCGTATCATCCTCATCCCGCCAAAAACCGGGCGCCTCGCCAACCAGAACATCCAGCTCCTCCTGGGAAATCCCTGCCACCGCCCGCTCCAGATACCGCCTCCCCACCGCAAACCCGGCGGCAATGACATTCACCGCACCCTCAACCCCGACACAACCGCCCCTCCGCTCCAGCTCCCTGGCAACCTCCCCTGCCACCCGCAGCGAATCCCGGCGCTCCAGCCCGACATCGACCTCATTATAAAGATGCCGCACCAGCCCTGCCCGATTCCGACACCGCGCCCGCACAACCTCGGCCTGCCCCTCAACATAAGGCAAAACCTCCAGCGGACCGGAAAGCAGCCGCTCCACCACCCGCAGCCGGAAAAAACTGTCAACCGCCCACAACTTAAAAAACCCCAGCTCCTCCTCCCGCATCCCCTGAACCTCCAGCGCCTCCTCCAGCGCCCTCCGCGCAACCGAATCCAGCCCGTATTCCGGCGGCTCAACCGCAAACCCCAAAACACTGAATATCAACAGCAACCCGCTAATCCTGACCATTCCTCCTCCTATCGCTCCAACACCACCCTCCGGGTCAAACTCCCGGCGCGCACCAGATAAACACCGCTCCCAACCCTCCGCCCCTGACTGTCAACCCCCTTCCACCAGCCCCGCTCCGGCACCACTCCGCTCCAAACCCTCCTGCCATCACTACTGAAAACTGCCACCGCAACCGGTCCTCCCCCCTCAACCTCAACTCTGAATCCGGACCGGGATATCCCCGGCTCAACCCTCAACCCCGGCACCCGGCGCTCCGGCTCCTCAACTCCAACCTGACTTGAGTCAAAACTCACATCGCACACAATCGTATCCCCCACCTCCCGGATATTCCTCACACTCACCCAGGTCGGCTGACCGTTCCTTGCCCGGCTCGAAGGATTGGACCAGTTATCAAAACTCGTGCGGTTCCAGATCCCGGGCAGCGGATCTGAGGTATCGCCCAGCGCCTCATGATAGACATGCGGATCCGGCCTCACCCCGTTACCCCGGTCCAGATGATTAGTCGAATCCTCCTCCAGATCCACCCGATTATGATAGGCGCTGTAATACGGGTCAATGTGCCAGATCAAAAGCCCGGACCCGGGCAGCAGCGCATCAAACCCCTTCCTCTGCCGATTCTCCAGCAGAAAACAGGTATCACAACTCCTCCCCTGACGCCAGACCTTATAGACCACCGGATGGGTCTCCACATCCACAATCCGCAGCCCGAAAGTATCGCGGGCAATCACCACCGGCTGCACAAAACCGGCCTCAACCTTACTCCACGCCTCCATATGCGCCGGACTCCACGGCGTATTACCGCCCGCACCCCAGGCACCATAGCCCATCAGCCCCCAATAGCCCACACCCCAGCTGTAACGGGAATAGTCATACAGATCCGGCAGCCCGACCAGATGCCCCAGCTCATGACACATCACCGCAATACAACACAGCGTTGTATCCCGGGTTTCGGTCACCATGGCAAACTCCGGCACATTCGTCACCCCGTCAATGACCACCCCATCATTCGTCCGGTAATTAAAACCGGGAATCGCATGCGACCAGCAACAATTCACATCCCCATTATCCGCGCCGTCCGCCCCGGCATGAACCATAAACAGCGCATCAACATGCCCGTCCCCATCAATGTCATACTCCCGGAAATCAACAAACGAATCCACCTGCTCGAGATTCTCCCGGGCAAGCTGACCGCCGGTGGAAAGCATGTAATTACCGTCATAATACCGGGAATAATTGTACCGGGACAGAAACCACCGATTGCCGGCAACCCCGCCCCGCACCGAATACCGACCATAAGAGTTCTCCAGAAAGAAATCGTTCAGACTCCCTGCCCGGTAGGGCGCATTATTGTAGACCCCGGTCGAATACAGCATGGAATCAAACCTGGCAGGTGAATGCTCAACCGTGTCTGCCCGGTTGTCCGGAAACTGCATCAGGATCGTCACCGTCTCGCAGAAATCATAACCCTTCAGTTTATTCGGACCGGGAACCTCGACCCCGGGCGGAAAGACCGGCATCGGTCCCTGAAAACCCGGTGCGGGTGGCATTGCCAGCCCGGCTGCGAGCATCAAAGCCAGTGGTAATATTCTGACCATTTATCACTCCTTTTCTTAACAATAATCAAACCGCTGACCAAATCAAAATATGCACTCAGCAATTTGACTTTCACAATTTTTCATATTATCATTTTTTGGTAGGGCATTCAGGAAACCAAGGATGATCAATGGGAATTTCAATTGAACCGGTCCGGAGCAAAAAAGACCTGACTGACTTCATCCGCCTCCCCTGGAAAGTCTATCAGGGCAACCCCTACTGGGTGCCGCCCCTGATTTCCGAGGTCCATGAGACCCTTGACACCGCAAAAAACCCGTTCTGGGAGCATGCCCGGCGCGAACTGTTCCTTGCCCGGCAGAATGCAACGCCGGTCGGCAGAATTGCGGCGATTATTGACGACAACCACAACCGCTTTCATCAGGAAAAGACCGGCTTCTTCGGCTTCTTTGAATGTATTGAAGACTACCTGGTTGCCGAAAAACTGTGGGATACCGCCCGCGAATGGGTGAAAAATCAGGGAATGGAACGGCTGCGCGGACCGGTCAACCCCAGCCTCAACGACGAATGTGCCTTCCTGCTGGAAGGTTTTGCTCAACCGCCGACGATCATGATGCCTTACACGCATAAATACTACCTGGAGTTCGCCGAGCGCTACGGCTTCCACAAGGCAAAGGACCTTTATGCCCTCCTGAAACTGGCAGCCGACGGCATTCCGGAGCGGATTGAGCGGATGATCAATGCGATCAAGCGCCGCACCGGCGTCAGGGTCCGTCCCTTTGATATGAAGCGGTTTGAGCGGGACATCCAGTTTCTCAAGGACATCTACAACTCCGCCTGGGAGAAAAACTGGGGCTTTGTGCCCATGACCGACAAGGAGATGGACCTGACCGCCCGCAAGCTGAAACAGCTTGCTGATCCGGACCTGGTGCTCTTTGCGGAAATTGACGGTCAGCCGGTCGGAGTCACGGTCACCATTCCGGACTGGAATCAGGTGCTCAGACACCTCAATGGCAGGCTCGGACCGCTGGAGCTGGTCAAACTGCTCTATTACCGCAAAAGGATTGATGGTGTTCGGGCGTTGATTGGCGGGGTCAAAAAGGAGTTCCGCAACACCGGCATCATTGCGGTGCTTTATTACGAGACTGAGCGCAATGCCGCACGCAAAGGTTACAAATGGTGCGAACTCGGCTGGAACCTCGAGGACAACGACCCGATCAACCAGTTTGACCTGGCGATCGGTGGCAGGATCTACAAGCGCTACCGGCTCTACGAACTGCCCCTGCTTTAACTATTGACTTCCTGAAATTTTACCCCTAAATTTATCCTCTGATGCTCCTGATTTCACTCCTCATCCTCACCGCCCGGCCGGCACTGCAGGACTTTCTTGCCCGGCAGGACTATCCGGCTGCCACCGATTATTACTACGCCCGGCTCCAGCGCCAGCCGCAAAACCCGGCACTGCTCAAAGACCTTGCCCGGGTCTATGATCACTGGCGCCGGTACGACTCCAGCCTCTACTTCTGGGAAAAGGTGCTGAAAGCAAGGCCCGACGACGACTCGGCGGTCATTGGCAGATGGCAGGCGCTCTGCAACCTTCACCGCCCGGACTCCGCCCGGCTCGACTCGGTCCGCCAGCTCATCCGCGCTGAAGCCGGCGGCTACTTCATTGACACCACCTACCGCAACCTCCTCCTTGCCCACGCCGGCTTTGTCCTCGGCGAAGACTCCCTCCGTGCCCGGCGCGCCTTCAGCGTCCTGGCATTCAAATATCCGGACTCAGCCCCGGTTTATGAACTCATCGGCTCTGCCTTCTACGACTCCCTCTATCCGGTCTGGACCAACGACACCGCCAAAGTCCTGGTCATCTCCCGCTTCCTTGCCCGCTATCCCAGGACCGAATGGCGCCAGACCTTCTACATCTATCTCCTGAGCTCACTCTACGCCCTGAACGACACCCTCGGTCTTGCCCACTTCACCGGGGAGATGCTCAAAGACGACTCCCTGGACCCCTTCCGCTACCGCTATGCCGCTGCCCTCTACAACCGGCTCCGATTCCGGCCCCGGCTTGCGGAACAGTATGCCCGCCGTGCGCTCCAGCTGGCGCCCAGAGCGAAAAAGCCGAAAAACAAACCCCCTGCCCAGTGGCAGCTCGAATACCCGCCCCTTGCCGGACTTGCCCGTGCCGCGCTCGCTGAGGCGCTCATCCTTCAGGACCGCCCCCGGGAGGCACTGCCCGTGCTTTACGAAGCCCTGCAACAATTCTCCTGGGACACCGAAAACGAATTCACCCCTGCACCCTTCTGGTCCCTGCTCGGCGATGCCTACTCCCGGCTGGGCAGGCCCGACAGCGCCCGGCTCTGCTACCTGACCGCGCTCGTACTCGGCGACTCTCGCAACTACTGGTCTGCCCGGGCAGACACCGCGCTCCAGCGGCTCGGCATCCCCCCTGCCCGGCAGCTTATGCTTGCCCGCCAGCAACTCTCCTACACCGGACCGGTCTTCACCGACATCACCGACTCGGCCGGACTTGCCGGCTGCCGGGAATCCCGGGTTGCCTGGGGCGATTTTAACAATGACGGCTTTGAAGACCTCCTGCTCAACGGCTCCCGCCTCTTCCGCAACGACTCCGGCAGACACTTCACCGAACTCACCGATTCAGCGGGACTTACGGGCATCCGGGGCAGGGGTGGCATCTTTGCCGACTTTAACAACGATGGCTGGCTCGATCTCTACATCTGCGGTGCGGACACTCAGGACTGGCTCCTCCTCAACCACTGCGGCAGATTCCGCAACGCCACCGAATCGCTCGGCAACCCCTCGGACCCCTATCCGACCGAAGGCTGTGCTGCTGCCGACTTTGACCTTGACGGCTGGCTCGACCTCTACTGTGCCAACTACGAAAACTGGGAAAAACACACCTGGTATCCGGACCGGCTCTATCAAAACCAGCAGGGCAGATTTCAGGACATCACCACCCGTGCCGGCATCACTCCGCCCTATGGTGAGGACCTTGCGGGCAGAGGTGTCAACTGGGGTGATTACGATGACGACGGTGATCCGGACTGCCATGTTGCCAACTACCGCCTCTGCCAGAACCTCCTCTGGCACAACAACGGCGACTCCACCTTCACCAACCTTGCCCCGAAACTGGGGATTGCCGGCAATGAGATTTCCGGCTGGTTTGGCCATACCATCGGCTCGGTCTGGGCAGATTTTGACAACGACGGCGACCTCGACCTCTTCTGTGCCAACCTTGCCCATCCCCGCTACATAGAATTCTCCGACCGCTCCCTGCTCTACGAAAACCGCGGACCGAAGGCGAAGCCCCGCTTCCTTGACCGCCGCGCCCGGCTTGGCATCCGCTACGAAGAGACCCACTCTGATCCGGCATTTGGCGACCTAGACAACGACGGCGATCTCGACCTCTACATCACCTCCGTTTATGAAAACCGGCGCTCCTTCCTCTACCTCAACCAGCTCAACCCCGCACCGCGCCAGGCGACTGCCGGCTGGCAGAACCTCTTCGGCAACTACCCCTTTGCGGAAGCCACCTATCTTTCCGGCACCCGGGTCTTCAACGGCTGGGGCTGTGCCCTGGCTGATTTTGACAACGACGGCGATCTCGATCTGGTGGTTGGCTCCGGCTCCGGCCTGCGCCTCTTCCGCAACGACACGAAAAACGGCAACCACTGGCTCAAGGTCCGGGTAGTCGGCACAAAACACAACGCCTGCGGTATTGGCGCCCGGGTCACGGTGATTCAGGGCAGAAAGCGTTATATCCGCGAGATTGAGGGTGGGAAAGGCACCACCAGCCAGAACTCCCTTTTAGCCCACTTCGGCCTGGGCAGCTCGGACCGGCCGGTCACGGTTCAGGTCCGGTTTGCCCCGGGCAAGACCGTGACCCTCAAAGACATCAAACCCGACCGGCTGATTGTTGTCACCGAACCCTGAAAATTAAATTGTAAAGTAATAATACTTCCGCTCCTGACCGTCAAGGATCACGACCGAACTGCCCTCCACACTTCCGGAAAAACGGGACCTCGAACCGTAGTCATATCCCTCAAAGCCACTGCCCTCAATCTTCAGCTCAATATGGTGCCGGTTACCGTGGTGATAAATTGAGTAACAGCCCTCCTCACCATAACCGCTGATCATACACCTCTGCTCCGGGTCATAAACAAGGATCTGCTCCGGTGAAACACTGCCGGAAAACCGCCAGCTCCGCGCCTCTTCACAGTCATAGATTGCCCACGCCCCGCTGCCGGCAATCAGCTTCCCGGCGATAAACGCCACCACCCGGCGGGTATTCGCTCTCATCCTGACAAAACCTTATCAATCTTTGACCCGTAGTAAGTGATCCCAATCACAGGCATCATGAAGATACCATGCCGAATAATTTTAGCATCTTGAATATATCTTTTTCTGAAATTATTTAAAAAACTTATATGTCAATTTATTACTGTACATCTACATCCTATGTGCAAAGGAACTCTAGGGTACTGATTTGCCGGATATACTTTGAGCGCAGCACGCTTGCAATATGGGCACGATGAATCACCTGCAGTCAAAATCTTCCACTCGCTAATATTTACGGACAAACTAAGATTATTCTGCATGTCCTGTTTTGCATAATTCCCCATATGATAAGTATGTGTTATCAGCTCGGCAATCTCAGAAACATAACACCATATATCAGATATTTTCTTCAGGTCTATGTGCGAGAATTCTGGCGGTAGCGGTCGCAATTGGAAAACTTCTCTAAGAGCAATCACAGTACCAACTTTTCCCCTCACGTCGGGCAGTGACGCTAGAAATTCTATTGCCTTGCTTTTGCGACTAAATGGCTTCTCCTGCAAACTGGCTGCAATTTCGTTAAGCTGTTTAAGTGTCAGCGAGCTTAAAAGTGCTTTCGAATCAATTTCATATCCATTTATTGCTAATCCCAACTCTACTAACCTGTCAAATTTTTTACGTTCAAAGTGACCGGCTGGTAGGATTCGCACTTTGTTAATATCACCTGCATATTTTAAATATACCTGTAGTACATCATAGCCGTATCGCTCAAGCAAAGCGTCGTCAATGGTAAAATCCTCTGGTTCACATTCAAATAATACCTCCAAGTCACAGTATGGTCTAATATCCAGAGATTCAATTGCCTGTTCGCGAAAATATGCAAGTAAGTCCTCTTTATCTTTTTCAGATGCAGATTGCCATTCAGACGAAGATTGTTTCAATTCCTCAATTTTACGAAAATATTGCGGTTTGAATGTATTGATGTAGTCCTCGATCTCTTTACAGCGAAGATTTGTTTTAAGAATTACAGGAACCAGTTCCTGCGCATTGCCAATAAAGCATTTTGTATCAAGTAGCTTTTTTATTATAATTGCAGTTTCTCGATCAACGTTATAAATGGTCAACGGAAATGTGCTTTGAGGATTTATTATATAACCGTTATTGGTAGCTGCTACTACTGCATTATCATCAGCGCATTGTAAATTTGCACTTTTGCAGATACCGTGACTGTCATCTACTAGCCGTTCGCCCTTGGGGTGTATTTTTGAACGTGCAGCTTTTTGAGAACTTCGAGATAACCACATTACAAATAACACAATTACCAATACTCCTAGTATAGAAATTAGAATCATGGTATCTATTATTTATATTTATATTTGGTAGATCTTACACCTCAATTCTTCGACTAAATCATCACTTTTGAACAAATCAACTAAATTCTCCTGAAACCTACTTATACGTTGTTTGACAATATCTCTTAAAACTTTTTTAACATCTTTGTAATTTTTAAAGATCTTGCCTGTATTATCTAAATTCAAATCTAACCCCTTTTTGTTAGCAAAAAATTTTAACCCCAATAATAAATAATAACCTGCGTGTTTTACAAACTCATCTTTGGCTAACGCATTCAACTTTTTAGGATTACTTTTATATTTCTTCTCCTCCTGTCTTATTCGTCTTATATCTTGATTTATCTTTTCATAAAGCAGATAAGGCAGTAGAACATATTTAGCATCGATTTTGCTTTCATCAAATATTTCTTGATAATAATCGCCAAAGATTTCCCTTTTCTTGTTCTTAGCGCTTCCTGGCTTCTCCAGATAAAAAGCTAGTATTACTTGCCCCGCCTTCTCGGCATCTATTTTTTTTAATTTGTACGGGATCGTTCGACATTATATCTCTGCTTCTAACGGGATTTTGCGTGTTAGTGTATCGCGCAATAGCTTGTCCTATATCTCTATTTTTAACTTCGTAAATTCTTAGAAGCAAGTCTATGTTTTTAATGTTCTCAGATAAATTGTTTTTATAAGCCTCATAAAGAGCATGAATCGTTTGTCCTCCATTGACTATCTGAAAATTTTTTAATGCAACTACGGGGCTATCTGTATTTGCATGTACCAAACTATCGCAAATTACTGTTATTCCATTGTTATAGAAAAAGAAATTAGCATTTTCACGTTCGGCTTCTATTGTCCTGTAAATTTGGCTGTTAACCTTTGTATTTCTGGTTAAGTATACTCTTATATTTTCGTTAAATATCTCCTCCCTCAATTCATCATTTTCGTTGATAACTTTTTTTATTAGTTCATGTGCATTAATTACGCCAACAACAGCTCGAACCTGTCCGGTAGTAGTATCAAAATACCGCCTGCCGCTCAACTGCAAATTCAAATCCACAGGTCGAAAATCTTTTTTTATAAACAATGAAACCAATTCATCAAGCGACCATACTTCAAGATCTGCTTTAAATTTTTCTCGCACAGTCACTTCGAAATGCTTAATTTTATTCTTATCGCTAATCGAATTAATATAGTTAGAAATCAGCCAAACTTTCGTTTGTATTACCCCTTTATTAAAAGCATCCCACATCTCCTGGACTAACTGCGTGAACCGCCTGTTGGGGGATTTCAGTAATGACCCATCTTTATGCCAGATTCTCTCAAGTTTGACAATAATATCATTAACATCCCGTTCTCGAAAGGCATCTGCTTTTTGCGCATTTTCGAATTTTTCAGTATGTTTAAATTGAAAAATATTTATAGTTTTTCTTCCGTCGGCTCTTGCATCTTCCCAATAATAAGCATCAATGCCAAAATCATAAGCGCCGTCTATGACATAATTTTCTATTTCATCTATATCGATTTCGTATAGTTTTTCTAATACTGCATATATAAACGCACGGGAAAACTCATTTATTCTGTATCTTTTCTTTAAGTAAGCGATTTCGGATGTTATCAATGAAAAATCTTGTAAACTAGCCATAGCTTATCCTAACAGCACTGATTAACGGCGTCGGCTTACTTGGCACTTAATAAAATATGCTTCAACAAATACCCCTTGTCAAGTATTTCCCCGCCTTCAGTCCGGCTCGTGTCCCGGATTGATTGTCAACCGGTCCAGCGCCCGCACCGTGGCATAGGGAATGAAACCCATCGACTCCGCCCGGGCGTAAAAATCGTCAATGAGCACCGGTTCGGTCACATAATCAAGCACGAGAACCGGCTTCCCTTCAGAGTGAAACCGATTCAACCGGTCAATGACCTCGGCAGTTGCCTCTGGCGGCTGCGGGCTGTTGTCGTAATACCAGACATCCTCGCGCAGAATGGCAGAGACCACGGTGCGATACTCATCAAACTCCCCCAGACCTTCACCGCCGTTGGGAATGACCAGAAAGTCGCTTCGGCCGCGCACCTGCCGGGTATAGGAGGCAATCCCGCTGACAAACCGGACCATTTCCGAAGCTGCCGGTGCAAACTCTGCCCCGCTCTCTCCCTCCGGACCCCAGTATTCATAGGCGTCAACCACATCCAGCAGGACACCGTCAAAACCGGCGTCAATGATCCTGTCGAGGTAAAGATAAATAATTTCCTGCCAGCCCTGCTCCCAGTAGCGGACCTTGTAATTATCCGGCCAGTCCGGATTGGCATCACCAAGCCAGGAGGGCGCACCCGGATCCGGACGGCCGTCCCGATCCGCATCCCACAGGCTGTCCCAGTACCAGCGGTAGGATTCCGCCTCACCAATGCTCAGATAGGCAATCACCAGCTTACTGCCACCAGGGCTGGTCTTCAGCGCCCGGATCGCATCAGGGCTGAACCGCCCCTCCTCACTCCCGTCCCGGGAATAGTCAATAATCACCAGATCAAACCGGGTGTTTCCGATCGCCTCCAAGTCCACATTCTGAAGCTGGATCAGGTAGTCGTTGAATTTCTGCTGTCCGCTTTCAATCCGGCAGCAGCAGGCGGAAATAATCAGTCCGCTCAGCACCAGAAGCAACCGCCTGCTCATCGCCACTGTTTGAAGATGTGCAGTCCGCCGGCGCCGGAGGCGGCAAAGATGTAGAACCGGTTGCCCGGAATGTCATTGTAGGCAACCAGTTTTCTCGTCAATCCCGGCAGTTCCAGATAGCACACCTCCCGCAGTTTCTCGCTGAGGCTCATCTTGAGCACACTCACCCCGCCGCCATCCGCCACATACACATACTCCCCGCTGGCACAGCCGTCATAGGCAAATCCGCGGGTGTCAAAGCGGTAAAGTGTATCCCCACCGTTGGGAGGTCCGATCCCCACCCCCCAGAGTCCGTCTGCGCCCTCGGCGATAAACAGACCCCGCTGGCCAATGTAGGCGTCATTGCGGAATATCCCCTCCATACCCTCGTAATCGTAAAAAAAATCGGTGTGGTTTATTACCAGCGTATCCGCCACCAGCTGGGCGAAGAAAACCCTGACCCCGTCATTCCGCTGGGCAACCTTGACATCATATTCGTTATTCCGGCCATCAATGTCCACCGCATCGCTGTAATAAAGCAGTTTCTCCTTGTAATGCCAGGGTTCGGGCATGAAGACCGCCAGCTTCTTCGGGGTCAGCACATAGGCAAAGCTCGGGTACTTGGTGTAGGTGATTCCGACAATCGGACCCGTAAGGGTGAAATCCTGCAGACTGACCAGGATCAGCGCGGTGTCCCGGAGGATGAACCGGAAGATATGGCCCGAATCGGTGCCGGCAAAAACAAGCGTATCGCAGGCGTGAATGGCTCGGAAGTGATAGTAAGGGAACTTCCGCTCCGCCACCTTGACGGGTGCGGTCGGCTCGGTCACATCCAGCACCAGCACCCCGGAATCACCGTTGGCGATAAACAGCCGGTTGCCATAAATACACAGGTCCTCAACCTGACCGCCGGTTTGATAGTTAATCACCTCCGGACGATTCGGAAACAGCCGGCACCCAGCGAGGCAGAGGACGGTCAGGATCAGAACGGTCCTGAAACGCATAACTGTCACCTCCGTCATTTGCGTATCTACCGCCTTCACATTCAGAATTTTATCCAGAATCACCATCCAGGCAAATCCGGCACCGACAAAACCGGCTAATCCTCCGGCTCGGTCAGGGTGAACACCTCATCCCGGATCCGCTCAAGCACCTGCCGGTCCAGACCCCGGCGCACCCATTTCTCCAGCAGCACATCAACCTCAATCAAAAGTGACTGTCCGGCAAACCGCAGCCGGCGGGCAAACACCTCCCTTCCGAAGTTGAGATAGAAGGGATAAAGGATGGTCACCACCCCGGCGTCATTCAGCACCTGCCGGACCCGGGTCTCAATCTCCACCAAAAGCTCCTGCATCAGCTCGGTGTTTTTCACCATCCCGGACCGGAGTGCCCGAAGCAGTTCACAAACCCGCTCCGGCTCGGTCTTGACCTGCCATTTCTGAACCCTTTTCAGGGTGTTACTGTTCATAACTTCCTCCTTTCAGTTTGCTCTTTCCTTTCTTCATACAGTTAGAGTCCGGAACCGGGCAGGATTTCACAGCCGGTTTTATTTAATGCATAACATTCGGTATATTGGTATTTTAGATAAAAGAGTTAATCCGAAACTTTAATCAGAGGGGCATGCCCGGGGCTGGCCCCGGTTCTGTGGTCATGCCTGCCGTGCTGTTTTCTGGGGATGGCGGTTCAATGCCGGCAGGAGCACCGGCACGGTCCTGGAATATGCCTCATAATCCGGTCTCATATTTGCCTTAAGAACCCGCTCCTCATAACGCACCTGTGCCCAGATCAGCGGCAGTCCCAGCCCCAGCACCAGCACCACCCCTCCCCAGGAGTTGAACACCAGCGCTGCACCCAGCAGCTGAATCAGAGTGCCAAGATAGCGCGGATGCCGGCAGAGCCGCTGAAATTTCAGCCCCAGAAACTTCTTTGTCGGTATGAGCAGTTCACCACTGCCCGATTTGCGCTGGATGATGCGGAGAATGCCGAAAAGGGTTGCCAGCCGGAGCCAGGTTCCGAAACCGAAAATCAGCAGCCCTAATACTCCGAAAACCGCGGGTGGCAGGGGAATCTGGGTCAAACGCCACCAGATATAGTCCGCTCCCAGATAGCCGAGCAGCGGATAGACATAGAAGGCGAAGAGTGCCCGCCAGAAGCCGTGGGGCTCAACCACTCCGGACTGGAAGAATGGGGAACCGAAGTAGTACTCCACTCCGAGCCACAGGACAAAAATCCAGGCAAAGAGTGTAGGCAGAATCGCCCGTTCCGGTGCCGCATCGTGAAAGAAATTGGTGAAAAAAATCAGAAAGTAAACGGTGATCAGCACGGTCCAGATGAACCTGCCCCAGCGGAAATGGAGGTTGAACCCGCTCATCGCTTCCCCTGTGCCTGCAGGATGTCCGCCGCATACTGATAAAGGGGCAGGAGTGTGAATTCAAACCCGCGGGTATAGATTTCCGGATGCGCCTCAAGCAGACTCGCAGGCATCATTACCCGGTATCTCTTGTGTGCCATCAGTCTGCCACCGGGCAGATTTTTTCTGGTCTCAATTTTCAATCCCGGCTGACTGGCAAGCTGGCGGATTTCGCTCCCCTCCAGCTGGACCAGCGCCCATCTGCCGGGTTCGGTAAAGACCTCAGCCAGCCGGCGTTGGGTGATCATACCGGGAAATATCGTATCCCGGACCAGCCGGAGCGTATCATAGACAATCACCTCTGCCAGCCTCAGGTCCATCAGCCCGTCAATGACCGCCTTGCGCAGAATCCGGGGCGGAATTTTTACCCGGCTCTCGATAACCGGTGCCTGTGCCCGGGTTTCATATTCCGCAAGCAGGGAGTCAATCCGCTGCTGAACCGCGGGTTCGGGCACAAGTGAATTCAGGTCAAGCTCGGTTTTTGTCAGGTTGTTCAGCCGGGAACCAAGGAATACCAGATCATAACGGAAAACCCTGCCCGGCTCAGCGGTTAAAGTCAGGTCATAACCGCTGAACTGACCACTGGCGCCTGCGGGCAGAATGAGTAGCCGGAAATCGGTATTGCGGGCAATAAGCCCGGAAATCTTCCTTGCCGCATATTCAGGGGAAATCAGCCTTAATCCCTGCTGATACCGGCGCCAGTCGCTGGTGTCGGTATAGAGCGCGGTGATACCGAAACTGATCCCGCCGGCATTTCTGGTCATCCAGGGATGGGCAACCGGCATGCCCAGGCTGTCCTCAAGATTGGCACACAGCACCCGCAGCCGTGCCCGGTCCACCAGCAGTTTCAGCCGGTTCACCCCGAACCCGAGCCAGTCCGAAGTCAGCAGGACCACATCGCACCCCGCAGCCGAGGGCAGGTCAGTAAGCAGTTCACCATCGCTGAACCGGAGCGGTCCGCGGGTGTCTGCTGAGATGCCACCGTCAATCCAGATAACCGGTGTTCTGCCTCTTATCTCCGCCACCAGTTTTGCCATTCCTGCCCGCCCCTCGGGTGTGAGTCCAGAGGAAACAAAGACGGTCACGAACCGCTCTGCCGGCTTGACCTCATGCCGGGCACAGGCGGAAAAAAGTATCAGCAGAATGAAAACCGGCAGCAGGAAGGATAATAATCTTGCAAATCGCACGATTAGCCATTATATTGCATCATCAGCAGGTGTCAATCACCACTCCTCAGAAGGATGCCGGACTGACTTGACTTTGATCTCTCCAGAATTAATCTTTTATCGCACTGGGGGATCGTCTAACGGTAGGACGGCTGGCTCTGGACCAGCTAGTCGGGGTTCGAATCCCTGTCCCCCAGCTCTCCCTTCCTGCAAACTCAGAACTGATAACTGATTCCAAAACCCAGTTCCCGCACCCGGTCCAGAGGTGCAAATGCGGAACCGGTTTTTCCGGAAAACACCAGTCCGGTCAGCTCCAGGTTCAGTCCGCTTACCGGTGTAATTCGCACCAGCGGTATCAGCCCGAATGAGCGCTTTTCCAGCTCCAGGACCCCGCCGAGCCGGACCAGCAGCCGGTCCGAAATGAACCGGTGCTCAAGTCCGGCAAGCAGAAAGTCCCGCACCGGCTCAGTCTGAAGCCGGGCAAGCGGAAAATCGCCGTGCAGATACTGGAGGTTGAGATAAAAACCGGCAAATGAGTAGTCTATGCCACCGATTACCGACAGCCGGTCACTGAGCATGGTGTCATCGTAAAAGGCATATGCCGCCTCTGCCCACAGCCCGATCCCGGCAAGCTCGGTTGCCAGATCCGCACCGAAAACCGTCTTCTGCGGAAAGAACTCATTAAGCACAAAATCCAGTCGCTGCTGGGCAAAATCGGTCGTCAAAACCGGCTGTGCCTCAGGAAGAAAGTCATATCCGCGCAGACCGCTGAGCGAGAAATCAAACCTGCCGAGATGGGTCCTGACCCTGCCACCCCAGGTGAGATCCTTCAGTGTCTGATCCGGCAGGTTCATCAGCTCCCGGATGCGGATGTCAAACTGACCCGCAATCTGCTCCGCAAGCACCGGGTCATAGCCCATGCCGATCAGCTGTGCCACCAGAGCGGAACGCAACTCCTGGGCGGTCGGCAGAATCCTGGCATCATACCAGGAACCAGGCGGGTTGAGTGCAGGCTCGAAAACCGGTTTCAGACCGAACTCCATACCCAGTGCGTTTAATGGTGAATATCCCAGATGCAGCATCCAGACCGGTCGCCGGCGGTCCCAGACAAGCGGATCGGAATAGTCCGGAGTGGTAAAGTTGTCGGTCGGATTGATCACATCCGCACTGCCCCAGTGCACCCGCTGTCTGCCTGCGGTAAAACTCAAACCCGGCACCAGGTCGTAAAACCGGACATATGCCTCATCAAGAAGCACACTCACCGGTTCAACGATGTCCGCCTCACTGAGCTGGGTCGCACTGTTTATCAGCGGAAACCCCTGTGCCCGGATTGTGAACCCGAGCTTTGTTTCCAGCCTTTCATTTGCCAGCGGCGTAAAAACCAGACTGCCGGCAGTATTAAAGAAACTGAAACGGGAGCTGTCGCGATCCTCGATCCGGAAAAGCGCCCGGCTGGACAGCTCGCCCTGAACCGGAACCTGACCCGCAGACAGCAGACTGAAAATCAATGCCCAGACCGCCATCTCATCCTCCTTTCTTCATATTCTCCTCAGAAAAATAGCTGTCCCGGATTCCGATGTTCAGTTCCGCACCTCTCAGCCGCAGTTCGGTAACACTGCCCTTTGCCCTGTTTTCCAGCCGGATGAGCCAGGGCATCCAGACCCCTTTTTCCTGCTGGAACTCGGCAAAGATGATGCGCTTGCGCACCCCGCCCTCCCGGTCCAGCTGTTCTACCTGCAGAGGCAGAAACCGCTCCTTTTCCACCCAGAGCCGGCTCTGGGTCCCGCCGTCATCAATCAGCAGCTGATACGCCCGGACACCGTTGAGCTCGGTCTCAACCGGCACACCCCGCACCCGGCTGGAGCCGAAGGAGATGTTTGCCATTTCCCGGTAGGAGAAATCCGAACCGCCGAAACTGGCTTCAGCCGCACTGCCGGAAATCCGGCGCACCCTGCCCTGTGATGGCAGATAAACCCACATATTTTCCGGAGATGTGCTCATGAAGCTGACCCCGCGCAAATCTGCCGGCTCAAGAAACCGCACCAGCAGTTTATTATCACCCTTCATCACCATCCGCAGAACCCGCTCCTGAACCCGGCCGTTCTTATCGGTAATCCTCATTACCGCCTCAATCCGGCGGTCTGCGGCGGTCGTTGCCTGCCGCATCCGGTTCAGCACCTCATCGCCGCTCATTGCCGCTACTACGGCACTGAGGCACAGTAGAATTAAAGTGAGAGCTTGCATCCTTTTCATTTTTTATCTCCTTGGTTTGTCTTTAAAACCCCTGCCAGCACTGCCGGCACGAGCAGCAGTGCGGCAAATCCGGAAAAAAGCATCGCCCCGGCAATCAGCAGTCCGAATTTCTGCACAATCATCAGCGACGAACCGCCGAGCACCGCAAAGCCCAGCCCGACCGCGAGTGCATTGGTGAGAATCGGTGGTCCGACCGCCTGCACGGTCCGGGTCAGTCGTGACCTGATATCCTTTTCTCCTGACTCTTCACGGAATCGGGCGATCAGATGGCAGGAATAATCAATCCCGATACCCACCGCAATCGAACCGAGCATTGCGGACACCACATCCACCCTGATCCCGAAAAGCCCCATCAGCCCGAACGCCATTGCCAAGGTAAAGCCGACCGGCAGGACCGCAGCCAGACCCAGCCTCAGTGAACGGAACATCACTGCGACCAGCGCCACAACCGCCAGCAGGGCAGCAATGATGCTCCAGAGCTGGCTTGTGGCGATCCCTTCATGCAGGGCATAGATCGCCAGCGGTACACCGCCCAGCCGGACCCGGACCTCCGGACCGAAATCCCTTCTGATCAGCGCTCGGATCTCTCTAATCGCCCTCCCCAGCTCCGCACTGCTGTGCTCGTTGAACTGGGCGGTGATCCGGGCAAGCCGGTAATCGGGGGTCACCAGACTGGCAAGGTAGTCGGAACCGGAAAAGGAAAGCAGGAGAAGATACTGAGCAACCTCATCCCGGTTTTGAGGCAGCACCTCAGCATCCTGCCGGTTCTGATTGAATGCCCGGTTGGTTGATTTCAGCACCTCAACGATTGAGCTGATATGAGTGATATGCTCAATCTGCTCCAGGTCACTGCTGAATTTTTCCATCTGGCTTAATACCGCCGGGTCCTGAATATCACCCTCGACCAGAATCTCAAACTGCAGTTCACCACCGAACTGCCGGTTGACAATCTCTGCTGCCCGGGCAGGTTCGGAACCGGATTTGAAATAGCGGACAAAATCGGTCTCCGGTCTGACCCGGCTCCCGGACAGCAGAGCGATCACGAATACAAACACTGCGATTATCAGCACCGTGGTTCTGAACCGGATAATCCGTTGAGCAAACTGACCCAGCCATCGGGCTGACCGGGAAGGAGTTTCTGACCGGACTCTTGCCGGCTTCACCGGCAGCAGCATCAGCAGTGCCGGCAGAAAGACGACCGCCAGCACAAAGGAAACCGCAATCCCGACAACAGCAAACAGAGCAAAGACCCTGATTGCTACTACCTTCATCACCAGGTTGGCAGCAAATCCCGCAGCAGTGGTAACCATCGCCAGGAAGACCGGCACCCCGGTTCTGCCGACCGCCCGCTCCACCACTTCCCGCCGGTCCAGACCATTGCGACTCTCCTGCTGCCAGCGTTCCAAAATGTGAATCCCGTAGGCGCTGCCGACAGCAAGCAGAATCGGTGGCAGCACAACCATTACAATCGTCACCGGCTGGCGGAACAGCCCGACCAGCCCCATCGTCCAGACAACCGCCACCAGCACGACCAGCAGTGGCAGCAGTGTTCCGCCCCAGGTCCGGCTCGCCACCCCCAGAACCATGAGCAGCACCAGCACTACCAGCGGAATCAGCTTCAAGAGATCAGCAACCATCCAGCGCCGGACAAACTCCATCAGCGCCGGTGACCCCGCAAGGGAAACCCGGCCCGGAAAGTGTGCCTGTTTAACTGCCGTCTCAATCTGCCGGATCGCCTGCGCCTTGTCCACATCAGGTCTGAGCCGGACCAGAATCAGCGCTGCCTTCCCATCCTCTGCTACCAGCCTGCCCCGGTAACGCCGGTCAGCAAGTACCCGGGCACGCAGTGACTCCAGACCCGCCCGGGTTGACGGAATGGAATCAATCAGCCGGGATATCACCACCTCATCACCGCTTCCGCGGACATCCTGCAGATTATTCAGCGCGGTCACCTGATTGACCGTACTAATGGCTGACAGTTGTTCTACCAGTCTTTCGATACCGGAAAGCACCGTCGGACTGAAGAGACTTTCGGACTCAATAACCACAATTGCCTGCTCCGAACCGCCAAACTCCCGGTCCACCACCCGCAGCACCTCAACTCCCGCCTCACCGGCAGGCATCATCCTGGTGACTTCCGCATCAATCTTCAGCTCCTTGAGGAAATAGCCCAGCACCAGCGTCAGTAGCCCGACTCCGGCTGTAATCCAGACCGAATACCGGTATACCAGCCTCGGCAGCCACCGCATCAGCAGTTTACCCCCGGTTTACCGTTAATAATATAAAATGTAAACATAGTTAATTGTAAATAATGTTAACTATCAGTCAAGAAAAAAAGATCAGTCGCCGTCCGCCAGGCCGAGCGCCAGCTGCTCCAGGGTCTGAATGAACACCTTGAGATCGGCTTCGGGAATCCGCTTCATCATCCGGCGCAGCCCCTGCCGGTTCTGCCGGGCAAGGTGGTGTGCCAACCGCTGTCCCTCTGAAGTCAGCTGAATCAGCACCAGCCGCCGGTCCTGCTCGGAACGCCGGCGCTCGATCAGCCCCTTTCTCACCAGCCGGTCCACCAGACCGCTCGCATTTGCCCGCGAGAGCCCCAGTGTCTGGACAAGCTGGTTCATACTCGTCCGGTTCAGCCGCAAAAGGGTCAGGAGGATCATCATCTGGGAAAAGGAAAACTCCTGTCCCAGTGCCTCAACTGAGGTCAGCAGCTTCAGCCCCCGGACAAGCAGCGGTCCGAGCCATTCCAGCTTGGTAAGATAAAAGTCCTCTCTGGTGCCGATAGCTAATTATCGGGATATTTTGCCAGCTGTCAATCAGTACCTTCTTCCCGGTCCGGCCGCCGCTGCCGTTTTTTCAGTTCCGCCTCAAATCCCCGGCCGGTGGGAAAATAGTATCTTCTGCCCCGGAGTGAATCCGGCAGGTGCTCCTGCTCCACCCGGGCATCGGGAAAATCATGGGCATACTTATATCCTTTGCCGTAACCCAGATTCTCCATCAGCGGGGTCACCGGATTGCGCAGATGCAGGGGAACCGGTTCGGTGAGGCTGTTGAGTGCATCCTGTTTTGCCCGCAGGTATGCCTGATAGACCGCATTGGACTTCGGCGCCAGCGCCAGATAGATCACCGCCTGCGCCAGTGCGGTATTACCCTCCGGCATCCCGATAAAATCCACCGCCTCCTTGGCGGCATTGGCAACGAGCAGGGCATCCGGATCTGCCAGCCCGATGTCTTCCGAGGCAAACCTGACCAGTCGGCGGGCGATATAGAGCGGGTCCTCGCCGGCCTCGAGCATCCGTGCCAGCCAGTAGAGCGCTCCGTCCGGGTCCGAATCCCGGAGCGACTTGTGCAGGGCGGAAATCAGGTTGTAATGCTCCTCTCCCCCCTTGTCATAAAGCAGAAACTTCCGCTGGACGATCTCCTGTGCCAGCTCCCACGTCACCCTGCGCTTTCCGGTTTCATCCGGCTCGGTGGAGATCACCGCCAGCTCCAGTGCGGTCAGCGCCACCCGCGCATCACCCTGAGCGATGACGGTAAAATAGTCAAGGACATCATCTCCGACCTCGGGCTTGAGCCCTGCCAGCCCCTGCTCTGACTCCAGCGCCCGGCGCATCAGCACCTTCAGCTCCTCAGGGCGCAGCTGATTCAGCACATAAACCCGGCACCGGGAAAGCAGCGGGGCAATCACTTCAAATGAGGGGTTCTCGGTTGTGGCACCGATCAGCGTAATCACACCGGACTCGACATAAGGCAACAGCGCATCCTGCTGTGCCTTGTTGAACCGGTGAATCTCGTCGATGAAGAGAATTGTCCGGCGCCGGAACAGCTGCCGGTTGTCCTGTGCCCGTTTGACCGCCTTGCGGATATCGGCGACACCGGAGGAAACGGCGGAAATCTGAATGAAGTCCGCAGCCGTGTATTGGGCAATTGCCAGGGCGAGGGTCGTCTTCCCGGAACCGGGCGGACCCCAGAAGATCATCGAGTGCAGTTCGCCCCGCTCCAGCATCCGCCGGAACGGCTTGTCTCTGCCCAGCAGATGCTCCTGTCCGACAATGCTGTCCAGCTCCTTGGGCCGCATCCGGTCCGCCAAGGGTGCCAGTTCAACACTCACAAGTTCATTATACCCGCAGGAAAATAATTGACAAGGTATATTCTGGATTAACGGACGATCAGCTTACTGGTCAATACACCTTCGGCGGTAACTCCTTTAATCAGATAAACACCCGGACAAACCCCGATTAAATAGCAGGTCAGATCAACCTGCCCTCTGACCGGATAACTCATAATCAGCCTGCCGGTGATATCATAGAACCCGAGACTTGAAAGTCCGAGTCGGGAACGAATCCGGAAGCAAGAACGGGCTGGATTGGAAACCACCATGATCGGAGTGCTGTTTACCACCGGCTCGTTTTCGGTGATGCCGGGTCCGGAAGCCAGATATTTAATTGTGCACCAGTCATAATCAAAACAGCCATTTTTCTTCTTGGTTACATAGCCGGCAGTGTATACACAACTTTCAGTCGGATCAATCTCAAGGTCATATGCCCATCCCCAGTTCTCACCTTCGTAATAACGAGCCTCCCACTGCAGATTCCCCAGAGAATCATATTTCAGCAACAGATAGTCGCTCCTCAGAACCGTGTCGCTCCGGCGGCTATCGCTGTATCCGCAGACATAGATATTCTTCTGAGCATCGACACCGATCGCAAACGGATAATCATCTCCCCCATAGCCAGTATATCTCCGCTGCCATATTTCAGTACCATCGGCAGCATATTTCACCAGCACAATGTCAAAATTGGTGACCATCCCCGGCCTTTCGGCAGTCCCAATCGCGACATAACAGTTGCCATTCCGGTCAACCGCCAGTGTCTGCCCCACATCATAACCCGGACCCTCAAAAAATCTTACCCATTGTCTCACACCATTACTGTCATACTTGACCGTGGCTGCTGCATAGGGACCGGATTCATTCAGCAGACTGCCGACTACATATAAATCACTGCAGTCACTCAGTCTTACTTTATTTATTACTCCGTTCAACAACTCCTCGCTGATCCCCCATTCCCGCTCGCCACTGGATTTATATTTTACAATGCGATATGCCCATCTGCCATCGGCGTAACTGTATCCTCCGCAGTAAACATTATTTAGTGAATCAACCGCCATGCTGACAAACCAGTTTCCGGCAGAATCAACCCGTATCCACTCCTCATTACCATTGGCATCATATTTTATTGTAATTGCATACCTTGTGTCCAGATAATAACCAGTCACATATACGTTTCTTCGTGTATCCACGGCAACGTCACTACCCCAGAAAGCCGGACCGCAATGTCGAACCCATAACTGTTCTCCTTCAGATGAATATTTGAGCACGAAACTGTCGCCGGCAACAATCGCATTACCCTCAGAATCGGCTGTAATCGTCAATCCGAACCCGCGGGGGAAAAACTTCACCCATTGCCTTTCACCGCTACCGGTGTATTTCATCGTGCAGTAAGCCGGAACAGTTTCTCCCTGATCAACTAGTGTCACATAACCGGTTAACAATAGACAGCCTGAGGAATCGAGAGCTAAGGAATAACAGTTATCCATCCCGTTAGCAGGACCGTCATAGGTTCGGACCCAAACCTGAGCAAACACATAATAACCCGGATGCAGAGCAGGTTGCAGCACGGCAGAACCGATTGCAATCAGCAGTCCGCACCACTTCCTGCTCTGCATCTTCCCTTAGTCTACTCTTCAGAGCTGAAGGGCGGAATGGGCTCGGGCGGCCGGTCGCGGTAGATATTCAAAGTATCAGCATCAAACAGCCGGACTTCAGAATATTCCATCTCTTTGCTCCAGTCACTGTAATACCATCGCTGTGTAAGCTGGTCCTGCCGCTTGGCATAAAACCGCCAGCGATACCGGGAATCGCGCGGAATGTAATAACTGCCATTCGGTCCAAAACGGCTGAATTTGCATCTCCAGTAATAAGGCGGAAAGTCGCACAATCCCCCGGGTCCGGTATAACCCGCAGCATAGCGGGCTGCCGGTTCATTGGTCGTAATGATGCTTACATAGGCGACAAAACTGAGCATCGGTTAGCACACATACCATTTTGCATGGTAAATAGCCACAACCCTTCGGAGTCGGGATTGTCATCAGCAAACGCAATCCCGATGACAGTCACGCTGAATGCCGTTGCGACAATCAGCGCCTTCCAGCTTGCAAACATCGCATCTCCTTTCACAGCCGGGGCTGGCATCCGGCTGCGTCTTAATTTTAATTATACTCTCTCTCTCTCTTGTCAAATAAATTCACGCAACTGAGAAATGGACTCAAAATACGCTCAACAGTGTGCGCAATGCGAGCACCACGAAGTAAAATCCGGTAACCACCGCCACGATGCGGGCAGCGCTCCGGGGCGGATCCCAACGGACAAGAAAACCGGCAAATAACAGCGGTAGAAAGTAGACCGAGGTCGCCAGAAAGAAAACCAGAAAGAACAGCGCCCCGCTGAGCACGCCGGCGTAATCAAGAACAGTTGCCAGTGCGAGCAGAAACGGCGGACAGGGACTTGCCCCTGCCAGCAGCCCGAGGAGAAAAGGAAACCGGCCCGAATTGAGCTGGGGCTGAATCAGCCGGCAGAACCTGAGCCGGGTGAACGGATCAAAGACGGTAATGCCGTAAATTATCATCAATCCGCCCAGCAGGAGATAGATAACCGGCAGTGCTGCTGTCCGCAGGAAAACAGGTCCGCTCAGCCGGGCGCCGGCAAGACCGGCAAGAATACCGAAAAGGAGATAGGCGACCAGCCTGCCCGCCAGAAATGATAACAGCCGGACCGCTGCCGGATAAAAACCGGCCCGGTCCGAACCGGCAAGCACCGGCAGCACCACCGGCAGACAGAAACCGAGACAGGATGTGCCGGCAGACAGACCGAGCATTACCGCCCGGACGAAAAGCCCGGGACTCATCGCCGCACCCGGATTTGCGGGTCAACCCTGACCGTCACACCGTTGATTCCGGGTGTATTCACCAGCGTCTCGAGCACCGCCCTGCCCAGCGGCTCAATAAACGGGCAGTAGGGCGTTGTCAGTCCCAGCACCACCCGGACATTCCCCAGCGTATCGAAATCCAGACTCTCCACCAGCCCGAGCCGGAAGATGTCAGAACCCAGCTCCGGATCCGACACCAGTGACAGCCGGTAAAGCAGAAGCAGGGTGTCCGGTGCCGGACCGCCGGGCAGTCTGCCCCTGCCCTGGAGCACAAGCGGTGTTACTGCTCTCCTGCCGAACCGCAGCCAGTGCGGCAGGATCACCAGAACACTGCCGGCAATGACCAGGAGCAAAACCGCCACCAGCCGCCACCATCGGTTCTTACCCGTGCTCACAGGAATATTCTATCAGAAAAATCCTCCGGGTAAAACAGGACTGCCCTTTATTGACAACCGGCAGTTTTTACCTATGCTTGAATCATGAGCGCAACGGGAAACAAGGCTTCACTTTCCGCCTATGTCGCCGGCAGGGTTCAGGGGGTCTTCTTCCGGATGTTTGTCCTGAAGGAGGCGCGGACGCTCGGTCTGACCGGACGGGTGCGCAACCTGCCTGACGGCAGGGTTGAGGTCAATGCCGAAGGCGAACGGGAAAAGCTGGAAAAACTGGTGGCAAAACTGCATCAGGGACCGCCGGGGGCGATTGTGGAAAATGTCAAGTTGGAGTGGGGCGAATACCTGCACGAATACGACGACTTCCAGATTGACTATCGGTAAAGTTTATGCCCCGCTGGACTGAAGCCGACCGCCGTTTCATGCTTGAGGCGCTGGAGCTGGCGTTTCAGGGCTGCGGTCTGGTCTCCCCCAACCCGATGGTCGGTGCGGTGCTGGTAAAGGAGGGTAAAATTGTCGGCCGGGGTTATCACCGCCGGTTCGGCTCTGCCCATGCGGAGGTGGAAGCGCTGCGGGCTGCCGGCTCAAGGGCAAAAGGCGCAACTCTCTATGTTACAATGGAACCCTGCTGTTTTGAGGGCAAAACCCCTGCCTGCACCGATGCCCTGCTCCGTGCCGGCATCAGAAAAGTGATTGCCGCCATGCTTGACCCGAACCCGAAGGTCAACGGTGCCGGTGTCCGCTGTCTGCGCCGTCAGGGAATTACGGTTGAGGTCGGACTGCTGGCAAAGGCGGCACGCCGGCTCAACGAAGCCTATATCACCTATATGAGCGAACACCGCCCCTTCGTCATGCTCAAGGTGGCAGCGACCCTGGACGGCATGATGGCAACCGATGAAGGCGAATCGCAGTGGATCACCGGCGAACGGGCGCGGGCGGTGGGGCAGTTTCTGCGCCTGATGGCAGATGCGGTCCTGGTCGGGGTCAATACGGTAATCAAGGACAATCCGCGCCTCACCTGCCGGCTGAACGGCGAAAAACGGCTCCACCGGATCGTTCTGGACTCCAGCCTCCGGATTCCGCCTGACAGTCGGCTCTTTGCCGAACCCGGACCGGTGCTGGTCTTCACTGCCTGCCGGCAGCAGAACCGGATCCGGATGCTCGAAGGCAAAGGTGCGGAGGTTGTCCGGGTCCGGCTCGACCGCCGGAACCGGCTGAACTGGCAGGACATATTAAATGAGCTTTACCACCGGCAGATCGCCTCGGTCCTGATTGAAGGGGGAGCGACCGTCGCCTCCTCTGCCCTGGAGGCCGGGGTTGTGGACAAGGCGTATATCTTTCAGGCACCGAGGATACTTGGACCGGGAAAACTGTTCAGCGCCGGGCTCAGACCGCGCAGCCTGAATACTGCCATCACCCTGCGCGATGTCCGCCATGTTGAACTGGGTGATGACATCCTTACCGAGGGTTATGTTTACCGGTTTAGTTGAGGCGCAGGGTAAGGTCCGCCGGATTACCGCTGCCGGTGCCCGCCGTTATCTTGAGATCACTGCACCCTTTGCCGCCGAACTCAAACCGGGTGAAAGTGTTGCGGTCAACGGCTGCTGCCTCACCGTAACCAGAGTAACGGCAACCGGTTTTGAAACCGAGGCGACCGCTCCGACACTCAGCCAGACCACACTGGGCAGTCTGCGGACTGGAGCGCAGGTCAACCTGGAGCGGGCGCTTAAGGCTGGCGACCGGCTCGGCGGTCATATCCTGCTTGGCCATATTGACGAAGTCGCAAGGGTAAAGTCCGTTCAGCGTGGCACCGGTGCCATCCGGCTGGTGATTGCGGTCCGGCCCGAAAACCGCCGGTATCTGGTGGAAAAGGGCTCAATTGCGGTTGACGGGGTCAGCCTGACGATCCAGCACTGCCGGCAGAACGAATTCACCGCGAGCATCATCACCCACACCTGGGAAAACACCACCCTGAAGCACCTGCGTCCGGGGTCAAAGGTCAATATTGAATATGACATCCTCGTCAAATCGGCACAGCGTGCCGGCATCTCTGCCCGCTGATATCCCTGCTTTGGACCGGCAATCTCGACAGTACCTCATACCAGATTTTCAGCCGGATCCCCTCTCCCCAGCCGCTGAGGGGCATGCCCGGGGCTAGCCCCTAAGTCATTGCAGAAAATCAACTTAGTATTAAAATTCACCTTTTAAGTATTTATAAAAAAGCGGGACGGGTTCTCCCCGCCCCGCTTGAGCTTCTGACTCAGTCTCAGCGTCCGAAGAGCAGTTTCACCGTCTGGCGGTGAGCACCGGCACAGAACTGGCAGAAGTAGACCCCGCCGGCAAGCGCTCTGCCTGAACCGTCCTGTCCATCCCAGACCAGACGGTAAACACCCGGCTTCTGGATTGCGTTCACCAGTGTCCGCACCACTCTGCCGGAAAGGTCAAGGATCTGCAGACTGACCGGACCCGCCTGTGCCAGCGAGTAGCAGACGACCGTCCGGCGGAGAAACGGGTTGGGTGCGGGCTGGTAAAGCCGGGTCACCAGCGGCGACACCGCCTACTGGTCAAACTGCTGTCTTTCCTCCAGCCCGACTGCCGGCTCCGGCTGCCAGAAGCCGATGAGCGCCAGCAGGTTGGTTCCGCTCATCCTGCCGGTTGCAGTCTGACCGATGGTGGCACCACAGCGGTAATCACCGGCAAGTATACCGCCACCTGCTGCCACCACCTGCCAGTCACACCGGTAGGGCTGGGCAGAAACTATCAAAGCCAGCAGGATGACTCCCAGAAGAGAGATAAACGGTTTCATCGCTCCTCCATTATCTTCCTTTCCAGTTGCGGCGGATTCTTCATCTGCTCATAGCGCTGTCTGCCCGCAGCAGTGCGGAAATCAATACCCTGCGCCTTGCCTTCGCGCTCCAGCTGCTCCATACAGCCGGAGAGGAACTCGTCATCCAGCATCCTGCCGGCAAGTTCACCAGCCTTTTTCTGCTCCACCGGCATCAGCCGCCGGATCACCTCAGCCGAGACATCCTGCCGCTCACCGGTCACCTGCCAGTAGACCTTGGTACCCGGCTTGCCGCCGATTACAAAGGTATTTCCTCTGATGTCCACAGCAACATAGACATTGGAAGTCCCGACACCGGTCAGCTGGATTCGCGGTCTGCGGTTCAGGGCGCTGAAGTATTCTGGCAGATGGACAGTGGCACGACCCGATGCATCCAGCACAACCTCACCATCATAGAGATTGCGCATCTCCGGACCCTCAATAAAGTAGTGATTGAGGATCTTGCCGTAGGGGTCAAGCGGATGGTCAATGGTAAAGCTTCCACCTGCCTTGGATAGGGTGCCGCAGCGGAGCTGGTTGGAGGCGGTAGCGCTCTGACCGTTGAAGGCAGCAGAGTTGGTATAAAAGACTACCGAGTGATTATTGGCAGTAAAACTGAAATAACCCACGGATGAATCGGCGTAGCCACCGCAAACTGTTGCATATGGCTCACTTGCCAGATTGTACTGCCCCCCACAAATGGTGGAGTTATTGCCTGAGGCATTATTCCTCCATCCACCAGCTACTACGCTTAAACCGCCGCTGGCGGTATTAAAATCACCCCCTCCTATGAAGGCATCGCTACCGTCAGCGATGTTAATGTAGCCACCACACACGGTTGAGTAATCACCACGACTGACATTGTTGACACCACCACCTACGAAAGAATAGTCGCCTATCGCACTATCCCGGATGCCGCCAGCGACCGTGCTGTAAATGCCGCTGGCATAATTTAACCTACCGCTGCCGATAAAAGCATATTTGGCGGTCACTGCATTCTCATAGCCACCAGTGACTGTCGCTCCGGTATCCTCAGCTGCATCTCCGGCAAGATTGCTGAATCCCGAAAGCACTCCGCCGAGATAACCTTTTACCGTATCAGCCCAACCACCGCCAACTACGGCATAACCGCCACTGGCGACATTGCGATAACCACCACCGACTGTGCTCATACTGCCGCTCGCGGTATTTTCCATCCCGCCACCGACGGTGCTGTAATTACCGCTGGTGGTATTGAACCCCCCGCCTCCTATCGCTGCCCCGGTATTGCTTGCATGGTTGCTCCATCCGCCACTGACCGTCGTAAACATATCTGTTGCCCGGTTGTATTCACCACCACCGACCGTTGCATCCTGAGCACTGGCGGTATTATTGACGCCACCAGCAACCGTTGAGTAATTACCACTGGCGGTATTGGTATAGCCGCCCCCGACCGTTGCGTAATTATTGCTGGCGGTGTTAATGTAGCCACCGCCGACAAAAGTAAACTTGGCAGTGGCAGAGTTTCTAAAGCCACCAGCAACAGTTGCTGCGGTATCAGCATTCCCGTCACCGCCAAGATTGTCGTAGCCGGAAAGTGCACTGCCATAAACCCCGAAGACTGTGTCGCGCGCACCGCCCGCCACCGTAGCAAAGTCACCGCTGGCAGCATTGCAAAATCCGCCACCAATAGAACTGTGATTTCCTACTGCTGCGTTGGAAGAACCTCCCAGAACTGCTGCAAAATCACCTGTTGCACGGTTCCCGCTGCCCCCACCAACCATCGAGCGGGCACCGCTTGCGGTATTTTGAACACCACCGGCAACGGTAGTGTAGTCATTTGTGGAATTATTATAGAAACCACCTCCTACTGCACAGCCAGCATGGCTCCCCCCGTTGACACCGGTAGTACAGGCATAGCCCAGATTGGTGTGGGTATGGCGGTTGATGCCGTAAAGCATATTATAAGCACCACCACGGGCGATACCCAGCTGCCTGATGGTATAAAGCACCGAGTCCGGCGCTCCGCGGACCCAGGCATTGTCGCCCGCCCCGATACTATCATTTCTCGGTGCCCAGGTAGAACCGGTCCATTTCAGTACCTGACCGGTGGTGGCGCCCATCTGATGCAGGTTTGCTCCTAAAATTGTACCATTGGCAATATCGGCGGAGATGATTGTTCCATCCTGAATCTTAGCCGAAGTAACGACATTATTGGCAATCGTCGGGTTAGGATAGGTTCCGGTTAAATCACCACCAGCGGTCTGCCCCTCGTTGACATATTTGGCGCTCAGAGTTAATGTTCCTTCATACAGATCAGTCGCAACTCCGCTCCGGCCGTAGTCATTGGCGATGGTCAGGAAAGCTGAAGCATGGTTACCATCCAGCAGGTCAGCATTGAGGTTGGTGACCACTGTGCCGGTGCCGGCAAGCTTGGAATCGCTGATGCCGGCAGTTGCCGAAATGTCAGAATTGGTAATCGTGCCATCCTGAATTTTTGCCGAGTTGACCGCATTGTCAGCAAGGTCGGCATTACCAACCTGCCCGTCCGTGATCATCCCGCTGGTAACCGAGTTCGCCTGCCCCTCGTCAACAAACTTGGCACTCAGGGCAAGCGTATCCTTGCCCTGAAGCCGGTGTGAGTTACCAGCCACCCGCGCACTGTCCACCGCCG